>JAPOYM010000113.1 GCA_026706565.1 bacterium
GTCACGCTCACGGCCGGTACCGGCTACACCGTCTCCGCCGCGCGCAGTACGGCCACGGTCGCGGTCGCCGACAACGACGATCCGCCCACCCCCGAGATCAGCGTCACGGCCGGCTCGGCCGTGAACGAGGGCGGCTCAGCGAGCTTCACGATCACGGCCAGCCCCAAGCCGGCCAGTCCGCTGACCGTCTCGTTCAGCGTCGCGCAGGCCGGCGACTTCGGCGTCTCGACCGGTACGCAGACGGTCGCCATCCCGACCTCGGGCAGCGCCAGCGTCAGCGTCGCCACGACCGACGATGCCGCCGACGAGCCCAGCGGCTCGGTCAGCGTCACGCTCAAGACGGGTACCGGTTACAGCGTCTCCGCCGCGCTCAGCACGGCCGCGGTCGTGGTCTTTGACAACGACGATCCGCCCACGCCGACGGCCGAGGTGGAGCCTGAACTCCGCATCACGGGCGGCTCCGGCGTCACCGAGGGCAACGCGGCCAGCTTCACGATCACGGCCAACCCCAAGCCGTCCGCGCCGATCACCGTCACGCTCGCCGTCGCCCAGACCGGCGCCTTCGGCGTCGCGACCGGAACCAAGACGATCAACATCCCGACCTCGGGACGCAAGTTCTACAGCGTCTCCACGACCGACGACGGCCTCGATGAGGCCGACGGCTCGGTCACGGTCACGCTCAAGGCCGGCACGGGTTACACGCTCGCCGCCAGCAAGCAGGCGACGGTCAGGGTGGCCGACGACGACGTGCCCGTGATCAGCGTCAACGCTGGTGAGGCGATCAGCGAAGGCGGCACGGCCAGCTTCACGATCACCGCCGACCCCGCCCTGGCCGCGCCGCTCACCGTCAGCCTGACCGTCGCCCAGAGCGGCCAGTTCGGCGCCGCGACCGGGACCAAGACGGTCAGTGTCCCGACCTCAGGCAGCATCAGCATTGCCGTCGCGACGTCCGACGACAGCGCCGACGAGGCAGACGGCGCCATCGCCGTGACCATCGCGACGAGCCTCCGCTACACTGTCTCCGCAACCCAGAACAAGGCGACCGTGGCGGTCGCGGACAACGATGTGCCCGTGATCAGCATCAGCACGGCGCACTCCAGCGTGACCGAGGGCAGCGCGATCAGCTTCACGATCACGGCCAGCCCAGCGCCCGCCAGCCCGCTCACCGTCAACCTCGCCGTCGCTCAGACCGGCGACTACCTCCAGGCCGGCGCGAGCGCGCAGACCATCAGCATCCCCATCGCCGGCACCTACCACTACGCCCTCAAGACCGTCAACGACGAAACGGACGAGAGCGACGGCTCGGTCAGCGTCACGCTCAAGGCGGGCACGGGCTACACGCTCGCATCCAGCCAGCAGGCCTCCGTCGCCGTCGCCGACAACGACCTCCCCAACACCAACCTGCCCGCCCTTTCAATCTCCGACGCGGAAGGCTACGAGTACTACGACTGCTACTTCCAGGACACAGACGGCGCCTGCCACCCGACCACCGGGTTCCTGCTCTTCACGGTCAAGCTGAGCGCCGCGATCAAGGAGACTGCGCGCGTGCGCTACGTCATCCAGCCGGCGACCGCGCAACCGAACCTCGACTACTCCGGCTCCCACGGCTGGGTCACGATCCCCGCCGGCGCCACCGAACAACCGCTCGCCATCGAACTCTGGAACGACAACGCGCCCGAGCCGACCGAAACGCTCAAGGTCGTACTCTCCCAACCCACCGCCGCCACCATCGCCGACGGCGAGGGCATCGGCACCATCCGCGATGGTACCTGGCACGACCCCGTCCACATCGATGGCGGCTAGCGCGCCGGGTCCGTTCAGTCGTCGAGCGCCTGGAGGCCGACCAGGCGCTGCGACTCCTGCCAGAGCCGCGCCGCGACCTCCTCGTCCCGGGCCGCGGGCGCCGCCGGCACCCGGGTCGGCGCGCCGCGCAGTTCGCCCCGGCCGTCGGGGCCGTAGTAGCCGCCCGGCTCGACCGATTCGGCCGTGGCCGCGTAAAGAATCGGCAGCGCGCCGCGCGCCGGCGCCGCCGCCACCAGCATGGTGATCAGCTGCAGCCAGCGGCGGTGACGCTGAAGCCCGGTGCGCACATAGCCGGGGTGGGCGGCCAGGGAGAGCAGCTCGCTCCCGGCCCGCTCCAGGCGGCGCTGCAGCTCGGCGGCGAAGAGCAGGTTGGCCAGCTTGCTCTGGGCGTAGGCCGGCATCGACCGGTAGGCGCGCACGCGCCAGTTGAGGTCGTCGAAGTCGATCGCGCCGCGCCGGTGGGCGACGCTGGAGACCGTGACCACCCGGGCCGCGTGACCGCGGCGCAGCGGTTCGAGCAGGCGCAGGGTGAGCGCGAAGTGGCCCAGGTGGTTGGTGCCGAACTGCAGCTCGAAGCCGTCGGCCGTGCGCCCCTGCGGGGGCAGCATCACGCCGGCGTTGTTGACCAGCAGGTCAAGCCGCTCAAAGCGCTCGCCAAAGTGGTCGGCGAACGCGGCCACCGAGGCCAGGTCGGCCAGGTCGAGCGCGAGCACCTCGAGCGCGCCCACTGGCCGCCCCCGCTCGATCCGCTCGGCCGCGGCACGGCCCCGCTCCGGGTCGCGGCAGGCGAGCAGCACGTGCGCTCCTGAGCGGGCCAGTTGCGCCGCCGTCTCTAGGCCGATGCCTGACGTGGCCCCGGTCACGACCGCCAGCCGGCCCGACTGATCGGGGATCTCCGCCGCCGTCCATGTCCCTGCCATCCGCCTGCTCCCTCCGTCTGGTGGCACTTCGGCCGCGACGCACTCGGTCGCCCGCGGTCGCGCTTCCGCGGCCGCTCCAGCATAGCGCCGGCCGAGGCGCTTCAGGCGACCGGCCAGGTCAGCCGATCGAGCGGGTGCGGAGCGAATCGAGATCGGTGTCGGGCTGGACTGGGCGACGGCGACGGCGGACCAGGGGCGAATCGCCTAGCAGGCTGCTGAAATAGGGGTGTGCGATCATGGAGGAGGTGCTGTACCGAAA
>JAPOYM010000063.1 GCA_026706565.1 bacterium
GCGGCACCATGATTGACGAGCGGGACTACATCGCGCACGATGCCGTCGGGCTGGCAGCGCTGGTGCGGGCGGGGAAAGTGTCGCCGCGGGAGTTGGTGGAGGCGGCGATCCGGCGGATCGAGGCCCGCAACGGCGAGTTGAACGCGGTCATCCACAAGCTCTACGACAAGGCTCTGGCGGCCGCCGACTCGCCCGATCTGACTGACGGGCCGTTCCGGGGCGTGCCGATGCTGCTGAAGGACCTGTATCCGGCCTCGGAGGGCGACCCGTGCCATCTGGGCACCAGAGTGCTCCGGGACATCGACTACAGGGCGTCCGGCGACGGCAACCATGTGTCGTGCCTGCGGCGGGCCGGTTTCACGTTCCCGGGGCGTACCAACACGCCCGAACTGGGCCAAGTGGCCACGACCGAGCCTCTCGCATACGGTCCCACCCGCAACCCTTGGAACAGCGATCGCGGCCCCGGCGGCTCCTCGGGCGGTTCGGCGGCGGCCGTGGCGGCCGGCATGGTGCCGGTGGCCAGCGGCGGTGACGGCGGCGGTTCGATCCGCATCCCGTCGGCGATGTGCGGCCTAGTGGGCCTCAAGCCGTCGCGGGGGCGGGTGTCCAACGGGGCCGAGGACTCCAACACCGGGCTGGTGTCGCTGCATGTGCTGAGCCGCACGGTGCGCGACTCGGCGGCCCTTCTGGATGTCGGGTCGGCACCGTTCCCCGGTGACACCGCCGGGGCGCCGTCCGGGGGTCTTCCCTTCGCCGAGGCGGCGCAGCGGCCGCCCCCCCGGCTGCGGGTGGGCCTGCGCTTCGAGGCGCCCGGCGCCGCCGGCGTGGAGGTTCATCCGGAGTGCGCCGAGGCCGTCCGGCGAACCGGCGACCTGTTGGAAGCCGCGGGCCACTCGGTGGCGCCCGCCTGGCCGGCCCCGCTGGACGACGGAGAACTGTTGGACACCTTCCTGCGGCTGTGGGGCGCGGCATCGGCGGCGGCCCTCGACGGTTTGGCGAGCCTTGCGGGACGCCCCATCGTCGAGGCCGACGTAGAGGCCGGCACCTGGTTCTACGCTCAGCGGGGTCGGGAGATCTCCGGCGTGGAGCTGCTCTCTGCTATGGCCGCCCGCAACCGCATCGGGCGGGAGATGGCCGCTTGGTGGGCCGGAGGCTGGGACATCCTGGTTGCCCCCACCACAGCTCAGCCGGCCCCGCGCCTCGGCGAGTTGGTCGCCACCGCGGACAGTCCTCTGCGGGCCCTCATCGGCTCGATGCCCTACGGCTGCTTCACCCTGCCGTTCAACCTCACCGGCCAGCCTGCTGTCTCGCTGCCCATGGGCCGAACCGCCGACGGTCTCCCCCTCGGCGCCCAACTAGTGGCCGCCTACGGCCGCGAGGACCTGCTGCTGCAGGCGGCGGCCCAGCTAGAAGAAGCCAACCCTTGGCCCCACCTCGCCCCCGACTGACCCGCTGGCCGGGGCCTCACATGGTTCCCGGCCTGGGCGGGCGCCGGCGGCGGGCGTGTCCGTCAACCGGTCGGAGGGAACCTCCATGTTCTTGTCGGCGACCGGCAAAGGAGGTCGATCATCCGAAGACGAGACCGGCGCTCGTTGGGAATGGCCGTCTCCACGGCCAACTCGAACGAGTCTCCCGATCGTCTGAGCGGCCGGTGGTGCTCGGTGGTGCGTGAGCCGTTAGCCTGTCCAGCGATGTCCGCCGCGGGCCGGTCCCCGGCGACATAGGCGCCCGGGTAGCTCAGTCGGCAGAGCGATTCACTCGTAATGAATAGGTCCGGGGTTCGATTCCCCGCTCGGGCTCAGCAGTCGGGTGGCGATCCTGCGGCCGTGCGATCGGCGGGCTCGGGACCTGAAGCAGCTTGAGGTGCAGGCAGATCTCAGGCCCGGCTCAGCGCTAGCTCGGTGCGGCTTCCGCGAGTCGAGCGGCCAAGTCGTCGAGTTCCGATTCGAGTGCCTGCCAGGCCTTGAGTCGGCGGACGGGGCCGTCGATGTCCAACCTCTGCAGGAGGGTCCGGCGGTGCTGCCCGAAGCTTCGCCTGAACCGATCCCGCCTCCGGCCCGTAAGGCCTGAGGCCGTCTCGAGGGCGCACTCGAGGAGGGATTTCGGATCCGGCTGGGTCTCGATTCCGGATACCGGTGGGAGGCCGAGATCTACGGTTGAGTTTGGGCGGCCGGCGACCTCGCGGATGCTCTGCTCGTCCAGCAGCAGCCACGCCTCGGTCATGCGCACGGGCACGACGGCGACGTGAGGCAGGTCCCTGCATACCCGTGCGACCGCGCGGTCGACCTCGGTGAATCGCCGCTCCGGGTCCTGTCCCTCGGCATCGCGGTGTACGAAGAGAATGTCCGGAATGTCGCCGAGGTCCAGGATGGCCTGCAGGCGGTCGGCGACCCGGTGTCCAGGTGGGCGCGGCAGGCGGCGCAAGTCGGGCGTTGTGACCCGGACCGCCAGGTCTCGCCGGGCGCATAGGACTTCCAGATGCTCGCCCAGAGGTTCGTCCGACGATCCGTCGGCGAGGAATATTGCCCGGTAGATCATGCAGGGACGGAATCGAGCGAGAGTTGCGTGTCGACCGGGCTGGTCAGGTAGGGAAGGATGTCGGTCTTAGTGACCGGAGGCACTTCGAGCCGCTCGTCACGCCAGGTGCCCTTCAGCGGAGCGAGCCGGAGCGCCCGTGCGATCTCGCCGTCCCCGCGTGGAGCGAAGTCCGCCGAAGCAAACAGCAACTCCTCCGGCTTCAGGAGTTGCACCAACGACGGGGAGTGCGTGTTGGCTATCACCTGACGGAAGGGATTGTCGTCGCCGGTCTCGTCGAACGGATCGAAGGCGAGATCACGGAGCAGATCGACCATGGCCTCGAGGTTGGCGGGGTGCATCCCGTTCTCGGGCTCCTCCATGCAGATGATCCCCCGGGCATCGGGATCCTCTGAGAGCACGGCGAGGGCCAAGAACCGGAGCGTGCCCTCCGAGAGTGAGCGGGCCGGGAGTTCGACTCCGTTCGGCTCCTCGAGCTTCAGCGTTATCAACTCCCTCATGTCGTCGGTGTCGACGAGCACCCTTCGCACGCCTACGCCGGTGAGTGCACTCAGCCGGTTTGTGACCCGCGCATAGGTTCCGTCGGGGTCCGGGGCCGCCCCGGAGGCGGGTTGTCGCGTGGCGATCCGGAAGAGAGCAGCCGGCAGGTGCTGACCGTCGATGGCCATAACACGGGGATCGTGGTACCTGTCTGATGCCCGCAGGGCGGACGGCTCGAGCGCCAGCTGCCGCCAGCTCTGCATCTCCCGCCGCGCCGCGAGGATCGTCGGATCGTCGGCGCCGGTGATCGTGCTCACCACGGTTGCGGGGGCTCTCGCAGCAGATGCCGGCTTTGGCTTGCCTCGGCTGCCCCCGTCCTGATGCACCACGATCACCTGATCGCCCTCGTCCTGCTGGGTGGAGATGAAGGGTCCTCCGCTCCGGCGACCCTTGAGGGCGTTCCGGCGGAACCGCTTGGCAGAATGGCGGAACCCCAGCCGTCTGTGCGCGTCGCCCAGCCGGATCGGTTGGAGCGATTCTCGCACGAGCACGAGGCGACCGATCTTCTGGAGGCCTGTGGCCGGCTCGTGACCGATGTCGACCTCGTATCGCACGAAGGTGATCGACGCCTCGGCCTGTCGGCCGAAGTCGTCCTCGACCTGATCCGGGACGATCATCTCGGCCGCGAGGCGCATGAGCCGACCGTTTCCCACCGGCTCCGAGACTTTCTCGGTGGCGGCTGCCGAGCGTGCGCTGCCCCGCCAGAACAGGTCGCGCGGATCACCTGACCTGTCGTCGCGCGTCGAGCGGATCCGTTGGGCTGCCTCCATGAGGGAGTGGGAGGCGAGCAGGCTCAGAAACTCGATGGCGTCGAACACGTTGGACTTCCCCGCGCCGTTCTCGCCGGCGATGCAGGTGAAGGGCCCGAACTCAATGACTGCGCCACGAAGATTCTTGAACCCGTCCACCTCAAGCCGAGTCAGCATGGATGCACGATACAGCCCCGGCTCTGCTCGGGGTTCGTACTTGAGCTGCGGTAGACGACTTCAGACGCGGCGCAGTCCGGTGACCCGCGAAATCGCAGTAGGGTGATCGCTCGCCCTGAGTGCTTCCAATCCCCGAACCAGGTAGTGGCGCATGAAGATCTCTGCCATTCTCAACAACATTGAACTCGATCAGCTCGCACTGCCGGAATTCCAACGTGGCTTCGTGTGGGGACGTGAGCAGGTCCGTGGTCTCTTCAGTTCTCTGTACCGCCGCTACCCCGTCGGGGGCTTCTTGGTCTGGTCCACGAGCCCGGGAAAGACGGCGATACGCGGCGATTCGCCCGTGTCCGGGGCTGCGGTCACGCTGCTGCTCGACGGTCAGCAACGGGCAACCTCCCTGTTCGGCGTCATGCGAGGCTGCGCACCGGAGTTCTTCCAAGGCGACGCGCGGGCCTTCACCGATCTCTATTTCAACGTTGAGAGCGAGGTATTCGAGTTCTACGGCCCGGTCAAGATGCGCGATGACCGGACGTGGGTCTCTGTCACTCGGGTCTTTCGGACCGGTCTGGAAGACCTCGCGAGTCTGATTGACGGGTGCAGCGATGACCCGAAGATCGTTGTCAAATACCAGTGGCGTCTCCTGCGGCTTCGCGGCGTCGAGGATGTTGAATTGCACATCGAGGAGATTGCTGGTGACGACTGGACAGTCGACGAGGTGGTGGAAATCTTCAATCGGGTAAATTCCGGCGGTACCGACCTCTCAACCGGAGATCTTGCCCTCGCTCGACTGTGTGCAGACTGGCCTCAGGCACGCAGCGAACTTCGCAGTCTGCTGGACCGCTGGCGAAAGGCCGGATTCTCATTCAGACAGGAGTGGCTGCTCCGCTGCACCACGGCGGTCGCAACCAATCAAGCGTCATTCGGTTCTCTTCGCGGTGTATCGGTATCGGAGTTCGATGGAGCTTTGAAGACAACCGCCCACAGCATCGATTTTCTCCTGAATCTCCTCGGAAGCTGGCTCGGCATTGACCACGAACGAGTTCTGGCGGGCTCCCACGGCTTGGCGACACTGGCTAGGCTCGTGGCCGACAGCGGCGGTTCGATCAACAAGATCGAAGTACAGCAGCGAATGTTGTACTGGTATGTGCATAGCTTCCTGTGGGGTCGCTACAGCGGCTCGACCGAGACTCGCCTGCAGCGAGATCTCATCGCTCTGGAGGAAGCAGGGGTCAATGGACTGATCGCAGAGATGGAACTGTGGCGCGGCGGCCTTGAGGTCCGGCCGGACGACTTCGCGGGTTCGACGGTTGGTGCCCGCTTCTACCCACTCCTCTACATCCTGACCCGCGTCAACGAGTCCCGCGACCTTCTCAACGGCCTACAACTGTCACACGGGATGCTCGGCGCTCACAGCAAGCTGCATCGGCACCACATCTTCCCCAAGAAGCGGCTCTACAACGCCAATTATTATCGTGCCCAGGTCAACGCTCTGGCAAACTTCTGCTTCTTGACGGCAGAGTCCAACTACGCGATCAGCGCCTCCGATCCGGCCGTGTACCTCGCTAAAGCTGAGGAGGACAATCCCGGAGTGCTCAGGTCTCAATGGGTTCCAGACGATGAGGCGCTCTGGTCCATGGACCGGTACCCAGATTTTCTCGCCGCGCGGCGGACTCTCCTAGCGGAGGCAGCGAACGAGCTGCTCGAGAGATTGCGGTGTGGAGGCGTAGCAGTGCGGTCGGACACCCCGGTTCCTTTGTCGACTGCCCTACGAACCCCTACGACTTCGGAAAAGCCGGTTGGGTACGACGACGAGGAGGACCCGGAGATTGTCGGAGTTGTCCTCCTAGCGAATGAGTTGGGCATCGCAGCGCCCGAGACGCACTGTGAGATCTGTGACAGCGAGTCGGGCGATGTGCTGGCTGTGGCAGACTTGGCTTGGCCTCGGGGCGTCCAGCCGGGTCGCACCGATCCGGTCGTGTTGTTGCTCACCTCAGACTCTGAGGCCGAGGCACGACTGGGTGAGTTGGGATATCGCTTCTTCACTACCCGACAAAGGCTCCTTTGGTACCTCGAGGAACTGCTCGGTGTCGACATTGATGGGGACAAGGTCATTGGTGAGGTAGCCCCGGCTCCCGAGGACTGATGCCGATCAACCGTGGGCTGTGCCACGCTGCCAACTAGAAGAAGCCAACCCCTGGCCCCACCTCGCCCCCGACTGACCCGCTGGCCGGGGCCTCACATGGTTCCCGGCCTGGGCGGGCGCCGGCGGCGGGCGTGTCCGTCAACCGGTCGGAGGGAACCACTCTTGGAGCAGTCTCCGCAGTCGCTGGAATGCTCGATCCGTGCAGGATCGGGTGCTTACCTTGCTGGCCAATTCCCGGTAGATCGAAGACGACCGGGGCAGCCTCCGCTGCACTAGGGCCCATTCCATCGCCTTCTTGGGGTCGTCCGGCTTGTCTGACCCGGGCGCCCAGAGGCGCTGCGCCGTCAATGCCTCGCGAAGACCGGGGCTGCGTCCGCTCCAGCCCAGCGCCGATTCAACGTGCGGCGAGCCGCTGAACACCCACGCCTCGAGTTCTGGTTGAATGACCACCGCCCTCGCCCAGTCACCCATTCCGTCGCGTCGGAATCTGCCCTCGAGCAGACCTTCCACCTCGACGGCGGTCTCGGCAGGTACACCTCCCCAGGCGTGGTCGAGAATCACCAACGCGTGGGCAGCGCGGGAGCGGTACCCGAGCAGGATGTCCCCGGCATGGTGGAAGCAACCCGGGTCGCGTCGATCGTGAACGACGATTTCTCGCGTGACTCGCCGGATTCCAAGCGACTCGGGGCGATCCAGCAGCCGTGACGCCACCGCCTCCATGTTCTTGTCGGCGACCAGGCAGAGGAGGTCGATCATCCGAGGATGCCGCTCGCGAGAAGCGTGCCGAGGTCAGCGGTTCCCTGCCAGTCCCGCAGCGCAGGGTGATCTGTTCCGGCGACCACATCGGTGCCGCCTTCGTTGGTGCGCGCCAGACACAGAAGCTGCTCGCGGTCGGCTAGTCGCACAACGAGAGGTGAGTGCGTGGCGAGCAGAACCTGCGCGCCGTACACCGACGACAGGGATTGGATCGCAGTTTCGAGCGCCCGCGGATGCACGCCGTTCTCGGGCTCCTCGATAAGGAACAGACCTGCGAGATCGGGGACGTAGGCGAGGAGGGTCAACGCCAGCAGCCGGAGGGTTCCGTCCGAGACGAGCCAGGAAGGCGCTTCCAGACCACCGGCGTAGCGAAGCACCAGATAGCGATGTCGATCCTCCTCGCGCTCACGGGTGGTGATGCCGACGACGTCGGGCAGCGCCTCGGAGATGTGCCTGATCCAGCGCTCGTGGGACTCAGGGTGGTCCCTCTCCAACCCATGAATGACGTGCGGAAGATTCGAGCCGTCGGGCAGGTACTCGCGCTGGCGCAGGGGCGGGCACGGGCGACGCATTCCCTCGCTGGACAGAACGATCCGCCGCACGCCGCGCAGCGCCTCCCGGAACCAGACTGCGACCGGGAAACGTTCTCTGTCCGCAGGCAGCGCCGCCAGTGCGGACTCTTCGACTCCGAGGCGGAAAGGGCTCCTCCACTTCGTCGTCTCGGACTGGAACATCACCTGCTCGGGAGTCTCGCCCCGCGAGACCACCTTCCTCCATCCGTTCGGGGCACGTGCTCGAGGGGCGCGGACGATGCTCGCCGGGGGCTCCACCGTCTCGGGGAACAGGGACCGCTGGGGCGCCTCGACGGGTCGCGCGCCGCCGCCGGTCCTCAGCCAGAGCGTCTCCGCCGTGAGCCGTGGCGCGCGGGACACGTCGACAGCCACTTCGTAGCGGCACGCCGAGTAGTCGCCGTTCCCAAGACAAAACCGGAGCTCGTCGGGAATGGCCATCTCCACGGCCAACTCGAACGAGTCGCCCCGGTTCATCCAGACTAGGTGCCGTCCGTCCGTGGCTCGCAGCGGCATCCCGACCCGACTGTCGCCGCGAAACGCGGTGATCAGGTCGGTCACCGACAGATCGCCGAGGAAGGCCACCACATCCAGGAAGTTGGATTTACCGCTTGCGTTCGGTCCGACGAGCACATGGAACGCACCGAGTTCCTGCGAGACGTAGCGGAGCGATCGGTAGCGCAGGGCTTCGAGCCGGACCACCCCGAGGCCCGAGGCTGTCTCGCCTGACGAATCCATAACCTCTCCCCGGCTCTCCGGTCCCGGACACCGTAGGCGCCGCGGGCGCGGATCAGGGGGTCTCGAGGGCCTGCGGCTGTCAGATCGTCTGAGCGGCCTGTGATGCTCGGTGGCGCCTGAGCCGTTAGCCTGTCGAGCGATGTCCGCCGCGGGCCGGTCCCCGGCGACATCGGCGCCCGGGTAGCTCAGTCGGCAGAGCGATTCACTCGTAATGAATAGGTCCGGGGTTCGATTCCCCGCTCGGGCTCAGCGGGAGGCTCGCTGGCTCGCGCTCGTCTCTACACATTAATACACCTAGAGGTGTATAGTGCGGCCGTGAGCCGGACCAACATCGATATCGACGACGACCTGATCGAGCGCGTCATGCGCACGTTCGGGCTGCAGACCAAGCGCCAGGCGGTGCATCTAGCCCTGGAGCGCCTGCTCGGGGGTGGGCTGATGAGCGTCGAGGAGCAACTCGCCATGGAGGGCGCCGGCTGGGAGGGCGACCTCGACGCCATGCGGGCCGACCGGTTCGGCGACTGGGGCAGCGGTGCTGCTGGCTGACACGTCGGCCTGGATCGAGTTCCTCAGAGCGACGGGATCAGCCGAAGCCCACCGCATGCGGGAGGCCGTAGCCAGGCGCGAAGTCGTGGTGATCGACCCGATCCTGCTGGAGGTCATGGCCGGCGCCCAGCGCGACTCCGTCGCCTCCCTGCAGCGGCTGCTGGTCGCGCAGCATGTCGAGGGGCTTACCCCGCGGCTCGACTGGCTCGATGCCGCCAGGATCTACCGGGACTTCCGCCGGCGGGGTGAGACGTTGCGTTCGCAGGTGGACGCCCTGATCGCGGCCGTTGCGATCCGCCTCGACGTACCGGTGCTGCAACGCGATCGCGACTTCGCCGCCATCGCGCGGCACACGCCACTGCGCATCGTCCCGACGTGAGATTCCAGGTAGCGGTGGGCGGGGGTTGAGCCCCGCGGGTGGCTTCTAGGCTGGTGGTGTGGCTGATCGGGCTCGATTCGCCGAGTTGGCGATGCCCTACATGGACCAGCTCTACGGCGCCGCCCGGCGCATGACGCGCAATGACGCCGCCGCCGAGGACCTGGTGCAGGAGACCTACCTGCGGGCCTACAAGGGCTTCGACCGCTTCGCCGAGGGCACCAACCTGCGGGCCTGGCTTTTCCGCATCCTCACGAACCTGTTCATCAACGAGTACCGCCGCCGCAAGCGCCGCCCCGAAGAGGTGGACCTGGGCGACACCGACACGCTCTACCTGTACCGGGGCCTCGGTGGCGCCGACAGCGCCCGGCTGTCCCGCAGCGCCGAGGACGAGCTGCTCGACGGGATCACCTCCGCCGAGGTGCGCGACGCCATCGAAGCGCTCCCGGAGTCCTACCGCGTGGCCGTGCTGCTGGCCGACGTGGAGGGCTTCGCCTACAAGGAGATCGCCGAGATCCTCGACGTCCCCATCGGCACGGTCATGAGCCGGCTGCATCGGGGAAGAAAGCGGCTGCGCGAGACGTTGCAGACCTTCGGGGAGGCCCGCGGCCTCATCGACGACTCCCCGGTTGCGGCCGCCGCCCCAGGAGCACGCAGATGAACGAATTCCCGCCACCCGAGGTGTTCGGGCCGCTCGCCGAATGCTCCGGCACACCCGGCGCATGCCCGCACGCCGCCCAGCGGATCATGCAGGCCGCCGAAGGCGTCCCCGACGCCGGGCGCATCGCCTCCCTGCGCCGGGACCTCGAGAACTGCGCCCCCTGCGTCGCCACCTTCGACATGCAGCTGAATGTGCAGAGCCTCGTGGCGCTGCACTGCCGGGAGCAGGCCCCCGAGGCGCTGCGCATCCGCATCTCCGAGACCCTCCAGCGCATCGACCTCAGCGGAATCGACGTCACCGACCTCTAGCGAGTCGCAGGCAGCGCCTCCGCTCGGGCGCGCCGACGACTTCGGGCGTTGCACCGGCCACGGCGCCTCTAGGATGGGGTCGTGGCTCTCATGGCGGTCGTCTGGCACTGGTGGATCGCTCCCCTGCTTGTGGCCGTCACGGTCTTGGCGATCATCGCCACCATCGCCGGCTACGTGAAGGTCGTACACGGCCAGCGCTACCCACCGCGGGGCAAGGAGCGAGCACCCGAGTGAGCCCCCCCGGGGCGCGGCCGCAGCGCCCGCGCCGACGGCGCAGTCCGAGCGGTCCGACGGTCCGTTCCGCTGGCCGGGGCCGCTCGTGACCCACGCCGTCGACTGGGATCTGGCCCAGAAGGTGGCCTTCCGGGTCGCCGAGCGCGGCGGGGGGCCCGATGTCCGCTCGCCTCAGGTCCGCTCGATCGGACGCGACTTCGCCGAGGCGACCGAACAGGCCGAACGTCTCGTCGCTGAGGCCACCGGTCTTCAGGCGGCTAGTGAGGCCCGGGCGCGCGTCGTGGACCGCCGGTCGTGGATCAGGGCCAACGTGGCGTCCTTCCAGCGCCTGCTGCGCCCGCTGACCGACCGCATGGACAGCCGCATCGACCGCTCGGGCCCGATGCATGAGATCGCCCGCACGGCCAGCGGCGCCGAGGTGGGGGCGCTGCTCGGCTGGATGTCGAGGCGGGTGCTCGGCCAGTACGACCTGCTCATCATCGAGGACGACAAGCCCGACGACCAAGACATGGTCTATTACGTGGGGCCGAACGTGGTGAGCCTCGAGCGCCGCCACGGCTTCCCCGTGGGCGAGTTCCGCCTTTGGCTCGCGCTGCACGAGTGTACGCACCGGGCTCAGTTCATGGGCATCCCCTGGTTGAGGGGGCACTTCCTGGGTCTCGTGGACGAGGCGCTCGACGTCGTCGACCCCGACCCGGTCCGCATGCTCGACGCGGCCCGCCGCCTCATGGAGGCCCGCCGAGGCGGCGACGACCCGTTCCGCTGGGGAGGGCTGACGGCGCTGCTGGCGCCGCCGTCTCAGCAGGGCGCCCTGGAGCGGCTGTCGGGGATGATGAGCCTCCTCGAGGGCCACGGCGACGTCACGATGGACCGAGCCGGCGCCGACCGCCTTTCGGAGTCCGCCCGCTTCGGCCGCGTGCTGCGCTCCCGGCGGACCTCGGCACGGGGACTGGCCAAACTGCTGCAGCGCCTCGTCGGCATCGAGGCCAAGCTCTACCAGTACCAGGCCGGCGAGGCGTTCATCGCGGCTGTGGAGCGCATCGAGGGGGTGGAGTTCGTGGAGCGAGCGTGGGCGCGCCCGGAGTGCCTGCCGGACATGGCCGAGATCCAGTCGCCGGAACTGTGGATCGAACGGATGAACGCCTCAGCGGCGGCCTGACCGGGGACCGCCCGGCGCCCGGCACCGGGAGCGGGCCTCCCGAGGGGGGTCTGCGTGCCGCCATCGCCGCCGGCGCCTTCGAGGCCCACCTGCGGCGCTGCGACTTCCCCCCGGCCGGCACTGCTGTCGCCTGCGGCGTCTCCGGCGGGCCCGACTCCTTGGCGCTGCTGGTGCTGGCCACTGCGGCCGGCCTCGACGTCACCGCTGTCCACGTCGATCACGGCCTCCGCCCCGGCTCGGGCGAGGACGCGGCCGTCGTGGCTGCCGCCGCCGCGGCCGCAGGCGCCGGCTTCGTAGGCGAGACGGTGCGGGTCGACCCAGGTCCGAACCTCGAGGCGCGGGCCCGCGCCGCCCGTTACGGCGCGCTGCCCGCCGGTGCCCTCTTGGGCCACACCGCCGACGACCGCGCCGAGACCGTGCTGCTGAACCTGCTGCGCGGTGCGGGTCTTCGCGGCACCGCGGCCATGCCGCCCGAGCGGCGCCGTCCCCTGCTCGGCCTCCGGCGCTCCGACACGCTGGAGGTCTGCCGCCTCGCCGGGCTCAGCCCGGTGGCAGACGAGTCGAACCTCGACCGGGCGTTCCGGCGCAACCGAGTGCGCCTCGACGTGTTGCCGCTGCTGGATGAGGTCTTCGAGCGGGACGTCGTCCCGTTGCTGTGCCGTCACGCGGCGCTGGCCCGCGAGGCCGTTCAGGCGCTCGACGAGGCGGCGGACGGCCTGGATCCGACCGACGCGGCGGCGTTGGCGGCGGCGCCTCGGGCGTTGGCCCGCTGGGCGCTGCACCGTTGGATCACCGAGGGACGCGCCGGCGACGAGCGCCATCCTCCCGACTCAGCGGCGGTGGATCGGGCGCTGGCGGTGGCCCGGGGCGAGGCTCGGGGCGCCGATGTGGGCTGCGGCTGGAGTGTGCGGCGGCGAGCGGGGCGCCTGCGGCTGGAACCGCCCGCCGCGAGCCCGGCCGGTCTGCCAGACTGACCGCCCATGAGCACCGCACAGCAGACCCCTGCCCGCCCCACTAACGGACTGAGCGCGCCGCCGGGGCCGGAGTTGATCCCCGCGGAGGATCTGCAGCGGCGGATCGCCGAACTCGGCCGGGAGATCACCGCCGACTACGCCGGGCGGCGCCCCCTCCTCGTGGGGGTCCTCAAGGGGGCGTTCATGTTCATGAGCGACCTCATCCGTCAGATCGACCTGCCCGTCGAGTTGGACTTCATGGCCACGTCGTCTTACGGCGACTCGACGAAGACCAGCGGCGTGGTCCGCATCCTGAAGGACCTCGACGCCGACTTGGCTGACCGCGACGTGCTGCTGGTGGAGGACATCGTGGACAGCGGCCTGACGCTGGCCTACCTGCGCGACCTTCTGCTGGCACGCGGCCCGGCGTCGCTGCAGGTGTGCGCCCTGCTGGTCCGCCAAGGCAGCCGTCCCAGCGCCGCCGACCTGCGCTATGTGGGCTTCGAGATTCCCGAGGAGTTCGTGATCGGCTACGGCCTGGACCTCGCCGAGCGCTACCGCAACCTGCCGTGCATCTGCGTCTATGACGAGTCCGCCGCCGGGGGCGCCCCGAACTCTGGGGGCTGAGCAGGGGCATCCGCCGGTAGCCTTCCACCGAGGGAGCAGCCGAGACGGATCCGGTCCGATCATGCAGACGAAGGTCATGGGCGTACTCGAGGTCGCGCCCGACGCCCCCGCCGGCGGCCCGCCTGCTGTTCGCAACGCCGTCGCCCGCGGTCGCAACCTGATCTCTGAGGGGGCCGACATTGTCGAGGTCGCCTGCGTGCCCGACGCCCCCGGCCGCCCGGCGGTCCGCCGCGCCGCGGAGGCACGGCAGGTTCGGTCGGTCGTCTCGACGCTGACGGGCGACGTCCGGATCGCCGTGCGCACCGACTCGGCCACCGTCGCGGCCGCCGCCGCCGCCGCCGGCGCCACCCTCATCGTGGACGACTCGACGACGCGGCTCCCCGCGGCGCCGGCGGCTTCGCTGCCCGCGCTCGCCGCCGAGGCGGGCGTCGGCTGGGTGGCGGTGTGCGGCCCCGGCGGGCCGGCGCGGCGGAGCGGTGCAGGCAACGGCCGCCCGTCGGTTCCCGGGAGCCTCCTCGGGGAGGCCGCCGAGGTGCTGCTGGGGTGGATCGGGGCCGCCGAAGCCGCCGGCGTGGGGGAGATCTACATCGATCCGGGCATCGGGGCGGGGCGAGCAGTGCGGGACGACCTCGACGTTCTGGGGGGACTGGGCATGCTGGAGGGCCTCGGGCGCCCCCTGGTGGTGGGAACCGGCGACGGGCGTCTCATCGACGCCCTGCACGCCTCCGCCGACACGGCGCCCGCCCCGCCGGCGGGGCCCGAGGGGACTGTCGGCGAGCGCGACGGCGGCCCCGACGCCGGCCGGCGGGACCGTGGGGCCGACCGCCTCGAGGGCGCCCTGGCAGTGGCCGTCTGGGCGATGCTGGCGGGCGCGGCGATCATTCGGACCCACGACGTAGCGGCGACCGTCGACGCCGCCCGGGTCGTTGGGGCCAAGGCGCCTGTGGGTTCGCCATGAGGGGGCGCTGGGCCGACGGCATCGTGCCGCGGCGCCTCACCTGGGTGCTCAAGGACCGTCTCGCCGTCTGCGAGCGGCCCGGCGGCCACGGCCCCAACCACCGGGCGGTGCGACGCACCGAGGAGATCATCTGGATTCGCCGCAACGACTTCTCGCTCATCGTGTCGCTGCTCGCCGGGCCGCACAACCTGCACAGCTACGACGAGCAGGAGATGCCCTGCCTCCACATGCCCCTCAGCGACCCGCCCCAGGCGGCCGAGATGCTGGCGGTCTACGAGGAGGTGGCGCGCCGCATCGAGGCGGGGGAGCGGTTGCTGCTGCACCACGATCGGGTGGACGACACCCTCGGCGGCTTCCTCGCCGGGTTCTGGCTCTGGACGGGCCGCAGCAAGGACGTCCCCTCGGCGCTGTACGCCACCGAGAGGCTCCTGCGGCGCCCGATGGGCCGACAGGGCCGCGAGGCGGTCATGGCGTTCGCGGTGGCCGGCGTCACGCGCCCGGCGCGCAAGCCGATGCGGATCGTCGGGGAGGCGGCCGATGAAGGCGACGAGGGCCCCGTCGGGGATGACGGGCCGGGCGGCGAGGGCGGAGCACCGCCCGGCGCCCCCTGAGCGGCGGGTCGTGGACCGTTGAAGCGCGCCTTGTTGGCCATGGGCGCCAACCTGGGCGACCGGAGGGCTGCCTTGGCGGCCGCCGTGGCCGCCCTCGACGACGTGGCGGCGGTCTCGGCGGTCTACGAGACCGACCCGGTGGGCCCTCCCGGCCAGGGCCCGTACCTCAACATCGTGGTGGAGCTCTGTACCGAGCGCTCCGCCCGCGAGCTGCTGGAGGCGGCATTGGCGCTGGAGGCCGACGCCGGACGCGAGCGGCGGGTCCGCTGGGGGCCGCGCACCCTCGACGTCGACGTCCTCTGGGTGGAGGGCGAGACCGTGAACGAGCCCGACCTGCGGGTCCCGCACCCGCGGATGCACGAGCGGGGCTTCGTCATGGTGCCCCTCGCCGACGTAGCGCCCGACCTGGCGGAGGGCTGGACCGCCCGCAGCGCCGACGGCGTGCGCCGGACGGGCGAACTGGGCGAGTCGTCCGCTTGAGCGACGTGACGATCATCGGGGAGGTCGCGGCCGCGCGGGCGTTCTGCGAGACGGCGCGCGCCGGCGGCGGCTCCGTCGGGTTGGTGCCCACCATGGGGGCCCTGCACGCCGGGCACCTCAGCCTGCTGCGCCGGTCGGTGGCCGAGAACGACGTGACCGTCGTGTCGATCTTCGTGAACCCCTTGCAGTTCGGCGCGGGCGAGGACCTCGAGGCGTACCCCCGCGGCCTGAGCGATGACGCGGCCCTCTGTGCCGCCGAGGGGGCGGCGGCGGTGTTCGCCCCGACCGTCGCTGAGATGTACCCGGCGCCGCCGGTCACCTCCCTGGACTTCGGCGGTCTGTCGGCGGTGCTGGAGGGGGCGCGGCGTCCCGCGTACCTGAGCGGTGTCGGGGTGGTGGTGGCGAAGCTGTTCGCCGTCGTCGGCGCCTGCCGCGGCTACTTCGGCGAGAAGGACTGGCAGCAGCTGGCCGTGGTCCGCCGGCTGGCCGCCGACCTGTCGCTGCCCGTCGAGGTGGTGGGCTGCCCCACGGTGCGCGAGGCCGACGGACTGGCCCTGTCGAGCCGCAACGCCTACCTCGCCTCCGCCGAACGGGCCGCGGCCCCGGTGCTGTACCGGGCGCTGAGCACCGGTGTGAAGCGGATCGAGGCGGGCGAACGGCAGGCGCCTGCCGTCGAGAGCGCTATGGCCGAAGTCTTGGCCGCAGAGCCCCGGCTGGGTCCGGTGGACTACGCGTGCGTCGTCGATGCCGCAACGCTGGAGCGGCGGGAACCGCTCGTCGGCGAGCTGCGGCTGCTGGTGGCCGCGCAGCTCGGAGGCGCCCGGCTGATCGACAACCTACCCGCCACCGTCCCGCCGCCGTAACCTGCGGGCACGCCCGCCAGCCGGCCCAGCCCGAGGCACGCCCGTGACCGACCGCAGGGACATCCCCTACCGCTTCGAGCCGACCGCCACGGCGGCGGAGCTGCACGGCGTCTACGGCGACTTGGCGGCCGGGCAGGAATCGGGCGTCGGGGCGACGGTGGCGGGACGGCTCATGCTGCGCCGCATCCAGGGCAAGCTCTGCTTCGGCACCCTCGACGACGCCAGCGGGCGCATCCAACTGTTCGCCCCCGCATCGGTCACCCCCGACTACGACTGCTTCTGCGGGCTGTCCATCGGGGACTGGGTGGGCGCCACCGGCGAGGTCATGAAGACCCGCCGAGGCGAGCTGTCGGTGAAGGTGGAGGACTGGCGCCTGCTGGCCGAGGCCCGCCGACGGTTCCCCGACAAGTGGCACGGCCTCGCCGACACCGACACCCGCTACCGGCGGCGCTACGTCGACCTGTGGGTCACCCCGGAGGCCCGGCGCGCCGTGGCGATCCGCAGCGCCATGGTGGCGGCCATCAGAGCCGAGTTGGCCCGGCGGGGGTTCGTGGAGGTCGAGACGCCGATGCTGCACCCCATCGCCGGCGGCGCCGCCGCTCGCCCCTTCGTGACGCACCACAACTCCCTGGACTGCGACTTCTACCTGCGCATCGCCCCCGAGCTGTACCTGAAGCGCCTTATCGTGGGGGGCCTCACGCGGGTCTTCGAGCTCGGCCGGATCTTCCGCAACGAGGGCCTCTCGCCCCGCCACAGCCCCGAGTTCACCATGCTGGAGCTGTACGAGGCCTACGCCGACTACACCGACATGATGACCCTCACCGAGGAGGTCGTGGCCGCCGCGGCCACAGCCGCGACCGGCGCCGCCGAGGTGCCCGTGGGCGGGCGCACCCTCGACTTGGCGGCGCCGTGGCGGCGGGCCACCATGGCCGAAGTGGTCTCGGAGCACCTCGGGCTGGAGCTGCCGGCCACCGGCGGGCCGGCGAGCCGCGCCGCCGCCGAGCTGCGCACCGAGGCCGATCGCCACGACGTGGCCACCGAGGCGGGATGGTCGGCGGGGCGCATCCTGGCGGAGATCTACGAGCGGCGGGTGGAAGGCGAGCTGTGGGACCCGGTGTTCGTATGCGACTTCCCCGTGGAGGTCTCGCCGCTGGCACGCCGCCACCGGAGCATCGACGGCCTCGTGGAGCGCTTCGAGGCGGTGGCGGCCGGGCGGGAACTGGCCAACGCCTTCAGCGAGCTGGCCGACCCAGACGATCAGCGCAGCCGCTTCGCCGCCCAGGAGAGCCGCCGCCGCAGCGGCGACGGCGAGGCCATGAGGACCGACGAGGACTACCTGCGGGCCCTGGAGTACGGGCTGCCGCCCACCGGTGGCCTCGGCCTCGGCATCGACCGCTTGGCGATGCTGCTCTGCGGCGCCGAGACGATCCGCGACGTGGTGCTGTTCCCGACGCTGCGGCCCGAGGCCGGAAGCGGAGAATCCTGACCATGCTGCTGACTATCGACGTGGGGAACACCCAGACGGTCCTGGGGCTGTACCAGCAGGGCGACCCTGCGAGCCTCGAGAGCGCCGAGGGGGGCCTCGTGGGCCACTGGCGGGCGGCCACCGACGCCGACGCCACTTCCGACGAGTTGGCGGTGCAGCTCGACGGCTTCTTGGCGGTGGAAGGCTGGGAGCTGCTCAGCGACGTGTCCGGTCTGGCGGTCGCCTCGGGCGTGCCGCGCGTGACCGCCGCGCTGCGCGCCATGGCGGCGCACTACTTCGACTTCGAGCCTGTCGTGATCGCGCCCGGCGTGCGCTCGGGCATCCCCATCCGCTACGACGACCCGAAGGAGGTGGGCCCCGACCGGATCGCCAACGCGGTCGGCGCGGTGGCGCTCTACGGCGGCCCGACGATCGTCGTGGACTTCGGCACCGGCACCACCTTCGACGTCATCTCCGGTGACTGCGAATACCTCGGCGGCGTCATCTCGCCGGGCGTGGAGATCAGCCTCGAGGCGCTGTTCGAGCGGGCGGCGGCGCTGCGCTCTGTGGAGCTGACCCCGCCGCGCAGCGTCATAGGCCGCAGCACCGCCGAGTCCCTGCAGTCGGGGGCGATCTACGGCTACGCCTCGCAGGTGGACGGCCTGTGCCGGCGCATCGCGGCCGAGATCGGCGAGCCTGCAGTCGTCGCTACCGGGGGTCTGGCGTCGCTGATTTCGCCGCACACCTCCTGCATCGAGCACGTCCAGCCTTGGCTCACGCTCCACGGCCTCCGGCTCGTCTGGGCCAAGAACGCAGACCGCCGTCCGGGCGCCCCCTCTGGGGCCAGGGGCGGCTAGTGGCGCGGGGCCGCACCGAGCGGTTCATCACCCGCCGCCTCGACGGCGAGTCGGTCCGTCGCGAGCCCGACACGCTGATCGTCGAGGAGCCCCTCTCGGTCCGCCTCGACGACGTCCTCGTGGCCACGACGATGCGCACCCCGGGAGCGGACTTCGAGCTGGCCGCGGGGTTCTGCCACGCCGAGGGCTGGCTGGACGGGGCTGAGATTCGGCGCATCCGGTACTGCGGCGAGGGGCCGCCCGCCGAATCGGAGTTCAACGTGGTCTCGGTGGAGACCGACGGGGAGGGCCCGCCTCCCGTGCCGCGGCTGGGCATCGCCTCCTCGTCGTGCGGCATCTGCGGCGCCGAGACCGTCGAGCGCCTCGCCGCGACCCTGCAGCCGCTGCCGGAGGGAGGGCGCTTCGAGTTGGCCACCCTGGCGGCGGTGCCGGGGCGCATGGCCGCCCTGCAGGACCTCTTCGGCGCCACAGGAGCGGTGCATGCGGCCGGAGTGGCGGACCGGTCAGGCGAGCCGCAGCTGCTGCGGGAGGACATCGGGCGCCACAACGCAGTCGACAAGGTCGTGGGCCGGCTGCTCCTCGACGGCCGGCTGCCGGCCACCTCGCTGTGCCTGTACGTCAGCGGTCGGGCCTCGTTCGAGATGGTGCAGAAGGCGTGGGCGGCGGGGTTCGGCGCCCTCGTGGCGGTGAGCGCGCCGTCGGCTCTCGCCGTGCAGGTGGCCCGCAGCGCAGGCCTGCAGCTCGGCGGCTTCGCCCGCGGCGGCACAGTCCGCATCTACGCCGACTGACGCCGCGGCGGGGGCTTCGGGGGTGCCGCCGGAGGCTGCTGTAGCCTGCTGAGCGAGCTTGCGGGCCGGAGCTGGGGCGACCGGGCGGCGCCGCAATCGGGCGAGGGGACCCAGTGACAGACACAGTGACCGACACCGTGACCGACACCGTGACAGACACAGTGACAGACATCCCAGCGGCGGGCGCTGCGGCCGGGCGCCTCGCCGCGCTGCGCGAGTTCGTGGCGGGGGCGGCGCCGGTGGTGGTGGCGTTCAGCGGTGGTGTGGACTCCTCCCTGCTGGCCTGGGTGGCCAACGACGAGCTGGGGCCTCAGCGTGTACACGCCGTCACCGCCGTCTCGCCGTCGCTGGCGGCGAGCGAGCGCGACGCGGCGCGGCGCCTCGCCGAGGACTGGGGGTTGCGTCACACCGAGGTGGAGACCACCGAGATGGAGAACGCGGCGTACCGGGTCAACGACGCCCACCGCTGCGCCCACTGCAAGGACGCCCTCATGGACGCCCTCGGGCCCGTCGCCGCCGCCGAGCGGGCGACGGTGACCCTGGGGGTCAACGTGGACGATCTGGGCGACCACCGTCCGGGCATCGACGCGGCCCGCCGACGAGGCGCCCGGTTCCCGCTCGTCGAGGCGGGCTTCACCAAGGACGCCGTGCGGGCCGCCGCTCGGGCGCTGGGACTGTCGGTCTGGGACAAGCCGGCCGCGCCCTGCCTGGCGTCCCGGCTGCCCTACGGCACGCCCGTCTCCGCGCCGGTCCTGCGGGCGGTGGGGAGGGCCGAGGCGGCGCTGGCCGGCCTGGGTTTCGACGAGCTGCGCGTCCGGCACTACGACGAGTCGGCGCGGATCGAGGTGCCGCCGGACCGGCTCGCCGACGTCGTGGCTGCCCGGGCCGCGGTCGTGGCCGCCGTGCAGGCCGCCGGCTACCGCTACGTGACGCTCGACCTCGAGGGCCTGCGCTCGGGCAACCTCAACGCCGCCCTCGGCGAGCCGGCGGCGACCCCGAGCCCCGACAGCCGCGCGGCCAGCGCCGCCGGCTGAGACCGTGGAGGGGCCGACCCGACAGGGCCGCGCCGCGGCGCCCATGACCGCGCGCCTCGCCGCCGCCGAAGGCGCCCGCCCGCTGGAACGGCGGCGGATCATCGCTGACCGGCGCTTGGCGGGGACCGCGTTCTGCGGTGCCTACAGCCGCCGGGTGGACGAATGGCTGGCAGCTGCCTACGCCGCTGCCGGCGGCCCCGAGCGGGACGTGTCGCTGGTCGCCGTCGGCGGCTACGGACGCTACGAGCTGAGCCCCGAGAGCGACCTGGACCTGCTGCTGCTGCACGAGGACGGCCATGACGTGGCCGAGTTGGCGGGCGACCTGTGGTACCCCGTGTGGAACGAGGGCCTGAAGCTCGGCCACGCCGTGCGCACGGTGCCCGAGACTCTGCACCTGGCGTCGGACGATCTCGACACGGCCACGTCGCTGCTGTCGGCGCGCCGTGTGGCGGGTGATCCGAGCCTGGCCGAACGCCTCGCCGGCGGCGCCGGTGACCAGTGGTCCCAGCGGTCCCGCAGGTGGCTGCCGCAGCTTGCCAAGGACGCCCGCTGGCGGGAGCTCGAGCACGGCGCGGTGGCTTTCCGGCTCCAGCCCGACCTGAAGGAATCCACCGGCGGCGCCCGGGACGTGCAGGCGCTGCGCTTCGCGGCCCTGGCGCGCCCCGACCTCGCAGAGTTGGACAGCGGCATGCTCGGGGAGGCCTACGAGACCATCCTGGCGGCGAGGGTCGAGCTGCACCGCGCCACCGGCAGCGCCCGCAACCTGCTCAGCCTCGAGGTCCAGGGGGACGTGGCGGCGGCGCTCGGCTTCGGCTCCGTGGAGGACTTCATGACCGAGGTGGCCGCCGCGGGCCGGACGGTGGGCTGGATCGCGGACGAGACCTGGGCCCGCATCGAGCACTGGGCGGCCCCGCGCAGCCGGCCGGGCCCCGGGGCCACGACCCTCGAGCCGGGTCTGCAACTAAGGGGAGACCGCAACGAGCTGCGCCTGCTGCCGGAGGCGGAGCTGCGCGACGACCCGCTCCGGGCGTTGCGGGTGGCGGTGGCGGCGGCCGGCCGGGGCGCCCGCATCGAGCGGGACTCGCTGCTGCGGTTGGGCAGGGACATGCCGCCGCTGGGCGATCCGTGGCCGGCGGGCGCCCGGGAGCTGTTCGTGGAGTTGCTGGCCTGCGGGCGCAACGCCATCCCCGTCATCGAGGCGCTAGACCAGGCGGGCGCCGTGGTGAAGATCCTCCCCGAATGGGAGAGCTGCCGGAGCCGCCTGCAGCGCAACGACTACCACCGCTTCACCGTGGACCGGCACCTCTGCGAGACCGCCGCGCAGGCGGCCGACATGATCTCAGGCGGCGAGGTCGAGGTCCACCGCCCCGACCTGCTGCTCGTGGCCGCCCTGCTGCACGACATAGGCAAGGGCTACCCCGGCGACCACACCACCGTCGGCATGGGGCTCATGGAGGTCATCGGGCGCCGCATGGGCTTCGACGACGACGACGTGGCCACGCTCGTGCGGCTCGTGGAGCTCCACCTGCTGTTGCCCGACGTGGCCATCAGGCGGGACATCGACGAGCTCGGCACGGTGCAGCGGGTGGCGGCGGAGGTGCGCAGCGTCGAGATGCTGGGCCTCCTAGCGGCCCTCACCGAAGCCGACGCGGTCTCCACCGGCCCCTCGGTGTGGACCCGCTGGAAAGCCGACCTGGTGCGGGGACTGGTGCGCCGCACCGAGAGCTACCTCCAGAGCGGCGTGCTGGGCGGCGAGCCCGACTCGTTCCCCACCCCCGAGGTCAGCGAGGCCATGCGGGCCGGCACCGAGATGCTGGAGGTCTCCGATCGGCGGCTCTTCGTCGTGGTACACAGCGCCCCGACCGTGCTGGGCGCCGTCGCGGGGGCGATCAGCCTCAACGGTCTGAACGTCCTCTCCGCAGCGGCCCACAGCGCCTGCGGCATGACCGCGCTGGCGGTGTTCGTGGAGCCGGCGGCGGGCGTCGGGCTGGACTGGGCGCCGGTCCTGGCCGATGTCCGCGCCGCTCTGGCGGGCGACTTGGTGCCCGGCGAGCGGTTGGCGCGCTGGGCGCACGCCGCCTCGGGTTCGGGTGACGTGCTCGCTCCGGAGCCGGTGACCGAGTCCTACGTGAAGTTCGACAATGAGATCTCCGCGGTGACGGTCATCGAGGTGGCGGCCCCCGACAGCCTCGGCCTGCTCCACTGGATCACCGAGGCGCTGTCGCGCTCGGGCCTGCACATCGAGCAGGCGAGAGTGCAGACGCTCGGCGACCACGTCGTGGACTCCTTCTACGTCCACGACGGCTGCGGCGGCAAGATCACCGACGCCGGCAGGCTCGAGTCGGTCGCGGCCGAGGTGCGCCGGGCCGCCTCGATCCCCGCGGCGCCCCGATGAGCGCGGCCTCGAGCCCGGCAGGCGCCTCGCCGCCGGATCCGGACCGGGCGACCATCGGTGAACTCGAGATGCTCCGTTGGAGCGAGGCCCTCGCGGGCATCGCACGCACCGGGCTGGGCTTCACCGAGAACCTCTACGAGCGCGAGCGGTTCGAGGAAGTGTTGGCTGTGGCCGCCGACATCCGGGCCGCGGCCGGCCGCTGCTGCGACCCGGCGAAGCAGATCACGGAGTGGATCGCGGCGGTGGGAAGCGGCGTGGACGGCTATGTCACACCGAAGGTGGCCGTCGGCGCGGTCGTCAGCGACGACGAGGACAGGGTGCTGCTGATCCGCCGGGCAGACTCCGGGTTCTGGCTGTACCCCACGGGCTGGGCCGACGTGGGCTACTCATCCTCGGAGATCGCGGTCAAGGAAGTGGCCGAGGAGACCGGCATCGACTGCGAGCCGCAGCGGCTGATCGCCGTGCTGGACAGCATGCGCCACGGCTTCACTTCGGTGCCCGCCTACTCGCTGGTGTACCACTGCCGGGCCGTCGGCGGCACGCTGCGGGCGCATCCCGTGGAGTGCACCGGCGTGGGCTTCTTCGCCGAGGACGATCTTCCCTCCCCGCTGGCCGGACCGGACATCTGGGTGCGCCACGCCTTCGGCTCGGCGCGGGGCGAAGTCACCGCTGTGCTGTTCGACGCCCCTCGGACCCCCTTCTGGCGCCAGAACGCTTGAGCAGCCGCCAACGTTGTTCGTCTTGTCGGATATTTTCGCGATTCTCTACCATCTTTCGGCCTGCCCCGGGGCGAACACGGTGAGCAGGTATGGTGAGCGGCGGAGTGTCTAGTCACGAGGAGACTCAAAGAGGAGGGGCTCGACATGTTCAAATCCACCAAGTATCTGCGGGTCATCGTTCCGCTGCTGGCTCTGGTCCTGTTGGCCGCCGCCTGCGGCAGTGACGACGATCCCGACGCCGGCCCGGTGCAGCCGAGCGGCGAGGCCCCCACGACCGAGGCGGCAGCGCCGGCAGGCGAGGATGAGCCGCCGCCGTCGCCGATGGACCACCTCGGTGACGAGTCGCTGGGCGTCGTGCGGGTCGAGGCGGGCGACGCCATCCAGATCCGCTCGCTGAACGCCATCTCCGGCGACGTGGCGTTCTTCGGCCTGCCCATCGAGCGGGCGGTCGTGCTGGCGATCCAGGACTACGGCCAGATCAAGGGATTCGACGTCGACCTGGGCACCACGCTGGACGATCTCTGCTCCAACGACGGCGGCCAGGCGGCGGCGCAGACCGTCGTGGCCGACACGCAGGTGGTCGGCGTGATCGGCACCTCCTGCTCGGGCGCGGCCGTGGCGGCTGCGCCGCTCATCACCGCGGCGGGAATGGTGCTCATCTCCGGCGGCAACACCTCGCCGGCGCTCACCTCGGACCTTGCGGGCAATGCCGGGGAGAACTACAGCGAGGGCTACTACCGCACCGCCCACAACGACCTGTTCCAGGGCGCGGCGATGGCCGAGTTCGTGTTCACCGAGTTGGGCATCGGCACCGCCGCGGCCATCCACGACGGCGACCCGTACACCCAGGGCCTCGCCAAGGCGTTCACCGACGCTTTCGAGGGGTTGGGCGGCGACGTGACGGGGTTCAGCGCCGTGAACAAGGACGACACCGACATGGTGCCGGTGCTGACCGAGATAGCCGCCGGCAGCCCCGGTGCGCTGTTCTTCCCGATCTTCCAGCCGGCCGGCGACTTCGTCGCCGACCAGGCGCCGGGCGTGCCGGGGCTGGAGGACACGGTGCTGCTGGCCGCCGACGGCCTGCTGAACACCAACTACCTGGCGCTGCCGCAGACCGCGGGCATGTACTTCTCCGGGCCGGATCAGCGCTTCGGCGACAACGTGAACCAGAGCACCGGCAAGTCGGCGCCGGACTTCCTGGCGGCCTACGAGGCCGACTACGGCGAGCGGCCGGCGGCGCCGTTCTGGGCGCACGGCTACGACGCCACGGCGATGCTGCTGGACGCGATCGTGGCCGCCTCCAGGCTGGACGGTGACACGCTGGTGATCGACCGCCAGGGCGTGCGCGCCTACCTGAACCAACTCCGGGGCTACAGCGGCCTCATCGGCACGATCAACTGCGACGACTTCGGCGACTGCGGCTCCTCCCGCATCACCGTGATCCAGAACATCGGCGGTGAGGAGAACGCCGAGGCGAGCCTCGACAACGTGGTGTTCTCGTTCTCGCCGCTGGGATCGGCCGCCGAGGCCGGATCGATCCCGCCCATCGAGTTGGAGACGCCCTTCGGCGACGGCTCGCTCGGCACGGTGCGCATCGAGGCGGGCGACGCGGTGCAGATCCGCTCGCTGAACGCCATCTCGGGTGACGTGGCCTTCTTCGGGCTGCCGATCGAGCGGGCGGTCGTGCTGGCGATCAGGGACTACGGCCCGGTGCGCGGCTTCGACGTGGACTTGGGCACCACCCTGGACGACCTCTGCTCCAACGACGGCGGCCAGGCGGCGGCGCAGACCGTCGTGGCCGACGACCGAGTAATCGGCGTGATCGGCACGTCGTGCTCGGGCGCGGCGGTCGCCGCGGCGCCGCTGATCGGCGCGGCGGGCATGACGATGATCTCCGGCGGCAACACCTCGCCGGCGCTCACGTCGGATCTCGCCGGCAACGCCGGGCCCAACTACAGCGAGGGCTACTACCGCACCGCCCACAACGACCTGTTCCAAGGCGCGGCGATGGCCGAGTTCGTATACAACGAGTTGGGGATCGGGAGCGCTGCGGCCATCCACGACGGCGACCCGTACACGCAGGGCCTAGCGCAGGCGTTCACCGACGCCTACTCCGCACTCGGCGGCACGGTGACCGGGTTCTCGGCGGTCAACAAGGACGACACCGACATGGTGCCGGTGCTGACCGAGATAGCCGCCGGCAGCCCCGGTGCGCTGTTCTTCCCGATCTTCCAGCCGGCCGGCGACTTCGTCGCCGACCAGGCGCCGGGCGTGCCGGGGCTGGAGGACACGGTGCTGCTGGCCGCCGACGGCCTGCTGAACACCAACTACCTGGCGCTGCCGCAGACCGCGGGCATGTACTTCTCCGGGCCGGATCAGCGCTTCGGCGACAACGTGAACCAGAGCACCGGCAAGTCGGCGCCGGACTTCCTGGCGGCCTACGAGGCCGACTACGGCGAGCGGCCGGCGGCGCCGTTCTGGGCGCACGGCTACGACGCCACGGCGATGCTGCTGGACGCGATCGTGGCCGCCTCCAGGCTGGACGGTGACACGCTGGTGATCGACCGCCAGGGCGTGCGCGCCTACCTGAACCAACTCCGGGGCTACAGCGGCCTCATCGGCACGATCAACTGCGACGACTTCGGCGACTGCGGCTCCTCCCGCATCACCGTCGTGCAGAACATGGGAGGCGAGGAGAACGCCGAGGAGAGCATGAACAACGTGGTCTTCTCCTACGCCCCGTAGAGCATCGCGGCCCGAACTGCGACGCCCCGGGCGCCCGCGCCTACTGTTGCAGCCCGTGAGGCCGACTCAGTGACCGCCAAGTGGGCGCCCCGCACCGGGGCGCCCCGCACCGGTGTCGACCGCTTCCTCACGGTGCTGCGCGTCGTGGCCGTCGGCCTCGTGCTGGTGGGCCTCGGGGCGTTCATCGCTCAGGAGATCGACACCGACAACGCCTTCGCCCGCTGGGCCAACCCCGACGCCACCGGCCTCACCGGCGCCCAGTTCCGGGGCCTCGTGGTGTCCGGCATCGCCCAAGGCGCCATGTACGGGCTGATCGCGCTGGGCTACTCCATGGTCTACGGGGTGCTGGGGTTCATCAACTTCGCCCACGGCGAGGTGTTCATGATGGGTGCCATGACCGGCATGATCACCTCCAACAAACTGGCCGACGCCGGCCTGTGGGGAAGCAACTTCGTCGGCGCCCTGGCGATCACAATGCTCGGGTCGATCCTCGTGTCGATGTTCTTGGCGGTGGTCATGGAGCGGGTCGCCTACCGGCCGCTGCGGGGGGCGCCCCGGCTGATACCCCTCATCACATCCATCGGGGTCTCTTTCTTCATCCAGAACATGTCGATCGTCTTGTTCGGCCCAGCCAGCAAGTCGTACCCCAGAAGGCCCGACTGGCTGCGCGAGAAGCACACCTTCTTGGAGATCGAGGGCGCCAAGATCATGGTCATCGTGGCAGCGGCCGTCTCGATGGCCGTCCTCTGGTACCTCGTGGAGCGAACCAAGGTCGGCAAGGCCATGCGGGCGGTGGCCGAGGACGCCGAGATCGCCGCCCTCATGGGCATCGACGTGA
>JAPOYM010000076.1 GCA_026706565.1 bacterium
TCCTGTTCCACAACCAGGGCGGCGGCCTGGCCGGCAGCACCGGCATCCCCGACCTCCTGCCGGAGTTCACCGCGCCGCGGGTGGGCCTCGTGGTGCTGACGCTCACCGCCGGGACGGCCCTGCTGATGTGGATGGGCGAGCTGATCACCCAGAAGGGCATCGGCAACGGCATGTCGATCATCATCTTCGCCGCGGTCGTCAGCTCGCTGCCCAACCAGTTCTCGCTGGTGAAGGGCAACTCGGGCTGGCCCGGGGTGTTCGAGGTGGGGGCGATGTACCTCGTGCTGCTCGTGCTGATCGTGTTCGTGGAGCAGGGCCAGCGGCGCATCCCGGTGCAGTTCGCCAAGCGCGTCGTCGGGCGCCGCATGACCACCGGGGGCAGCACCTACATCCCCCTGAAGGTGAACCAGTCGGGCGTGATCCCCATCATCTTCGCCAGTTCGGTGCTGTACCTGCCGCAGTTGATCGTGGTGGTGCTGCCCTCGGGCGGCTGGGGCGAGGCGACCCGCACCTGGGTGAACGACCACCTGCTGCGCTACGACGACCCGTTCTACCTGGTGTTCTTCGGCCTGCTGATCATCGGTTTCGCCTACTTCTACACGGCCATCAGCTTCGACCCGGTGAAGCAGGCCGACAACATCCGCAAGCAGGGCGGTTTCGTGCCGGGCATCCGGCCCGGTCGGCCCACCGAGCGCTACCTGGCGCACATCCTGTCGCGCATCACGCTGCCGGGATCGCTGTTCCTGGCGCTCATCGCCCTGACGCCGGCCGTGGTGATAGGGAACATCGTGCCCACCAGCACGCAGGGCATCTTCAGCTTCACCGGCATCTCGATCCTGATCGCCGTGGGCGTGGCGCTCGAGACGATGAAGCAGATCGACAGCCAGCTGATGCTCCGCAACTACGAAGGTTTCCTGAAGTGAGGGCCGGCTGATGCTCCGCCCCGACTGCCAGGGCTTCCTGAAGTGAGGGCCGACCTCGTCGGGCGCGGGCCGACCGGTCTGGCGCCGCGGCGCTGAGACATGAGCGGCGTGATCGTCGTTCTCGGGCGCCAGGGTTCGGGGAAGGGAACGCAGTGCGGCCTGCTGCAGCAGCGCTACGGCGGGGTGGTCCACGTCTCCACCGGCGACATGATGCGCGGTGCGGCGGCGTCGGGAACCCCGCTGGGCCGACGCACCGAGGCTCTCATGGCCGCCGGCGAGCTGATTCCCGACGACGTGATGTGCGACGTGGTGGCGGAGCGGCTGGCGCCGCTGCTGGAGTCCGGGTCCACGGTGCTGCTCGACGGCTTCCCCCGGACGCCCGCGCAGGCCGAGGCCCTCGCCGCGATGACCGCCCTCGACGGCCTCCTCGGCGCGGTGCTCCTCGAGGTCGACACCTCCGAGGTCTCCGAGCGGATGCTGGCCCGCGGCCGCGGCGACGACACCGAAGCCGGCATCGCCCGCCGCCTCGAACTCTACGAGGCGCAGACGGCGCCGCTGGTGGACTGGTTCACCGAGCGGGGGCTGCTGGTGCGCATCGACGGCACCGGGGCGCCGGCGGAGGTCTTCGGCCGGCTCGCCGCCGCCGTCGGCAGGTTGGTGCCGCTGGGGTTGTCTCGGTAGGCTGGTAGGTCGCGTTCGAGGCAGGAGTAGGGCTCTGGCGAAATCGAAACAAGACGCGATCCTCATGGAGGGCAGGGTCCTGGAGTCCCTTCCCAATGCCATGTTCAAGGTCGAGTTCGACAACGGGCACCAAGTACTGGCCCACATCTCGGGGAAGATGAGGATGCACTACATCCGCATCCTCCCCGGTGACCGCGTGCAGGTGGAGTTCACACCGTACGACCTGCAGCGCGGGCGCATCACTTACCGGTACAAGTAGCGGCGCCCCGAGAGACAAGGCGGATGTCGAGATGAAAGTGCGCCCCAGCGTCAAAGCGATGTGCGAGAGGTGTCGGGTGATCCGCCGCCACGGCCGCGTGCGGGTGATCTGTCAGAACCCGCGGCACCGCCAGAGGCAGGGCTGACATGGCGCGTATAGCCGGCGTCGACATCCCGCGGAACAAGCGCGCCGTGGTGTCGCTCACGTACATCTTCGGCATCGGCCCCACGGTCGCCGCGCAGACCTGCGAAGCCGTCGGCATCAGTCCCGACGTGCGGGTCAAGGACCTGACCGACCAGGAGGTGGCCCGACTGCGGGCGCACATCGAGCGCAACCTCAAGGTCGAGGGCGACCTGCGCCGCCGGATCGGCCAGGACATCAGCCGCAAGCTCGAGATCGGCTGCTACCAGGGCATCCGACACCGCCGGGGCCTGCCGGTGAGGGGCCAGCGCACCCACACCAACGCCCGGACACGCAAGGGACCGCGCAAGACCGTGGCGGGCAAGAAGACCGTCATGAAGAGGAAGTAGACCGACAGAGCAAGGCCGGGGCCGCGGCGAGGGCCGCAGCGCCCCGACGCGACCGATGCCGCCGCGCCGCGGCGTCACGCCGCTCACGAGACGTACCGAGGGGTTATGGCAGAGAGACAAGCACGCCGGCCGCGCCGCCGCGAACGCAGGAACATCGGGCACGGCGTCGTACACATCAAGAGTTCCTTCAACAACACCATCATCACGGTCACGGACTTGCGGGGCAACGTGATCGCCTGGACCTCCGCCGGCAACGTCGGCTTCAAGGGTTCGCGCAAGTCCACCCCGTACGCCGCGCAGATGGCGGCCGAGGAAGTGGCGCGGCGGGCCATGGAGTTCGGCGTGCGGAAGGTGGACGTGCAGGTGCGGGGCCCCGGGTCGGGCCGCGAGACGGCGATCCGCTCGCTGCAGAACCTCGGGCTGGAGGTCACCGGCATCAAGGACGTCACCCCTATCCCGCACAACGGCTGCAGGCCGCCGAAGCGGCGGCGCGTCTGATGTCGCGCTACACGGGGCCCAAGGCGAGGGTGTCGCGCCGCATGGGGACCAACATCTTCGGCACCAAGGGCGAGACGGTGGCGCTCGACAAGCGCCCCTACCCCCCGGGCGAGCACGGCCGCTCGAGGCGGCGCACGACCGCCTCGGAGTACCTCCTGCAACTCCAGGAGAAGCAGAAGGCCCGCTTCACCTACGGCCTGACCGAGCGGCAGTTCCGCAACCTCTACGCCGAGGCCAGCCGCCGCTCGGGCGTCACCGGCGAGAACATGCTCAGCTACCTCGAGTTGCGCCTCGACAACGTGGTGTACCGGGCCGGCTGGGCCGCCACCCGACCCCAGGCGCGCCAGTTCGTGCGGCACGGCCATGTGTCGGTGAACGGCCGCCGCGTCACCATCCCGAGCTACCGGGCGGGTGCAGGCGACGCCGTCTCGGTGCGCGACAAGGCGCGCGCCATGACAGTCCTGCAGTGGAACGTCGATGTCTTGGACCGGGTGCCGCCCGTCTGGCTCGACGTCGTCGAGGAGGGCTGGGCGGCGAACGTGGTGTCGCTCCCCACGCGCGAGCAGATCGACGTGCCCATCCGCGAGCAGTTGATCGTCGAGCTCTACAGCAAGTAGCGCAGCGAGGTTGCAAATGCTTGAGATCAAACACCCCACGGTCGCCGCGGCCGCTGCTGTCGAGAACCGGCAGAAGTTCGTGATCGGCCCGCTGGCGGCGGGATTCGGCTACACGATCGGCAACGCTCTGCGGCGCACGCTGCTGTCGTCGATCCCCGGCGCGGCCGTGACGCACGTCCGCTTCGACGAGGCGCTGCACGAGTTCGACACGCTGACCGGCGTAGTCGAGGACATCTCCGACATCATCTTGAACCTGAAGGACTTGGTGCTGCACAGCCACAGCCCCGAACCGGTGCAACTCCGGATCGACGTGCTGGGCCCGGCGGAGGTGACGGGCGCGCATTTCGCCGTCAACCCCGACGTCGAGGTGCTGAACCCCGAACTGCATGTCGCCACGCTCAACGCCCGGGCGCGTTTCGCCGCGGATGTGACCGTCGAGCGGGGGATCGGCTACATCGGCGCCGAGAGCCGCCCGGCGGGAGGGACCATCGGCGCCGTCCCGGTGGACGCCCTGTTCTCGCCGGTGCGCCGCGTCTCCTATGAGGTCGAGGCCACGCCGGGCGAGCGGGACGTGGCCTCCGACGAGCTGGTCGTGGACGTACACACCGACGGGACCATGACGCCGGCCGAGGCCATGGCCACCGCGGGAGGCATCCTGCGCCGCCTGAGCGAGCTCGTGGAGAACCTCGCCGAGGTGACGCTGCCCGACGGCATGGATCCCTCCTCGGCGCCGGAGGGGCCCGAGGACCTGCTGCGCCCCATCGAGGAACTGGGCCTGTCGGAGCGGCCGCGCAACTGCCTGAAGCGGGCCCAGGTCACCACCGTCGGCGCGCTCTTGGACCGGACGCCGCTGGAGCTGCTGGCGATCCCCAACTTCGGCGAGAAGTCCCTGGATGAGGTAACAGCCCGGCTCGACGAGTTGGGTCTGGCCCTGAAGTCGGCGGACTGAGAGCGAGGCGACCATGCCGGGCCGACCGCGCAAGGGCCGCCGCCTCGGCGGGGGCGCCGCACACCAGAAGCTCATGCTGGCCAACCTCGTGGCGTCCCTCGTGGCGGCCGAGTCGATCGTGACCACCGAGGCGAAGGCGAAGGCCGTGCAGCCCGTGGCCGAGAAGCTGATCACCAAGGCGCGCAAGGGCGGGCTGGCCAACCACCGCCGGATCGTGGCGTTCCTCAACGACCGCGAGATCGCCGACAAGCTGATCTCCGACATCGGCCCGCGCTATGCGAACCGCGCCGGCGGCTGCACGCGCATCCTGCGGGTCGGCCCGCGCTACGGGGACAACGCCCCGATGGCCCGCATCGAACTCGTCTAGCCGGCGCGCCGCGGCGTGGCCCGCCTGCGCCTCCGGGTCGCTTACGACGGGGGGGCGTTCCGCGGCTTCGCCCCGAACCCCGGCGTGCGGACCGTCGGCGGCGTCCTCGCCGATGCGCTCGGACGGCGGCTCGGCTATCCGGTGCAACTGACCTGCGCCGGGCGCACAGACGCGGGCGTGCATGCGCGCGGGCAGGTGGTGAGCTTGGAGGTGGCCGACGAGGACGCCTCGCCGGAGCGGCTCGAAGCCCTAGGCAGCGGGCTCAGCCGCCTGTGCGGACCCGACGTGGCGGTCCTGGCGATCGAGCGCGCCTCGAGTGGCTTCGACGCCCGCTTCTCGGCGCTGGCGCGCGCCTACCGCTACACGATCTGGAACTCGTCGGCGCCGGACGTCTTCCGGCGGCGCACCTCCTGGCATGTCCGCGAGCCCCTGGACGTCGCCGCCATGGCGGAAGCCTCGGCCCTGCTGGCAGGCGAGCACGACTTCGCCTCGTTCTGCTCGCGGGCCGTCCGCATCGTCAGCGGCGCCGAGCGGGAGGCGCCCACGACGAGGCGGGTCCTGCACGCCCGCTGGAGCTCCCCCGAGCCCGCTCTGCTGTTGTTCGAGATCGAGGCGAACTCCTTCTGCCGGCAGATGGTGCGCTCCATCGTCGGCACTCTGGTCGACGTGGGCCGCGGCCGCCGCCCCGCAGGCGACATGCCGCGAGTCCTCGCCGCCCGTGACCGTGCCGCCGCCGGGCCGGTCGCTCCGCCGCACGGCCTGTGCCTGCAGTCGGTGTCCTACCCGTGAGTCGGCCCGTCGCAGCCCGATTCGCGTGCGGGGCCCGTATCCTTGCGGTGTGCGTACCTACAGCCCCCCCGCCTCCGAGGTGGACCGCGCCTGGTGGATCGTCGACGCCGAGGGCCAGGTGCTCGGGCGCATGGCGACCGAGGTGGCCCGCATCCTGGCGGGCAAGCACAAGCCGATCTATGCGCCGCACCTCGACTGCGGCGACCATGTGATCATCGTGAACGCCGAACGGGTCGCGGTGACAGCAGACAAGTCGGAGCGGAAGATCCTGTACCGGCACTCGGGCTATCCCGGCGGCCTCCGCTCGGAGACCCTGGGCGCCGCGCTGGGGCGGCAGCCCGCCGAGGTCGTGCGGCGCAGCATCCGGGGGATGCTGCCGAAGACCCGCCTGGGCCGCCGGATGCTCCGGAAGCTGAAGGTCTACGCCGGGCCGGTCCATCCTCACGAAGCCCAGAAACCCCAGCCTCTGCCCCTCGGCGGGAGGACTCCATGACAGCGCCGCTCGTCCAAGCCACAGGTCGCCGCAAGCGTGCCGTGGCGCGCGTCCGCATCCGGCCGGGTGAGGGCCGCGTCACCGTCAACGGTCGGGACGTCGAGGACTACTTCCCGTCGCCCGCCCATCGCTCCAGCGCCCTCGAAGCCCTCCGCGTCACGGACGCCTCCTCGGTGTACGACGTGGACGCCTCCATCTCCGGCGGGGGTCTCACCGGACAGTCGGGGGCGCTCCGCCTCGGCGTGGCCCGGGCGCTGGTGGCTCTCGACGGGGACTCCCGCGAGAAGCTCAAGCGCGCCGGTCTGCTGAGTCGGGATCCGCGCAAGAAGGAGTCCAAGAAGTACGGGCTCAAGAAGGCCCGGAAGGCTCCGCAGTACTCCAAGAGGTAGCGGCGCCCGCGCCTGCGCCGCCGCGGGCCGTCGGAGCGGTTCGGACGTGTTCGGTACAGACGGCATACGGGGGCGCGCCTACCGGGACGTGACCCCGGATACAGCCGCCCGGATCGGTGCTGCGGTCGTCTCGGTCTTCGGCTGCGAGCGGGTGGTCCTCGGCCACGACCCGCGGCCCTCCGCCGGGGACCTCATCGACGGGCTGCTGCGAGGACTGCGCGGCGCCGAGGTGGACCTGCTGGGAGTGGCCCCCACTCCGGCCGTGGCGTTCTGCAGCGCCGCCGACGGGGTGCCGGGCATCGTGGTGTCGGCGTCGCACAACCCGTACCACGACAACGGCGTGAAGATCTTCGGACCAGGGGGGCGCAAGCTGAGCGACGGCGAGCAGGAGGCCGTGGCGTCGGCCCTCCGGTCGTCCGCAGCCCCCCGCGGCGCCGCGGCGGTCGCCGTCGACGCCTCCGCTCGGCTGGACGCCTACCTCCAAGGTGTGGCGGCGAGCGTGCGGCCCGGCGCTCTGGAGGGGATGCGGCTCGTCGTCGACGGCGCCAACGGCGCGGCCTCGGCGCCGGCGCCGACGCTGCTGCGGCGCCTAGGGGCGTCGGTGCGGACCGTGGCCTGCGCGCCGAACGGGCGGAACATCAACGACGGCTGCGGCGCGGCCTCGCCGGGGCTGATCGCCGGCGAGACGCGCCGCGGTGAGGTGGGTCTGGCTTTCGACGGCGACGGCGATCGGGTGGTGGCCTACGATCGGCGGCTGATCGACGGTGACTGCATCATCGCCCTCTGCGGGATCGACCGCCACGAACGCGGCCGGCTGGCGGGTTCGACGGTCGTCGTGACGGTGATGAGCAACATCGGCCTGCACCGCGCCATGGCGTCCGCCGGCATCGCTGTCGTGACCACCCCCGTGGGCGACCGGCACGTCCTCAGCGCGCTGGAGGACGGCGGCTGGGAACTCGGCGGCGAGCAGTCCGGCCATGTGGTCTTCCGCGATCTCGCCACCACGGGCGACGGCCTGCTCACGGCCGTGCAACTGTTGGACGTGGCGGCCCGCCGGGGCGAGCGGCTCGGAGACCTGGCAGCCGGCGCGATGACGCGGCACCCCCAGGTGCTGCGCAACGTGGCCGTGGGCCGCGGGGCGGCCGAAGTGCTGGCCGCCGTTCAGCCGGCGGTCGAGAAGGTCCGCGCCGGGTTGGGCGACCGGGGCCGAGTGCTGGTGCGTCCGTCGGGGACCGAGCCGCTGATCCGCGTGATGGTGGAGGCGCCGAGCGAGGCGGAGGCCGCTTCGGCAGCCGAGTCGCTGGCGGCCGAGGTACGCGAGCGCGCCGGCTGATGTGCGGGATCGTGGCTGTCCTCAGCCGCCCGCCGAGCCGCCGGCCTCCGGGGGCCTCGGAGATCCGGCGGCTGCTCGGAGGCCGGGGCGACGAGCGGCGCGCCGGCGCGCGGGAGGCGGCGGACCGGCTCGCCGGGCCGGCGGGGCTGACCTGGCTGGTGCGCGACGCCGCGTTGCGCGCCGAGGTGGCGCAGTCGGTCGGGCGCGACGGCGACGACGCGTTCTGGCGCCTGCGCGAGGACCGCCTCGCCGCCGCCTCGGCGGTGGCCGACTTCCTAGGCGACGCGGCGCCGGGCGCGACGGTGGAGGCCGTAGCGGCGTGGTGGTCGATCCAGGTGGCGCTGTCGGCCCTCGACCGCCTCGAAGTGCGCGGCCGGGACTCGGCGGGGATCGCGGTGGCCGTCTCCTCCGCCGGCCCGCCGGGGTCACCGGAGATGTCCGACGCCCTGGGCCGTTCCGGGAGCCGCTGGCGGGACGCCGACACCTCGGTCCACGTTCACAAGACGGCGGTGGAGGTCGGCGAACTGGGCGACAACACGCGGGTGCTGCGGTCGGCTCTGGCCGCCGACGAGTCGCTACGGGCGGCGCTGGGCAGGCCCGGGGCGCGCTGCGCGGTCTTGGCGCACACCCGCTGGGCCAGCGTGGGGCTCATCACCGAGCCGAACGCCCATCCCGTGGCCTCGCTGCCGTCCGACGGGGCGCCCTGGGTGTTCGCCGCGGTCAACGGCGACATCGACAACTACGGGGCGGTGGTGAGCCGCTTCGACCTGTCCTATCCCGCGGCCGTCACGACCGACGCCCGGGTCGTTCCGGGTCTGGCGCGCCGGCTGAGGGACTCGGGGCGATCCGCCCGGGAGGCGTTCGCGGCGGCCGCGGCGAGCTTCGAGGGATCCCACGCCATCGTCTCGCTCAGCAGCGACAACCCCGGCGAACTGCTGCTGGCCCGCCGGGGCAGCGGCCAGGCGCTGTACGTGGGACTCGCCCCCGACGCCTTCGTGGTGGCCTCGGAGCCCTACGGGCTCGTGGAGCAGACCGGCGACTACCTGCGCTTCGACGCTGCTGAGGGCAACGGCGCCGACGGGGAGATCGTCCGGCTGACGGCCTCGGGGGCCGGCCAGAGGTCGGGGGTCGCCCGCTGGTCCTACGACGGCGGCGAACTGCCCCCGCCGGCGGTGAGCAGGGCGGAGATAACCACCCGGGACGTCGACCGCGGGGGCTACCGCCACTTCCTGCTCAAGGAGATCAGCGAATCGCCCGAGTCGTTCGCCAAGACGCTGGCGGGCCGGATCAGCGGCCGTCCCGGCGACCGTCGGGTCACCCTGGACGGCGTCCTGCCCACCGGCAGAGAGCTGCCGAGGCGGATCGTGGTCATCGGACAGGGCACCGCGGCGGTGGCCGCACGCGCTACCGCTGCGATCATCGGCGCCGAGCTGTCCGGCGCCGGCGTGGAGGTGGAGAGCCGGCTTGCCAGCGAACTCTCGGGCTTCGGCCTGCGCGACGACATGTCCGATTGCCTCGTAGTGGCGATCAGCCAGTCCGGCACCACCACCGACACCAACCGCACCGTCTCGTTGGTCCAGGCGCGGGGCGCCTGGGTGACCGGAGTCGTGAACCGCCGCGAGAGCGATCTGGCGGCCCGTGCCGACGGGGTGCTGTACACCTCCGACGGGCGGGACGTGGAGATGAGCGTCGCCTCCACGAAGGCCTTCTATGCCCAGGTGGCGGCGGGATTCCTGCTGGCCTGCGCCATCGCCGACCTGTACGGCGTGGCGGCGGATCCGGCGCGCCGCTCGGAGCTCCTCGGGGCACTCGAGCGGTTGCCCGAGGCCATGGCCGAGGTGCTGGCGGCTCGCCCCCGGATCGCCGACATCGCGCAGCGGCTCGCCCCGTCGCGGCGGCACTGGGCCACCGTCGGAAACGGCCGCAACCGGCTGGCCGCCGAGGAGGTGCGGATCAAGCTCTCGGAGCTGTGCTACCGGTCGGTGGCCTGCGACATCACCGAGGACAAGAAGCACATCGACCTCTCCGCTGAGCCCCTCACCCTGGTCTGCGCGGCGGGCCTGGACCGTTCCACCGCACGCGACGTTGCCAAGGAGGTGGCCATCTACGCGGCGCACCGCGGCGCGCCGGTGGCCCTCACCGACGACGCCGAGTTGGCGCGCGCCGCCGGCGAGGCGGTGCTGCTGCCGGAGGTCCACCCCGACCTCGCCTTCGTGCTGGCGACGATGGCCGGCCACCTCTTCGGATACGAGGCGGCTCTGGCCATCGACGCCTGCGCCGAGCCGCTGCGGCGCACCCGCGGCGCCATCGAGGCCGCTCTGGACGCCGAGCCCGACGGCGCCGTCAGCGACGCCGAGGCGATGCTCGCCGCACTGGCGCCGGCGATCACCTCCGGGGCCGAGCAGTTCGGGGAACGCCTGCGCGTCGGCGGCCACGACGGGCACCTTCCCGCTGCGGTGGCCTCGCGGCTCGACGCGCTGTTCCGCTACGCCCTCGGGGTGCTGCCGCTGGCCTCCTTCGAGATCGACTTCGGCGAGATGGGGACGCCGGCGGGCGTCCTGGAGCGGCTGCTGGGAGCGCTCAGCGAGGCCATCGAGGAGCTGACCCGGCCCGTGGACGCCATCCGCCATCAGGCCAAGACGGTCACCGTGGGGATCTCCCGCAGCGAGGAGGCGCTGCTACGGGTTCCGCTCACCGAGGCTGTGCGGGCCGCCGGCGCCGAGGCCGAACGCCTCAGCTACGAGACCCTGTCGACGCTGGCGGGGCTGGACGGGGCGGTCGCCCGTACCTGCGGCCACATCCGCTACGCCATCGACGGCGAGCGGATCGAGATCGCCGACCGGTCCGGCGTGGCAGCCTCCTTCGAGTCGCGGGTGGGCGGCGATCCCACCCTGCGGGGCACCAAGCGCCAGGTCAGCCGCGAGCGCCGGGTGCTGCTGACGCGGGGGCTGCGCGACGGGCGACTCATCCTGCTGGTGCCCGAGATCTCCGGCGGCGAGACAGTGGGTCTGGTGCTGCTGCACGTCGAGCTGCGCGAGCGGTTGGCGCCCGCCGTGGCCGCCGACGTGCTCCGGCGCTACCGCGACCGCTACAGCCGGCTCCGCTACGCGGTGACCGAGACCGAGGCGTCCTTCGACGAGGCGCTCCTGGCGGAGGTGCCCGCCGAGGACCTGCTGGTGGGCGACCTGGGCGCTGTCGCGGCGCGCTGGCGCGGCGTGTCGCCGTGATCGGCGCTGCGGCCCGGCGGAGGTCGGGGTTCTGTCCGGTCCGGCCGGCGCCTGCGCGGAGGCCCTTGCGGTGATCGGCATCGACATCGTGGACGTGCCGCGTTTCGGCGGTCTGCTGGCGCGCCGCCCGTCGGTCGTCGAGCGGCTCTTCACCCCCGCCGAGCGGGCCTACGCCGAGGCCCGCGCCGACCCGACCGAACGCCTCGCGGCCCGCTTCGCCGCCAAGGAAGCGGTGATGAAGGCACTGGGCGCCGGCTTCGGGGACGTGGCGTTCCGGGACATCGAGGTCGTGCGCGCCCCCGGCGGTCGCCCCGAGGTCGTCCTCGGCGGCCGCGCCGCGGCGCGAGCCGAGCGGGCCGGCGTGACCGGCTGGCACCTGAGCCTCTCCCACACCCCCACCACCGCAGTCGCGGTCGCCCTGGCCGTCGCAGCCGGCACCGCCCCGCCCGTGGAAGGCACGTCGTGATCCCTGTCGTCACGCCCTCCGAGATGGCGGCCATCGACGCGGCTGCCCCCGAGGGCGCCGAGGTGCTCATCGAGCGGGCAGGCGCCGCGGTCGCAATGGCGGCCGCGGAGATGCTCACCGGCGACAGTGGGCCCGGTTCTGGGTCCTTGAGCGACCCAGCGGCGATCTTCGGCGCCGGTCGGGGCAGGTTCCGCCGACGTCGGGCGACGCAGCGCCTGCGGGGCCGCACGGTGGCCGTGCTGGCCGGAGCGGGCAACAACGGCGCCGACGGCCGGGCCGCCGGCCGCTACCTGCAACGTGCCGGTGCGACGTGTCACGTCCTGCGGCCCGACTGCGCAGAGGTGCCCCCATGTGACCTGCTGATCGACGCCGCGTACGGAACCGGGTTGAACCGTCCGTGGCAGCCGCCGGCCGGTGCCGCCGAGGCGGCCGGGCAGGTGCTGGCCGTGGACATACCCTCGGGGGTGGACGGCCTCACCGGTGCTGTGCGCGGCGGCGCGCTGGCCGCTGATCGAACCGTCACCTTCGCTGCCCTGAAGCCGGGCCTGCTGCTGCATCCCGGCCGAGAGTTGGCGGGCCGGGTGACCGTAGCGGACATAGGGCTGGAAGTGGGCTCGGCAGAGGCGCACCTCATGACAGACGCCGATGTGGCGGAGGGTTGGCCCCGACGACCCACCGACGCCGACAAGTGGTGGTCCGCCTGCTGGGTGGTGGCCGGCTCGGCGCTGATGCCGGGCGCGGCATCGCTGGCGGCGCAGGCGGCGCTGCGCTCCGGTGCCGGTTACGTGCGCTTGTCGGTGCCGGGCGCCGGGCCCGACGCCTCTGTGCCGACCGAGGCGGTCCTCCACCCCTTGCCGCGCGCGGGCTGGCACGACTTCATGGACCCGCCCCGCTTCGGTGCGCTCGTGCTAGGCCCGGGGCTGGGATTGCGCGGCCACACGCTCGCCTCCGTGCGGGCGACCGTGACCGCCGCCAAGGTGCCGCTGGTGATCGACGCAGACGGCTTGAACGCCTTGAGAGCCGAGGCTGCCAAGTTCCTGCGCGGCTTACGGGCGCCGGTGGTTCTGACCCCCCACGACCGCGAGTACCGGCGCTTGACCGGCCGCCGTCCGGGCGATGACCGTCTGGCGGCGGCGCGCCGGCTGGCGGCCGACTGCGGCGCGTTCGTGCTGCTCAAGGGGCCCACCACCGTCGTGGCCGCGCCCGACGGGGTGGCCCGCTTCGTGGCCTCCGGGGACGCCCGCCTGGCGACCGCCGGCAGCGGCGACGTGCTGGCAGGCATGATCGGCGCGCTGTTAGCCCAGCGGACAGCCCCGCTCGAGGCCGCCGCCTTGGCGGCCCACGTTCACGGAATGGCCTCGCGCCTGGGCCCGCCGGTGGGCCTGCTGGCGGGCGACCTGCCGGCGCTCATCCCCTCTGCGCTGGCCTCTGTGCTGGAGCCGCCGGGCGGCGGGCCGCCTGAGGGGCCGCAGGACTGATGCGACCTACCTCCGCTGTCGTGGACCTCGAGGCGCTGTCGGCCAACGCCGCCGAACTCGCCCGCCGAGCGGCCCCCGCCGAGCTGTGCGCAGTCGTCAAGGCCGACGGCTACGGGCACGGGTCGGTGGCCGCCGGGCGGGCCGCCTTGGCCGGCGGCGCCGGGTGGCTGGCGGTCGCCTTGGTGGAGGAGGGGGTGGAACTGCGCGAGGCGGGCGTGACGGCGCCGATCCTGCTGCTCTCCGAGCCGCGGCCCAACGAGATGGTGGAGGTCGTGGCGCACGGCCTGCGCCCCTCGGTCTACAGTCCCGCGGGCCTCGCAGCGGCGTCCGCAGCGGCGTCCGCGGCCGCTCGTCGCCTGCCGGTACACCTCAAGGTAGACACCGGCATGAACCGCGTCGGAGCGCACCCCGACGACGCTCTGCTGCTGGCCCGTGCCGTCGCCGCCAAGGACGACTTGGTGCTGGACGGCGTCTGGACCCACTGCGCCGTGGCTGACGAACTGGACAACCCGTTCACCGACGAGCAGCTCGGGCGCTACGAGCAGGTGCTGGGGCTGTTGGCGTCCGAGGGCGCGGCGCCGGGTCGGTTCCGCCGCCACGCCGCCAACTCGGCGCTGCTGCTGTCCGCCGGGCGGCCCGACGCCTCGCCGATCCGTCGCCGCGGCCGCTACGACATGGTCCGGGTCGGCATCGCCCTCTACGGGCTGTCGCCCGGCGCCGGGCTGGCAGGCGACCTCGCCGGGCTGCGGCCCGTGATGGGGCTGCGGACCGAGGTGTCCTACGTGAAGACCGTCCGCGCCGGCGAGGCGGTCTCCTACGGGCTCGCCCACCGTTTCGAGTCCGACCGGCGCGTGGCGACGGTGCCCATCGGCTATGCCGACGGGGCGCGGCGAGACTACGGCCTGCGCGGCGGGCAGGTCCTCATCAGGGGACGGCGTCGAGCCGTGGTGGGGTCCGTCACGATGGACCAACTCATGGTGGACTGCGGCGCCGACGAGGGTGCCTCGGGGGAGGGGGTGGCGGCGGGCGACGAGGTCGTCCTGATCGGCGAGCAGGGCGCCGAGAGCATCGGCGCCGAGGAGATCGCAGCCCGGCTCGGCACGATCCCCTACGAGGTGGTCTGCGACGTCGGCCGGCGGGTGCGCCGCCACTACCGCTGAGGCTGGCAGCCGATGAGCCCCGACGTCGGGCCACAGCCCCGGGCCGCGGTCACCTCGGCCCGGCCCTCCGGCGCTGCCGGCGAGAGCCGCGGGCAAGCCGGGTGATGCCGCCGGCGCCCCGGGGAGGCCCCCAGCACATCCCGCGCCCGGCAGGCGCCCGCGCGGGCGCCGCGTCGCCGTGGAGGGACTTGGCGCCACCAGAGCGCCAGGTGGATCTGGACGCGCTGCGGGACAGGCTCCAGAGCCGGCAGCAGCCGCGGGCGCCAGCGAGCGGGCGGCGGCTCTCGGCGGTGCTCGTCCCGCTGTACGCGCACCGGGACGAGCCGCATGTGATCCTCACCCGCCGGGCGGCTCATCTGCGCACGCACAGCCACGAGGTGGCGTTCCCCGGCGGCGGCCGCGAACCCGGCGACGCCGACCTCTGGGCGACGGCGCTGCGGGAGACGCGCGAGGAGATCGGGCTGGATCCTGCGACGGCGGTGCGCATCGGAGAGCTGGATCCGTTCTTCACCGTGGGCAGCGACTCGCTCGTGCATTCCTACGTGGCCGAGCTCCCCGCCGGGCGCCCGAGCGGTCTTCGCCCCGACCCCGCCGAGGTGGAGGAGATCCTCCACGTCCCGCTGCGCGACCTGCTGGCGCCCGACGTCTACCGCCAGGAGCTCTGGCCCCGCGAAGGCACGATGCGGCCGATCAACTTCTTCGAGATCCCCGGCGACACCGTCTGGGGCGCCACCGCCGCGATCCTCCGGCAGCTCCTCGTGATCGCCGTAGGCCCCCCAGCCCGCTAGACATCCCGCATGGACGCTCCAGAGCACGACACTGGCGGGGCGCCGCAAGGGGTCTCGGCGGCGCACATGACGCCCGAGGAGTTGCGGCTGTGGGGCGGGCGGTTCTTGGACTGGGTAGCCGGCTACCACGAGCGGATCGAGGACTTTCCCGTGCTCTCGCAGGTCCGCCCCGGCGAGGTGGCCGCGGGCCTGCCCGCCTCGCCGCCCACCGAGCCGGAGGGCTTCGACGCCGTGCTGGACGACCTCGACAGGGTGATCGTGCCGGGGCTCACCCATTGGCAGGCCCCGGGGTTCTTCGCCTACTTCCCCTCGCCCGCCACCGGCCCCGCCATCCTGGGCGACCTGCTGTCATCGGGCCTGGGGGTGCAGGGCATGCTGTGGGCCTCCAGCCCGGCGTGTACCGAGCTCGAGACCCGGGTGATGGACTGGCTGGTGGAGTTGTGCGGGCTGCCGCGGCGCTTCGCCAGCGACTCCTCCGGCGGCGGGGTGATCCAGGACTCGGCCTCGAGTTCGGCGCTGTGCGCGCTCGTGGCCGCCAGGGAGCGCGCCCTGGCCGCCGCTTCGGGGGCGACCCTCGCCGACCTGGTGGTCTACACGTCCGAGCACGCCCACTCGTCGATCTGCAAGGGCGCCCGCATCGCCGGTTTCGGCGCCGAGCGCATCCGCTTCGTCGACAGCGACGCGGGCTACGCCATGAGCCCCGAAGCCCTCGCCGAGGCCGTCGCCGCGGACCGGGCCGCAGGCTTGGTGCCCTGCGCGGTGATGGCCACCGCCGGGACCACGTCATCCCTGGCGTTCGACCCAGTAGCGCACCTAGCGGCCACTGCCCGAGCCGAAGGCATGTGGATCCACGTCGACGGCGCCCTCGCCGGCGCGGCGGCGGTGTGCCCCGAGTTCCGCTTCGTGAACCGGGGGCTCGGCGCCGTGGACAGCTACTGCTTCAACCCGCACAAATGGCTGTGTACCAACCTTGACTGCACTGCCATGTGGGTGGCCGACCGCAAGGCCCTCACCGATGCCCTCAGCGTCACGCCGGAGTACCTGAGCAACCCCGAGAGCGACAAGGGGACGGTGATCGACTACCGGGACTGGCAGGTGCCGCTGGGGCGCCGCTTCCGCTCGCTGAAGCTCTGGCTGGTGCTGCGCTGGTACGGCGCCGAGGGCCTCCAGGCGCACATCCGCTCGGGCGTGGCCTGGGCGCAGCAGTTCGCCGGCTGGGTGCGCCGCCACCCCGACTTCTCCCTCGCCGCAGCGGCGCCGCTCAACCTGGTGTGCTTCCGCCACCGGGCCGGCGACGACGCCAACCGGCGCATCCTGGCGGCGCTGAACGAGTCGGGGCGCTTCTACCTCACCCACACGGTCCTCGACGGCCGTTGCACGCTGCGCCTCTCGGTGGGGACCGTCAGCACCCGCGCCCACCACGTCGAGGCCGCCTGGGAGGCCATCACCGAAGCAGCCGCCCGCCTCTGAGAGTGCCCGCCGGTCGGGGCGGGGCTGCCTATGCTCGGCGTGGGAGGTGCCAGCGGTGGCGGACATCGAGATCGGCTTCGGCAAGAGCGGGCGGCGCGCCTACGGGCTCGAGGAGATCGCCATCGTGCCCGCCCGCCGCACACGCGACCCCGACGATGTGGACATCTCCTGGGAGATCGACGCCTACCGCCGGCCGCTGCCGCTGCTGGCCTCGGCCATGGACAGCGTGACCTCGCCCGAGACGGCCGGCCTCATCGGGCGCCTCGGCGGCGTCGGCGTGCTGAACGTCGAGGGACTGTGGACCCGCTACGAGGACCCCGAGCCGGTCTTCGAGGCGATCCGCCGCGCGTCCGACAGCGAGGCGACGGCCTGCCTGCAGGAGGTCTACGCCGCCCCGGTCATCCCCGAGCTGATCGGTGAGCGTGTGCGGCAGATCAGGGAGCACAGCTCCCTGGTCAGCGCCGCGGTGACACCCCAGAGGGCGAGGGAGCTGCTCGACTCCCTCGCCTCGGCCGAGGTCGACCTGCTGGTGATCCAGGGCACCGTCGTCACCGCCGAGCACAAGTCCAAGGCCCGCAAGCCGCTGAACCTCAAGAAGGCCGTGCGCGAGCTCCCGATGCCGGTGGTCGTCGGCGGCTGCGCCAGCTACGAGGCCGGCCTGCACCTCATGCGCACCGGCGCTTCGGGCGTGCTCGTGGGTGTGGGGCCGGGCGCGGCCTGCACCACCCGCGGCGTTCTGGGAATCGGCGTTCCCCAGGCCACCGCCATAGCCGACGTGCGAGCCGCCCGCATGCGCCACCTCGACGAGACCGGCGTCTACGTCCACCTCATCGCCGACGGCGGCATGGCCACCGGCGGCGACATCGCCAAGGCCATCGCCTGCGGGGCGGACGCGGTGATGCTGGGGTCCCCGCTGGCGGCGGCCGCCGAGGCGCCCGGCGGCGGCTACCACTGGGGGATGGCGACGCCGCACGCCGCACTGCCCCGCGGTGCCCGCGTGTACGTGGGCCGCCGAGGCTCGCTGGAGGAGATCCTCCTCGGCCCGGCCCGGGAGGCCGACGGGCGCAGCAACCTGTTCGGCGCCCTGTCGGCCACGATGGCGGCCAGCGGCCACGCGACGCTCAAGGAGCTCCAGAAGGCTGAGGTGACAGTGGCGCCTGCGATCGCCAGCGAGGGGAAGACCCTGCAGCGTCGACAGGGCGTCGGCATGGCGATGTGATGGCGCAGGCGGACGCCGCCGGCAGGGGCGGCGTGCTGGTGGTGGACTTCGGCGCCCAGTACGCGCAGCTGATCGCCCGCAGGGTGCGCGAGGCCGGCGTCTACAGCGAGATCGTGCCGCACGGCATCAGCGCGGCGCGGCTGCGCGACCGCCGGCCGGCGGGGCTGATCCTCAGCGGCGGCCCCGAGTCGGTACACTCCGCCGGCGCCCCCCGCCTCGACCCCGAGATCCTGTCGCTCGGGGTCCCGGTGCTCGGCATCTGCTACGGGGCGCAGCTCTTGGCGCACCGACTGGGCGGGGCGGTGGACCGCAGCGGCCTAGCGGAGTACGGGCGGGTGGACCTCCATGTGACCGCGCCGGGGGAGATCGTCTCGGGCGACCTCCCGGCCGTCCAGCAGGTCTGGATGAGCCACCGCGATGCCGTCGTGCGGCCTCCCGAAGGCGCGGCGGTGACCGCCGTCACCGCCGACTCGCCCGCCGCAGCGTTCGAGCATCCCGCCCGCGGCGTCTTCGGGGTGCAGTTCCACCCCGAGGTGGCGCACACTCCCCACGGCCAGCGGATGCTTCAGAACTTCCTGTACCAGGCGTGCGGCTGCGCCCCGACGTGGACGCCGGACTGCATCGTCGAGACGACGGTCGCCGCCGTCCGGGCGCAGGTGGGCGAAGGCCGGGCAGTCTGCGGGCTCTCCGGCGGCGTCGACTCGGCGGTCGCCGCGGCGCTGGTGCGCCGGGCCATCGGCGACCGCCTCACCTGCGTGTTCGTGGACACTGGGCTGATGCGCGCCGGGGAGGCGGCACAGGTGCGCGAGACCTTCGGCGGCGACGGGCTGGTGTTCGTGGACGCCTCCGAGCGGTTCCTGGCAGCGCTCGCCGGCGTCAGCGAGCCCGAGGCGAAGCGCCGCATCATCGGCGAGCTGTTCGTGCGCCTCTTCGAGGCCGAGGCGAAGGCGCTCGGGGAGGTCGGCTACCTCGTGCAGGGCACCCTCTATCCCGACGTCATCGAGTCCGGCGGCGACGTGGCCGCCCGCATCAAGAGCCACCACAACGTCGGCGGGCTCCCCCCCGACATGCGCCTCGAGCTCACCGAGCCGCTGCGGGATCTGTTCAAGGACGAGGTGCGCCTCGTCGGCGAGCAGCTCGGTCTGCCGCCGGAGGTGGTGTGGCGGCACCCGTTCCCCGGTCCGGGGCTGGCCGTGCGCATCGTCGGGGCGGTCACGCCCGAGCGGGTCGAGACGGTGCGCGCCGCGGACGCCATCGTGCGCGCCGAGATCCGCCGCGCCGGGCTCGACCGGGAGGTGTGGCAGGTGCTGGCGGTGCTGCTGGAGGTTCGCTCGGTGGGCGTCATGGGCGACGAGCGCACCTACGGTCACCCGATCGTGATCCGCGCCGTGACCGGCACGGACGCCATGACCGCCGACTTCGCGCGCCTGCCCTACGACACCCTGGAGACCATGGCGGGCCGGATAACCGCCGAAGTCCCCGGCGTCAACCGGGTCGTCTACGACGTCACGTCCAAGCCGCCCGGCACCATCGAATGGGAGTGAGCTGAAGCGCGCCCGCGTCAGGCGCCCTCGGGGGGGCGCACCAGAACCGCCAGGTTCACCGACAACTCCAAGTCGCGGCGCTGACGGTCCACCTTGGTGACCTCGGCTAGGACGCTGTCGCCGGGCACGACTACCTCTCGTGGATGGCGGACGGGGTTCTCGGCGAGCTCCGCGGTCGGCACGAGCCCCCTGATCCCGTCGCCGACGGTCACGAACGCCCCGAACGGGGCGAGCGAGACGACGGTCGCTTGGTGCCGCTCGCCGGGGCTGATCGCCTTGAGGGGGTCCTCGCCGGTCCGCAGCGACAGGTCGAGGTTCAGCTTGGCGGGAGCGGTGTGCAGCACGACTGCCTCCACCTCGTCTCCCACCGCTATGACGTCGCCGGGGCGACGCACCCGGAACCAGCTCAGCTCGCTGCGGCGGATACGGCCCCGAAGGTTGCCCTCGGCCAGCACCAGCGCCCCGAAGTCCTCGACCTTCGTCACCCGGGCGCGCACCTTCGTGCCGGGGGACAGCTCCGAGAGGCGCTGGCGGGCGGCCTGCCGGCCGCGGGTGCGCAGCGCGGCCTTGCGCGACAGGATGCAGCGGCCCTTGAGTCGGTTCACCTCGGTGACCTTGCACTCCACCTCGGCGCCCACGAGCGCTTCGAGGTCGTCGTCGCCCGCCATCGAGGCCGGCACGAACGCCCGGACGCCGATGTCCACGGTCAGACCGGCGGCCACGGCGTCGGTCACGGTGCCGGAGATGATCTCGCCGGTCTTGCGGGCGTCCTCGGCCAGTTCCCAGGCCCGCTGCTGACGTCCCCAGCTCCGGGAGAGCACGATGCGCTGCTTGTGGTCCTCGCGGACCAGGACCGCCGCCTCGACGGTGTCGCCGACCTGCACCTCGCCGGTGAGGTCCACGTCGAGTCCCGCGGTCCAGTGGCGGCTCCCGACCACGCCGACGCGCCCCGAGCCCAAGTCCAGTTCGACCTCGCGGCGGTCCACTGCCTTGACGACCCCCGAGACGATGTCGCCGCTGTTCAACCCGCCGGTGGTGGCGGCCGACGGGATCGGGGCGCCGATCCCCGAGGGTCGCTCGGGGGCGGCGGGCGGGTGCTCTGAGGCGGGCTCGGCTGGCTCAGCGGGCGGTTCTTCTGCGGACGCCTCCTCGGAGGCTTCGACCACCGGTCGCTCCGTCGCCGCCTCGGCTGCCGCGAAGGTGGTCTCGGCAGGTTGATCGCCTTCAACGCGGTCGCTGGTCGCGGCGTCGCGAACTGTCGCGTCGTCGGGCCGGTTCGCTGGCTCGGTCACGGCGCCGATGGTACCGCGCACCCTTCCCGCTCCCCGCATCGGACCCGAGGGCCCCACCGCAGGGTGCCGTGGGCGCGCACCGGTAGGGTGCCCGCGATGGCGCCGTTGAACCCCGCCCAGTACGACGCCGTCCTGCACGCCGGCGGCCCGCTGCTGGTCAGCGCGGGGGCGGGCTCGGGCAAAACGAGGGTGCTCACGCACCGCATCGCCCACCTCATCTCCGAACGCGGCGTCTCCCCGTTCGCCGTCTTGGCCATCACGTTCACCAACAAGGCTGCCGAGGAGATGCGCGCCCGCGTCGTGGAGCTGGTCGGCCCGGTGGCCGAGCGCATGTGGGTGCGCACCTTCCACTCGGCCTGCGCGCGGCTCCTGCGGCGTGAGGCGGAGCGCCTGGGCTATCCGTCCAGCTTCAGCATCTACGACCAGTCCGACTCGGTGCGCCTTACGCGCTACGTCATGGCCGACTTGGGCATGGACATCAGGCGCAGCACGCCCGGGGCGGTCCACGGCCGCATCAGCGCCGCCAAAGGCGACCTGCTCAGCCCCGAGTCGTACCTGGATGCGGGGATGGGCTCGGATCCGATCCGACGCCGCACGGCGCAGGTGTACGCCGAGTACCAGCGCCGCCTCCAGCGCGCCGGCGCCATGGACTTCGACGACCTGCTCACGCTGGTGGTGCGCCTGTTCCGCGAGCACCCCGACGTGCTGGCCTCCTACCAGGAGCGCTTCCAGCACGTCCTCGTGGACGAGTACCAGGACACCAACCGGGCGCAGAACGAGATCGTGCTGATGCTCGGGGCACGCCACCGCAACGTCTTCGTGGTGGGTGACGCCGACCAGTCCATCTACCGCTTCCGCGGCGCCACCGTGCGCAACATCCTGGATTTCGAGAGCGCCTTCGAGGACACCACCGTGATCCTGCTGGAGCAGAACTATCGCTCCACGCAGAACGTGCTGGACGCCGCCAACGCCGTGATTTCCAACAACGCCGACCGCCACCCCAAGAGACTCTGGAGCGAGGCCGAGCGGGGTGGCCGGATCGTCTGGTACAGGGCCGGCGACGAGGACGACGAGGCCCGCTGGGTGGTGGCGGAGATCCGGCGGTTGGCGGCCGACGGCCACGCGCTCAGCGACTTCGCTGTCATGTACCGGATCAACGCCCAGAGCCGGGCGCTGGAGACCGCGCTCAACGTCGAGGACCTTCCCTATCAGGTCATCGGCGCCACGGCCTTCTACGACCGGCGCGAGGTGCGCGACGCCCTGGCCTACCTGCGCGCCGTGGTGAACCCCGCCGATGAGGTGAGTCTCAAGCGGGTGCTGAACGTGCCCCGGCGCGGCATCGGTGACCGTTCGGTGGAGCGCCTCGACGCTTGGGCGGCGAGCACCGGACTCCCGTTCAGCGAGGCACTGCGGCGGCCGGCCGAGGCGGGCGTGTCCGGCGGGGCGCGGGCGGGGATCGAGAGGTTCACGGTCCTGCTGGACGAGGCCGCCGGCCGGCTCGCCGCGGGTCCGGGGCCGGTGCTGGACTTCCTGCTGACCCGCAGTGGCTACCTGGAGGAACTGTACGAGGACGCCGCCGAGGGAAGCATGGAGGCCGAGGGTCGGCTGGAGAACCTGGCGGAACTGCTGGGGCTGGCCGGCGAGCACGAGACAGTGGGCGAGTTCCTGGAGCAGACCGCCCTGGTGTCGCCCACCGATGACTTGGACCGCGACGAGTCGAAGGTGGTGCTGCTCACCGCCCACGCCGCCAAGGGCCTGGAGTTCCCGGTGGTGTTCCTGACCGGCCTGGAGGAGGGGATGTTCCCCCGGATGCAGGCGCTCGATGATCCGGAGGAGATGGCCGAGGAGCGCCGCCTGGCGTATGTGGGCATCACCCGGGCTCGGGAGCGGCTCTACCTGAGCGACGCCGAGCGCCGCACCATGTGGGGGGCGGCGCAGTTCAACCTGCCGAGCCGCTTCCTCGAGGAGATCCCCGCTGAGTTGCTACGCGAGGTCTCCGGCCGATCCGAGCGTGTGCCGCGGCGCGGCCACCCGGACCGGTTCAGCGTCGCGGGATCCGGTGCACGCCGAACGGTTAGGCGGGAGGCCGAGGTCGAACGGGCTCTGCGTGACTCCCACGCGAACGCCGGCTCGCCCGCTGCCGCCGGGAACGCGACCGGGCTCGGCGCCGAGGAACTGCCGGTGGGCGCCGACGTGCGCCATCCCGCCTGGGGCACCGGCGTGGTCGTGGATGCGAGCGGATCCGGGGAGGATGCCGAGGTGACCGTCCGCTTCCCCGAGGCGGGGGAGAAGCGCCTGCTGGTCGCGTGGGCGCCGCTGGAGCGGGCCGCGCCCTGAGAGCGTTCCCCGGATCCGAGTCCGAGCGCCTCCGACCCCGGCGGTAGGGTTGACGGGATGGCGATTCCGGCGGCGCGCTTTCCGGCGCTGAAGGCGCAGAGTGTGCTCCGCCTACTAGCCAGGATCGGCTACACGCAGGTTCGTCAGACCGGTTCTCACCGGAAGCTCGTTGCGCCGGGGCGCAAACCGATCGGTTTCAGTTTTCACGATCGAGACGACGTACCTCCGCGAGCGCTGCGTCGCATGCTGGTTGAGTTGGCCGGATTGACGGACGAGGAGCTTGACGACCTACTATGAGCGCGACGGCGAGCGGGAGGACCAACCCGATGCACGAGGTGCGTGTGTACTACAACAGCGACCAGGGTACGCGCTGGTGGGCAGAGGATGACCTCGGTTTCACAGGCGGCCATGACAAGCTTGAGAAGCTCATCAGTTCTGCTATCGAGTGGGCAGAGTGCGAGGGAGTGCGGGCAGACTTGGAATTCCGCTTGGTCTTGACCGCGACGCCGGATGCTGCCCCGGAGGCCCCTCGGGTGGTCTACGAGTCTGCCGTGACGTCAGCGCTCGGGCGGGCGCCTGGGTCCTCGCCGTCGAGTACGATAAGCCCCACTGGTCGAAGGTTGGATTGACGTCGAGGCCGGTGCCGGCGGTGGGCGGTCAGCGGTCCAGTCGCCTTGGCGGATGCGTTCAGCGGGCCAGCGCGACACCTCGCCCCAGCCGTTGGACAGTAAGCCCGCACCGTTGGCGCCCAGCGTCTCGATGGCAGCGAACAGGTCGGCAACCTCGGCGTCGTCGGTGGGGAAGCGGTCGAGGTTGATGAACCTCGCCGGTAACGAATCCTGGGGGGGGGGGGGTCTTGTGCGCGGCGGCGCATCACGACGACGGACAGAGCACCACCGACAGCTCCCCTGCACCGGTGAGTTCTTCGACGATCCGCAGCGCCACGCGGGTCTTCCCCGTCCCGCACGGGAGGATGACCCGCCCGCGAGCCTGACCCACGGGCGATCCGCCGGTGTCGCTGTCGGCGTGTGCTCGCAACAACCGCACGCTGTCCTCGACCGCCGCGCGCTGCATGCACGCCTTCGTCTGGACGCCGACGCCTTCGGGGTCCGCGCAGTGCTCGCATTCCGTGTCGGCCACCTCCAGCGAAGCGACGGCGGCGGCTACGTCGGCGGCGAAGTTCACCAACTTGACGGGGCGGTCGGACTTGAGATTCGTCTGTGAGGCTTGGGCGCTCAACTCGACGCTGCCGTTGCTGACCAGCCAGCGCTCCGACCAGAAGGCGCCGGCCGAGTCTGAGTTGAAACTGTCGAACTCGGACTTGTGGATGTCGCTGCCCCGCCCGGCCCCGTCGAGCCGCCGGGACTTGCACTGAATCGCGATATGCGCCCCGTCGGACCGCCTCCGGGCCACAAGATCGATCCCGGTGTCCCACTCGTTAGAGTCCGGGAAGTGCTGTTCGCGGTCGGGCCAGGCGCTCCACCGGTAGGCAGCGTCGACGTCCCAGTCCGCCAGCATCGGCCCAACGCCGACGGTCAGCTCCTCCAGCCACGTCCCGTCGGTCGCCAGCGGCCCGCACTCGGCGAGCACCCGTTGGGCGCGTCGCAGGCCGTCGAGCGCTTCGTCACTTCGAGTCACGAGACCCCCTTGGCGTGTGGCCGGCGATGTTCCAGCAGTGGCGCTCGGGCCGAGGTGGACCGGGTTCCGGCGCGTGCCGGAAGGACGAAGGATACGCCCCGGCCGGAACATCGCCGGCCAGCGAGGGCAGGGTACTCAGCGTAGGCCGGCAGGCTCCCCCTGGGCCGAAGGCCGCCGAACCACTTGCCACGGGGCGAATGCGTCCCGTCGACTCGCAAAATCGGTGTTAATATGTAAACTCGCCAGTTAGAACAGATAATAGGTGATTTTTTCGTTATACTCTGCCTATGGAGCCAGAAAACGTAACATCCGGCTCGCAGAGTGCGCTGTTGTCGTTCACAGCGGAGAATGCCCGTTCGTACCTGAACGAGGTGCATCTGTCGCTGCTGGCGGGGCGTCGAAGCGCCGACTCCCCTGCCCGCCCCTTGGCGACGGCCGGCCAACCGGTCCGCGTCCTGCCAGCCGCCGGGATCTTCGGCGCCAACGGATCGGGAAAGTCGACGCTGCTAAAGGCAATGGCTGACCTGCGCCGACTCGTGCTCGAGTCACTTCGACCGGGCAACCGTCCTGACAGGAGTGTTTTGGCCGTCGGCAGCCTGCACCAACCGTTCGAAGTCGTGCCGCGCCCACAGGACTTGGAGCGTATGACGCCCGAAGAACTCGAAAGGTTCCGCCAACTTGTGCGCTCGACGCGGTACAGAATTGACTTACTCGTCGACGGGGTCCGTTGGGAATACGGGCTCGACGTCAATCCGTTCATTGTTGAGAGCGAACACGCCTATCACTACCCGCACGGCCGACAGGCACTCGTGTTCCGGCGCGAGCATGTTGCGGACGGATCAGAACTCCGGTCTTCCGACATCGTTTTCGGAGCATCGTTTCGTTCCTCCGGCCAGCATCTCGTCCCGTTCGTCCAGCGCAATGTTCTGCTGCTGTCCGCCGCCGCCGTCGGCGGCTTCGAACCTCTGGGACCACTGGTCGGCTGGTTCCAAGAAAACCTCGAGTTGAGCGAGCCTGAGGATCGCCGCCGACGCTCAGTTCGAGCGGTCGAACTCGTCGAGGAGGATCGGACCCGCGACCAGGTCATGGCCCTGCTACGCGCCGCGGATCTAGGGCTCGTCGCCGCTGCCCGCGATCCGGTTGATCCCGAATTCCAGGAAATTGCCAGAAGGGCGAGACGAGTGTGGGCCGGTATCGACGACGAACTTGACGCCGACGGGGGTGAGGACTCTCCCCTCGACGACTCGATCCGATTGACGCACCGCGGCCCATGGGGCGACGCGACGTTGTCTCGCATTGACGAGTCAATGGGGACGCTCACATGGGTCGGGCTCATCGGCCCTGTGCTCGACGCCCTGCGGAAGGGCAGCGTGCTGCTCGTCGACGAGTTGGACTCCAGTCTGCACCCCTACCTAGTCAGAGACGTGGTGCGGCTGTTCCAAGACCCGCGTACCAACCCGAACATGGCGCAACTGATCTTCAACGCCCACGACGTGACGCTGCTGGGAGACAGCGCGGACCGCTCACTTGGTCGCGACCAAGTCTGGATCACCGAGAAGACCCGCGACGGCGTCACCACCGCGACGCCACTCTCGGACTACCGGCCGCGCTACGACGAGGCAATCGAGCGTCGCTACATGCAGGGACGCTACGGCGGCGTGCCCACCATCAACCCGGCCGAGTACGCGCGCGCTACTGAGCAGATCGGCGCATGAGCCGAGCGCCACGGACGTTGTCCCGCCGCGGTGCGGGGCAGCGCCGGCCTCGCCGGGTGATCCGAGTCCTCACCGAGGGCGAGGTAACCGAACCCGACTATCTCGACCTCTGGCGTCGACAGAACTCGAGCGTCGTTGTCGATATAGACACCGCGACCGCAGGGCACGCGCCACTGTCACTTGTACAGGAAGCTCGCAAGATGAAGCGATCGCAGCGTCGGAGGGATCCCGAATTCGACGAGATCTGGTGCGTCTTCGACGGCGGCGTTGTCGCCCACCGACCGGCGATTTCTCCAGACTGCCGCCACCCATATCTGGTGCCGCCGGTGCACTCACCGCCCCGCCGGATCTCAACATTCTCGAGTCGGTTCGAGGTCGGTCTCGTGAAGGCGGGCCCACGGTACGAGGGTGTCACCGTGACGCTGCTGAAGATCGTCGCCGCCGTAGACGCAGTACACC
>JAPOYM010000150.1 GCA_026706565.1 bacterium
GCGCCGCCGTCCTCGTCCGCGCTCGACGCGCTTGCGGCGAACGCCGCCGCCGGCGTGTCCGGCGGGGGCGGGTCGGTGAGCGTCAGCTCTACCGCGGTTTCATCGCCCAGGAAGTAGGGCGAGTAGAACTCGGCGCGGTTCGCCGGCGGGAGGACGAGCTCGAGGCGCACCGTCTCCTCGCCCTCGGTCCGGCCGTCGTCGCGGGGCACCAGACGGAAACGCTGATACTGAGGCTCGTCGGCGCTATAGACCGCCACCGGCATGGCGTCGCCGTGCTGCTCCAGCCAGCGGTCCTTGAATCGGTAATCCAGACGGTAGTCCCCGCGCCTGACAGCCGTGCCCGTGGCCTTGAGGAACACCTCGTCGAACAACGTGTCGTCGTAATTGAACCGCCCGTCCTCGATCACGATCCGCAGCTCGATCGGCTCGCCGTCCTCGGGCGCCGTGTCCGGCGCGCCCGGCGCCAGCGCCAGGCTGAACGTCGGCGTCGGTTCCTCGTCGTCGTCGATGATCACCGGCAGGCTCTTCGTTACCGAGCCGTAGTCCGCCCCCGCGGCGGCGTGGGTGAGCGTCGCGCTGTCGTTGCCGGGGCCGTTGTCGTGCGCGGCCGTCACCGTGACCGTTTGCGCGCTGTTCCAGTCCGAGGCGGTGAACGTCAGCGTGTCCTGGTCGCCGTTCGCGTCCGGGTCGGTGTCCACCGTCAGGTCCGTGCCGTCCGTCCCGGACACCGTCACCGTCACCGCGCCGCCGACCGGCTCGGTGGCGAGCGCGACCGTGTAGGTCGCCGCCGTCCCCTCGTCCACCGTCAGGGCGGTGGGCGACAGCACAATGCCCTTGGTGTCGTCGTTGGCGATGGCCACCGCTTTCGGCGAGCCCGATGGGTCGAGGCTGCCGCCGAACCCGCTCTTCGAGGGCACGCGGCTCCCCGTGCCGTAGGCGACCGTCACGGTGCGCGCCGCCGCGTCGGCGTTGTCCACCGCGGTCAGTTCGAGCGTCGCCGTGCCGGCGCCCGCGCCGGAGAACACGACCGCCGGGTTCTGGGCGCTGTGCGCGCCGGAGGTGGCGAGCGTGACGCCGGTGTTGCCGCCGGCTTTCTTGGCCAGCGTGTAGTGGGTCGTCACGGTCGCGCCGCTGACGGTCAGGGGCACGGTGACCGTCTCGCCCGAGACCAGCGTGCGGCCGAGCGTCACCGTGATGTCGGTGCGGTTGCCGCTGCCCGACTCGTCGATGCTCGCGGCGGCCGCCGCCAGCGTCACGCCCAGCGCGTCGTCGTTGACGATCGTGTAGGCGCCGGCGTTGTCGGAGCCGACCGACCAGCCCTCCGGCATCGGGTTCCCGCTGCTCGCGGCCAGGGTCACGGTCACGGTCTCGTCGGACTCCGGCGTCGTGTCGCCGAAGACCTGGAGCCTCCAGGTCTGGCTGGTGTCGTTCCGGCCCAGGGAGTAGGCGACGCAGCCGCTGTCCCATTGGGTCACACTGCTCCCGGCGGGCGCTACGAGCCGGTAGTCCTCGCCCGCCGCCTTCGTGGCATTCTCGTCGCGCACCGCCGTGCCGGCGAGGCACAGGGTGTAGTGCAGGGACTCGCCGGAATCGACGTTCGGCTTGGTCACGGTGAAGTCGAGGTACACATCGGTGCTGTCGGCCTCGGTCACCGAGGCCGTCGCCGGCGCCAGCGCCACGTCCAGCGCGTGGTCACGAACCGTGCTGGACGCCGCGCTGTCCTTGCCGACGAAGTACGTCCCGGGGGTGGTGGGTGCAAGCACCGTGACCGTGACTTCGGTGCTCGCTTCGGGCGTTTGATCCGTTTGCGTCGGAACGGTGTAGGTGGCCTGCGCCTGGTTGGCCAGGATGGTGACCGTCTTGGCGCCCTCGTCGCTCGCGGCCACGAAGTCCCCGCCCCCGCTCTCGGCCACCGTCAGATTGATGGTCATGGGGCTCGCCGACACCGCGTTGCGGCGCACGGTGAAGGCCGCGCCCGCGCCCTCGGTCACCGCCGAGGCGTCGGCGGCGACCGTGACCGTCGGATCGTTGTCGGCGATGTAAACGTCGATTTCTGAGGGCAGCGCACCGCGGGGGTACCAGGGCGGCCGCGCCTGGATGCGCAGCCGCTCGGTCGGCTCGACCACGGCGTCGTCGATCAGGTCGAACTCGAGCGTGAAGCTCGTGACGCCCGCCTTGATGGTCGCAAACTCAGGGTGCGCGTAGGCCGCTTCGTAGTCCTCATCCTTCGTCGCGGCGTCCTTCCACGGTCCCGGCACGTTCTTCGGGTCGTTCGGGTTAACGACCTGGTCGCGGTCGCGGTAAACGAAGCGGACATCGATGTCCCGGCTGAGCGCCCGCGAGAGCGTGAGCGCCAGACTCACCGTGCCGTCGCCCTCGGAGACGTCGTGTCGGCCGGTCTTGGTGAAGGCGAAGACGAATTCGTCGTCGGCCACCGTCGCGTCGAAGCTGTTCGCCGTCGCATCGCGCCCGGCCCCGCCGGGCACGTTGGTGTGGGTGTCGGCGGCGAACTGCGGGTCCGACCCGAGCGCCACGGTCACCGTCTCCTCGTCGCTCTCGAGATCGGTGTCGATGGGCTCCAGCTCCAGCGTCGCCACGCGCGCGCCGCGGCCGGCAAAGACCACCGTGGGCGTGAGCGTGCCCGCATCCTCGATGCGCACGCCGGTGTTCAGCCCCTTTCCGGCGCTGGCGGCCAGGTCGGCGAAGTCGCCGGCCGTGATGTTCGTGCCGGACAGGACCAGCGGCGCGTCGAGGCGCTCGCCGGCGAAGAGCGCGCGCGCGAGCGTCACGGTGAACGTCAGCTTGTCGCCCGGGAGCGCCAAACTGCCCTCTGCGGTGCCTTCGGTGAGGGTGACGGCGCTGCCGCTGCGGGCGAGCGAGACGACGACCCCGACGCCTTCGTCGTCGAGGATG
>JAPOYM010000057.1 GCA_026706565.1 bacterium
ACGGCGACGGCCGATGCAGCCTCGGCACCTCGACCAGCTACCCGCTGACGCTGGCGCGCCTGGCACCCACGGTGATCGCCCAGGTCAACCCGCGGATGCCGCGGGTCGCGGGGGAGGCGTCGCTGCACGCCAGCGAGATCGACTGGCTCGTGGAGGTGGACGAGCCGCTGCGCGAACACCCCCCGCCCGCGGTCGGGACAACCGCTGCCGCCATCGGGGACCATCTCGCCGCCTTGATCCCCTCGGGCACCACCCTGCAGGTGGGTATCGGCGCGGTCCCCGAGGCCCTGCTGCTGAACCTGTGCGCCGCGAATATCTCCGACCTGCGGATCTACGGGATGGGCGTCGACGCCATCGCCGCGCTGGATGCGGCCGGGAGACTGCGCGCCGCAGGCGACGGTCCGCCTGCCGCTCTCTGCGCGGAACTGATGGGCACCACGGCTCTGTTCGACTACGCCGACGACAACCCCGCTCTCGAGATGCACCCGTTCGACACCATCCTCGACCCGGCGCACATCGCCAGCTTCGAGGGATTCGTGTCGGTCAACTCGGCGGTCCAGGTGGATCTGATGGGCCAGGCGAACGTGGAGCACCTCGGCGGCGACCAACTGAGCGGTGTGGGCGGCGGATTCGACTTCGCCCAGGGAGCCTGGCTCTCCCCGGGAGGGAAGAGCATCATCGCCATGCCGTCCACGAACCGTCGAGGCGACGTCTCTCGGATCGTGGCGCGGCTCGACCCCGACACGCCGGTCTCCGTGCCGCGGCACTTCACGCAGTACGTGGTCACCGAGCACGGCGTCGCCGACCTGGCCGGCCTTGGTCTGCGTGAACGGGCGGAGGCGCTGATCGCCGTCGCCGCGCCCCGGTTCCGAGACGAGTTGGCAGGATCCGTTGGCTGAGCGGCCCGAACTCGTCTACGACGACTTGGGCCTGGGGAGGCGGTTCCCGGAGTTCCGCTACGAGACGACCCCCGAGTTGGTCGAGGCGTTCGTGGCGGCCACCGGGGACGACAACCCGGCCTACACCGACGGTGGAGCCGCCCGCGCGTTGGGCCTCGAGTGGCCGGTGGTCCCGCCGGGACTGGCCGGAATCTGGGGCCGTCAGGCATACCTGCAGGAACACCGGATGCCCCCCGGAGGGATCCTGGCGGGTCAGGACATGGTCTTCAGCCGGCCGGTGGCGGTTGGCGACGCGCTCCGGATCCAGGCCGAGGTGACCCGCCGCTGGGAGCACAAGGGTCGCCGCTTCGTCACCATCGAGTCCACTGCCCGCGCCGCGTCGTCCGATGAGGTGTGCGGCATCGTCCGAGTTACCGCGATATGGCCCAAATGAGCGCTGGAGGCAGCGACCGGGTTCCGACCCTGCACAAGCGCGTGACGCAGGACACGATCGACGCTTGGGCGAAGGTATCCGGTGACTACAACCCGCTGCACACCGATCCCGAGTTCGCCGCGACGAGCCGTTTCGGCGGCACCATCGCCCACGGCCACCTGCCTCTCGCGTGGTTGTGCGAGTTGTTGGTCGGCTGGGCGGGGATGCCGTGGTTGGGCGGTGGCGAGCTGCTGGAGGTCCGCTTCGTTGCCCCGGTCCGGCCTGGGGAGGATTACAAGGTGACCGGCACGGTGACAACCGTTGAGAATGAGCGTGCCATGATCGACGTGGAGGTCGCCGGCCCGGCGGGTGCATGCGTCCGAGGCAAGGCCACGGCCCCGGTCGCCGGGCCGTCAGGCGGAAAGGAGAGCACGCCATGAGTCGACCGGTCGTGATGGGAGTCAACCTGGACGAGGTGGAGTGGGCGCCGGCTGAGACCCTCTGGGACGACACGGGCGAGGCCGTGCCCACCGGACTGCTCATCAAGGTGCTCAGCGTGGACGACGAGACCGGCGCCAGCACCGTGCTCGTGAAGGCGCCGCCGGGCTGGACCACCGACGCCCCGGAGGTACACAGCGTGCTCCAGGAGGGCTTCATCCTCGAGGGTGCCTACCACAACGGCGACGTGGAGTTGCGGGCGCCCGCCTACTTCTGCCTGCCGCCGGGAACCGTGCACGGCCCCGCCCGCTCGGAGGGCCACGTCGTCCTCAGCATGCTGTCGGGGCCGCTCGACATCACACACATGACCCCCGAGGGCTGAACCGGGGCCGGCCCGGCAGCGGAGAGGCGCCCAGGGTTATAGTGCGGTCCGGTGCCGGGCCGCGGGCCAATTCTCTACTTCGGGGGGAGGAGGCTGTCGGGCGCCTCAGTGGTCAGGAGGTCGACCATGAATCGCTCACAACTCTTCCGTCTCCCTCTGCTCATCGGGATCCTGGCCCTCGTCGCCACCTCGTGCGCCGAGAGCGGCGCCGAGGAGGCCTCAGTCGCCGCCGCGACCGCGTCCGCGGCGGCGACTGAGGCGCAGGCGGCCCGCTCGGAGGCGTCCGCTGCGAACTCCGCGGCATCCGCCGCCGATGCAGCAGCTGCCGCCGCGGACGCCAAGGCCCTAGCCGCCGCGGCGCGAGCCGAGGAGGCGATAGCGGCCGCCGAGTTGGCCCGCGCCACCGCCGAGGGGAACGAACAGGCCGTCGCGGCCGCGGAAGCCGCGCTGGTCGAGGCACAGGAAGCAGCCGCCTCCGCCCAGGCCGAAGCGGCCAGCGCGCAAGCCGAGGCCGCGGCGGCACAAGCCGAGGCCGAGGCCGCGCAGGCCGAGGCCGAGCAGGCCCGCAGCGCGGCCGAGCAAGCCGCCGCAGAGGCCGAGGCCGCAGCAGCAGCGCCTGCCCCCGAGCCTCCACCGCCGCCACCTCCCGAACCCGCCGAGAAGAACCTCACGATGGCGCTCTCGGGACTGGTGACGAACGTGGATCCGG
>JAPOYM010000119.1 GCA_026706565.1 bacterium
AGGGGCTTATATCGCAAAGTGCCAAAGGTGATGCCTAGCCGTGCTTGACCGTCACTTTGCCGGGGGTATTGGACTTGATGCCGAACAGAGCCTTCGCTACGTTCTCTGGCGTGTCGTCAATATGAAGGGTTAGTGGCGGCGGGCCGGGCTTCTTCTTTGGCTTAGGGCGGCACTTGCCCCCTAGACGGGGGGACTTGTCTTTAGGCATCGGGGTTACGCCCATTCATCTGCTCAAGTCGGCCATCAATCTTGTCGAGGCGATCTAAAACCGCATCAAAGCGCTCGGCCATAGTATCGAACCGTCGATCTACATACCCGCGTAGTGCATCGAGCTGTTCCGTGTGTCCGTTTACAATGTCAGTAAGTTCCTTAATGTCATCTTTGGTAGCGATGTTTTCAGGATAGGGCATTCTTTCTATGAAGGCTTCTATTTTCTCCTTGCGCCCATTGGTGTTTCCAGGTTCACTCATGCAGCGATCTCCTCTAATCTGGCTCTAATTTAGAGGATACCCTACATTCTGCACGCTTGCAAAGTCGGATTTAATCCATCGCTTCTTCCTTGCTGATCTTCTCTGCCATTTTCACCAGCGCAGACACCTCTATCTGCAACGCGCCGGCTAGTCTCTCCAGCACGCGAAACGTGGGTGAACTCTGCCCATTCTCAATGTGACTAATCTGCGTCCAGTGTACATCCGCATCTTCGCTGAGTGCCTCTTGAGAGTACCCAAGCTCCCAGCGCCTTCTCCGAATCGCACAACCTAGGGACTTTCCTAGCTCTGCCATGACACAGATTCTGTGTCGCCAGCAGGCAGAATACCTTAGAGAGTTTGCTAAATGTGGTATGGGGGTGGTATTGTAGGGAGAAGTTCCCCAGGACGGCTTCCGAGTAGGCCACTCAACCGTCCCGGAGAACTAGCGTTGAGAGCGGCGTGTTGCTAACTTGAGCATGCCGCCCTCGCGCGTATTGTATACACAAATTCGCTTGAAGCTTCAAGGGCGATTTGGAGGTGTAGATATGAGCAGCGATGCAGAAGAATATGATGTAATTGATCAGATAAAGTTTCGGCATGGTCGTCCATCGCAGGTTGACATTGGGATCGAGAGTGGCTTTAAGTTCGGCCTTGGTTTTGGCTGCGCGTCAATCGTCATTGTTTTGCTTACCTGGGCATTCGTAGCGGCAGTAGGTGCCAGTGCTATTGTGAGCTTTATGGACTTTTTGGGGTCAATGGGCTAATAGAGAGGAGGTGCTTGCAATGGAACTGGGACCGCTCTGCTTAACACTTTTCATCATTGCAGTGGTATTAGGCGCCATGCGCCTAGCATATGAGAAGATCTCGGAAGCATGGATAAACATGCGGCTGAGGGAAGAGCTGGAGGAATTTGAAAAGAATACCTTGCGCGACAAGAAGCTAGAATTACTCGGACAAGCAAAAGAGCACAATCGCTTGCGCCGACAGATGAAAGAGCGCCGGAAACGTCATTGACTTAGCTACATCGTCGTCGGTAGACTGCATGCACTGATAAATAACGCAGAACCCCGCTGTCTCAAGAGCGGGGTTCGGAGTTGCGTTTAGAAAACCAAGAAAGGCTAACCATCATGGTAGCACTTCAGCGACAGCATGGCAACCCCCAGCAGCTAGAACTACCATTTGATTATGGCGAAGAGGCAGAGCAAGAATGGATTGTGATCCGCTATAAGACGCGGCGCACTGAACACCTTGCCGTGGCGGTATTGAAGCAAATGCTCGCTAAGAAAGTCGCGTAGCAAGCTACTCAGCGATCAGATCCTGATACCGCAGCCGCTTGCCGGCGGCGCCCTTGACGATATTTGCCATCTGTTCTTCGGTGTCCAGAGGCCGGTCATTGTGCCGGCCCTCAAATTCGTCAATGTACCGGTGCAGGTGCTTGGGCGACATCTGGTGGTAGGTGCCAGTGAAGCCGCGCTTGAGCATAGACCAGAACGATTCCATGCCGTTCGTGTGCGCCTGCTGCCGGACGTACTCGCCAACAGAATGCTTAACCGTTGCGTGTCGCCTGGGCATACCGAGATAGGCGCGCGCGTCATCTGTATAGATGGTGCTTTCCTCGGCTGTATTGTCTGTGACGAATCCCTGCAGCGTTTCCCGGTCCGTGCTCTCGATGACTTGGGCGTGTACCTTGTTGGTATCACGCTCTTTCATGCCTACAACAGCCGTCTTGCCAACCGTCCCGCGGCCAGCGCGCAGCTTCTTGCTGGCATGCTTGTTGCCTTCCTTGCCGCCGACGTAAGTTTCATCGACCTCGATCTCACCATCAAACATGGTGTTGGCGCCGGTGTACGCCTTACGGATACGATGTAGCATGTGCCAAGCAGCCTTCTGGGTAATGCCTAGGTCGCGGTGTAACTTCATGGAGCTGATACCCTTGAGGTTTGTGGTCACAAGATACATGGCAATTGCCCACTTCTGATAGCCGAGCTTGCTGCTATGCATGATGGACTTGGACTTCACAGAGAAGCGCTTCTTGCAATCATTGCAGCGGAAAGGCATAGTAGCATGCGCTGCATTGTCCTTGATCCTGTCACTGTCGCAGTGCGGGCAACGAATACCGTCCGGCCAGCGAGACGCAATGAACCATGCCTCGGCAGTATCATCGTCAGGGAAGATTTGAAAGAGTTTGGCTAGCGTGATACCCTTGCGGTAGTGCTTACCGGGTGCATTTTGTGCCATCGGGACTCGCTTTCTGCCTTGATCTTATGGCACTATGGTATCATGATAAGGATGGAGGTGTCAAGTGGCACTTTGCGATATAAGCCCCT
>JAPOYM010000016.1 GCA_026706565.1 bacterium
ACAGCAGGGCCAGGAAGTTCTGGCCCTCGAAGACCACCAGCGAGAAGTAGTGCCCGATGTGGTACGCGAAGGCGATCGGCACGATGGACGGGGCGAAGTCGGTCAGCATCTGCCGCAGCGGCGTGCGCGTGAGTGCGCCGCCCACCGCCATCGCCGCGATGTACAGCACCACGAAGTCCGCGGCGAACTGCAGCAGTCCGAAGGCGCCGAATCCCACCGTTTCCCAGCCGATGCGCGCTCCCAGCAGCCCGGCCCACCACTCGGTGCGGGAGATGCCGTCGAAGCTGGTCGTGCCGGGCATCAGCAGCAGCACGAAGGTGTGCGGCAGCGTCATGGTAAGGCTTGCGAGGCCCACGACCGGCGGGCGCACGGCCAGGCCGCCCCGCCCGTCGCCGCAGAAGACCCCCATGACGCCGATGTGCCGGAAGATCACGCCGAACCCCTCGCTGTGCCGCAGCCACTCGCGGCCCCACAGCGACGCCCCCGCCAGCATCAGCGCCGAGTAGACGGCGATGGCGATGCCGAGCAGGCGGGTCTCCGGCGGGTTGGGATGCACCAACTCCAAGGCGGCGAAGGAGACGACGGTCACCACACCCAACCAGCCGCTGCGCACGGGATCTGGGCGCCAGAGCCGATGGGGCCGCGCACGGCCGAAGAAGCGCCGACGCACCGCCGAGCCCGCCAGAGCCAGCGTCTCCCACGGGCTGAGCAGTCGCCACACGTCGCCGAAGACGGCCGACAGGAACAGCAGCCCCACCCAGAATCCCACGTACACCGCGACCGGCGCGATGGTGGCGTAGGCCCCGAGGTCGCCGGACAAAGAGGCCCACAGCACCACGGCGAACATCGCCAGGCCGAACAGCCGCAGCACCACGGCGAGGCCCCGCGCCGCGGGCTGGGCGGCGTCGGGCAACGGGCGCGGCGCGAACCGGCCCTCCAGCTTCGGCTTCGGCCAGAAACTGCACAGCAGCAGGAACGAGACGATCAGGGCCGCGCCGGCGACGTAGGCGAACATCCACACCGGGATCGGCAGGTCGCCGCGCACCCCGATGCCGTGGGCCAGCACGCCTGCAGAACTCATCGCTCAGCAGTCTGCTAGGAGACCAGCAGCTGGAAGAGTTCCCGGTGCGAGGGGTGCAGTTCGGCCTCCCACACGCCGGGCAGGTCGGCCTCGAAGGTCAGCGTGACTTCGGCACCCGGTTCGAGCTGCAGGTACAGGTCGTACCCGTGGAGATGGACCTCCTCGGCCACGTCGGAGGTGACACGCACTTCCACCGTGTCGCCGAAGGAGACCTCGTAGCGGCGTTCGGCCTCGATGCGCCCGTCCACCAGCGCCACGGAGATGAGGACGTCATATGCCGGCTCAGGGGGCGGCGGGGGCGGCGGCGCCGCCGTGGTCGTGGGCGGCGGAGGCACCGCCGTGGTACTCGTGGTCGTGGGCGGTGGCGGACCGGGGCCGGGCGGTTCGTCGCCGCGTGGTGGATCTTGCTCGGTGGCCAGCTGCGGTGGCTCGGGCGCGGTCGGCGGCGAGGGTGCGGGCGCAGCAGCCGGCGCCGAGGGAGGAGCCGGCGCGGGGTCGGGCTGCGTGGCGGGGGCTGGGGCGGGGTCCGGCGGCGGCGGTTCGGTCGCCGCTGCTGGCGGTGCCGGTTCGGTCACCTCGGGCGGCGGAGGGGCGGGAGGAACCGCGGTGGTGGTCGGCGCGGCCGTCGTGGCGGGCGCGGCGTCGGCTGCCGGGGCAGCGGCCGGTTCGGGCGCTGCCGGCGCCGGGTCGGTGGAACCGCAAGCCGCAGCCAGCAGGAGGCACGCTGCCGACACTGCGATGCCGAGGCTGCGCCGAAGCGTCACGGTCAGCATTCTCGCAGGCGCCCGGCGCGGAGGTCCGGCCGCACCTCGGAGATCATGCGCAACATCCTCGGTGAGCAGGTGCTGGGCCTGCCGAAGGCGCCGCGGTTCGACCGGGACGTCCCTTTGAGCGACATCCCCCGCAACTGACGAGGGCCGGACTGCAGCCCGGCCCTCGCACGATTCGATTCTGCGGGCCTTCAGTGCCCCGGCCGGCGGACGCTCCCTCAGCGGGTGGCGGTGCGCACGCGCCGCCCGGCGCCGATCACCAGCAGGCCGGCGGCCAGGATGCTTGCGCCGACGACGACGAGCAGCCCGCTCTCGTGGCCGGTGGCTGGCAGCTCCTCGCTTCCCGGGTCGTCCATCGGCTCCTCGGCGGGCTCGTCCACCGGGTCGTCCATGGGCTCCTCGGCGGGCTCGTCCATCGGCTCCTCGGCGGGCGGTTCCTCCATCGGCTCCTCCGCGCCGATGGCGAGGACCCCCACCGTCGCGTACTCCTCCGGATCCGAGAGGGTGTCCACGCTGAGCCACCCGGCCAGGATCACCAGAGCGCCGTTGTCTATGTCAGCCCCGGTGATCGTGGTCGTCCACTCGGTCGCGAAGCCGCCGTCGTCCCACTCGACAGCGACCGCCGAAGCCATCAGGTCAGGGCACATGGCGATGGCCTCGGGGGCGCTCGAGAGGGCGAGCGGGGCCGTCGGATCGCCCGCGGCACCGGGGCAGGCGACGATGAAGAACGGGGACGGCTCGGTCCAGTTGGCGCCGGACACGGTCACCGTGACGGCGCCCTCCTCGGCCGGGACCGCCGCCGGGTCCAGCGTGATGGAGGGAAGATGGCCGTCGGCGGCCGCGGGCGACGCCCACAGCACCCCGATCAGCGCCACAACCCCGGCGAGTGCGAACAGTCTCTTGAGCTTCATTTTACACCTCTCCCGATGCGACACCCCAACGGCGCGAGAGCGTAGCGCGTGCAAAGAGCCCCAACCGGGGATCAGATGAACTGTTTCTGGGGATAACACTGGGGATTTCAGTTCGAACACCGGCCGCGAGGACAGCGGACGCCGTCAGAGCCGAAGAACTTGCTTTCCCTCGTTGGCGCCGCTGAACAGGCGGAGGAACGTGCGCGGGATGTTCTCGAAACCCTCCTGCACGTCGACCCGGTAAGCGATCTCCCCGGCGGTGACCCAACGCAGCAGGTCTTCGGTCGCCTCGGGGAGCCGGTGCAGGAAATCCCACAGCAGCAGCCCCTCGATGGAGGCCCGCCGCACGATCAGCTGGAACAGGTTGCGGGGGCCGGGACGCGCCTCGGCGTCGTTGTAGCCCGAGATCAGGCCGCACAGGGCGATCCGGGCACCCAACGCCAGGTTCTCCAGCACCGCCTCCAAGGCGGCGCCGCCCACGTTCTCGAAGTACACGTCAACCCCGTCGGGACAGGTCTGGCGCAGACGGCGGCCGAGGTCCTCGCTCTTGTAGTCGATGGCGGCGTCGAGCCGCGCCTCGTGCAGCAGCCAGCGGCACTTCTCGGCACCGCCGGCGATGCCGACCACCCGGCACCCCTTGATGCGGGCGATCTGCGCGGCCACCGAGCCCGTCGCCCCCGCCGCGCCCGACACGACGACAGTGTCCCCCGGTTCGGGTCGGCCCACGTCGAGCATCCCGACGTAGGCCGTCAGCCCGGTGCTGCCCAACGGGCCCAGCGCCAACTCGGCGGGCACGTCGGGCGGCACCCGCCGGTAGCCGCGACCGGCGGTCTCGGCGGACCAGCGACCGGTCACGTACTCCGACCAACTCATCATCCCGAACACCGCGTCACCGGGGGCATAGGCCGGGTCGTTCGACGCGACCACTTCCGCCAGGCCCGGAGCGCGCATCGCTGCACCGAGCTCCACCGGCGCCACGTAGCTCGGCCGGTCGTCCATCCAGCCGCGCATGGCGGGCTCGAAGGACAGCCAGCGGACCCGGCCCAACACCTCGCCCGGTCCGATCTCCGGGACGGGCCGCTCCACTGACTCGAAGTCGGACTCCGACACCATCCCCACCGGTCGCCGGGCCAGCAGCCATTGCCGGTTGCGCCGCGCCGCGCCCTGTACTGCCGCCATCTCTCGCTCCGTTCCATGCCGCCGGTCCCATGCCGCCGGTCCCATGCCCCGGTCCCATGCCCCGGTCCCATGCCCCGGTCCCATGCCCCGGTTCTGTGTCGTCGGTTCTGTGCCGTCGGTCCCATGCCGCCGGTCCCATGCCGCCGGTCCCATGCCGCCGGTTCTGTGTCGTCGGTTCTGTGTCGTCGGGACGCCGTAACATGATCGTCGGCATTCAGATGCCCGCGGGCGGCGACGGATGATAGGGGTAGCACATGGCCGGGCTCTGCGAGGGACGGGTGGCGGTCGTCACCGGGGCGGGACGGGGCATCGGCCGCGAGCACGCCCTGATGCTGGCCGCCGCGGGGGCCAAGGTGGTCGTCAACGACCTAGGAGGCGACCCCGCCGGCGGCGGCGCCGACATCGCTCCGGCCCAGCAGGTGGCCGACGAGATCACCGCCGCAGGCGGCGAGGCGGTCGTCAACGGCGACGACGTCAGCGACTTCGGTCAGGCCAAGGACATTATCCATCAGGCCATCGACGTGTTCGGAGGCCTGGACATCCTCATCAACAACGCCGGGATCCTGCGGGACCGCATGGTCTTCTCCATGTCCGAGAGCGACTGGGACGCGGTGATGGCCGTACACCTGAAGGGCGCCTTCGCGCCGACCCATCACGCTGCCGCCTGGTGGCGCCAGCAGGCCAAGTCGGGCGTGGAGCTCGACGCCCGCGTCATCAACACCTCCTCGCCGTCGGGCATCTACGGCAACGTCGGCCAGGCCAACTACGGCGCCGCCAAGGCGGGGATCGCCGCCTTCACCGTGATCTGCGCCATGGAGCTGGCCCGCTACGGGGTCACGGTGAACTGCCTGGCGCCCAGCGCGCTCACCCGGCTCACCATCCCGATCGTCGGGGAGGAGAACGCTCCGAAGCTGGCCGAGTCATGGTCGCCCCGCTGGATCGCCACCGTCGCTACCTGGCTGGCCTCCCCGGAGGCCTCCGGCGTGACGGGACGCGTGTTCCACGTGAACGGCGACCAACTCGGCATCGCCGAGGGCTGGCGGCTGGGGCCCGTAGCCACCCAGCCCGACGACCCGACGCAGCTCGGCGGCGTCGTGCGCTCGCTCATGGCCGACGCCCGCCTGAACGCCGACATGGGCGGCCTCGAGAAGGAGGGGCCCGGCCGCCCGGCGAAGGCCTTCTAGCGGGCCAGGTGCGCTCGGGCGCCCGCCGGGGGCTCCGCCCATGAGCATCGCCGCCTCGCGACGGCTCCACCGGCGGGTCCTCGCCACCGCCGACCGCTGGTCGTCGCGCCGGATCTACGGGCTGGCCCGCGCCGTCGGTCTGCTCGCGGGTCTGTGGTACTTCCGAGTGCGGGTGCGCGGGAAGGAGAACCTGAGCACGCCCGGGCCCGCCATCCTGGCGCCGGTACACCGCTCGAACCTCGACGTGCCCCTCATCGCCGGTCACTGCCCGCGGCGCGTGCGCTCCCTCGCCAAGCAGGCGATGTTCCGGGGGCCGGTCAGCCGCTGGTTCTCCTCGTGCATCGGCGCCTTCCCCGTCCAGCGCTGGAGACTGGACCGTGCAGCGCTGGAGACGGCGCAGACGCTGCTGGCGCGCGGCGAGTTGCTGCTGGTGTTCCCCGAGGGCACGCGAGGCGCCGGGGCCGCCGTCGGTGACCTGCACAACGGCTGCGCCTACCTGGCCGAGGCGACCGGGGCCCCGGTGATCCCCATCGGCGTGGCCGGCACCGACGAGGCGATGCCGCCCGGCGCCAAGCTGCCGAGGCCGAAGCGGGTGGTGCTCACCGTCGGTGAACCGATCGCGCCGGCGCAGGTCGCAGGTGAGGCCGAAGCGGGACGCGAGCGGCGGCGCGCCCTGTCGGTGAGCCTCCGGGCGGAGATGCAGCGGCTCCTCGACGAAGCCCACGAGACCCTCGCGGGCGCGAGGCGGCGGCCGGTAGGCTGAGCGCATGCAGGGGTCACCGAAGGTCATCGAGTTCCTCAACGAGGCGCTCACGTCGGAGTTGACGGCCATCAACCAGTACTTCGCGCACGCCAAGATCTGCGAGAACTGGGGCTACAACCGCCTGGCAGCCAAGTACCGGGCCGAGTCCATCGAGGAGATGAACGACGCCGAGAAGCTCATGGAGCGGATCCTGCTGCTCGAGGGGAAGCTCGACGTGCAGCGGCTGAACAGCATCCGGATAGGCAAGACCGTGCCCGAGCAGCTGGCCTCGGACCGCTCGCTGGAGGAGCACGCCATCGCCATGTACCGCCGAGGGGTGGCGTTGACGCTAGACGAGGGCGACCCCGGAACCCGGGAACTGCTCGAGCAGCTCGTCGTGGGCGAGGAGGAGCACCTCGACTGGATCGAGTCCCAGCAGCAGATCATCGGTGACATCGGCGTGGAGCGGTACCTCCAATCGCAGATCGGCGAGTGACCCGCAGGCGCTGACAGACCGCCGGCCATAGGCTCGGGCATGGTCGAACGGGCCCCGTACCTCACGACCCGACTCCAGGGCTTCGGCGCCACGATCTTCGCGGAGATGTCCGCTCTGGCGGTGCGCACGGGCGCCATCAATCTCGGCCAGGGCTTCCCCGACACCGACGGGCCGCCGGAGGTGCTGCAGGCCGCCGTCGACGCCATCGGCGGAGGCCGCAACCAGTACCCGCCCGGCATCGGCATTCCCGAGTTGCGCCATGCGGTCTCGGCTCACCAGGAGCGCTTCTACGACCTCTCCTACGACCCCGACAGCGAGGTGCTGATCACCGCCGGGGCCACCGAGGCCATCGCCTCGGCCCTGCTCTCGCTGTGCGAGGTGGGCGACGAGGTGGTGTGTTTCGAGCCGTACTACGACAGCTACGCGGCCGGGATCGCCATGGCCGGGGCCGTCCGCCGGCCGGTGCTCTTGCGCGGCCCCGACTCCTCCTACGTGCCCGAGGAACTCGAGGCCGCCATCGGGCCGCGTACCCGGCTCATCCTGCTCAACTCACCGCACAACCCCACCGGCAAGGTCTACAGCCGCACCGAGCTGGAGCACGTTGCCGAGCTGGCGATCCGCCACGACCTGCTGGTGGTGACCGACGAGGTCTACGAGCACATCGTCTACGAGGGTGAGCACGTCCCCCTGGCCACACTGCCGGGCATGCGCGACCGCACCGTCACGATCAGCTCGGGCGGCAAGACGTTCTCCACCACCGGCTGGAAGATCGGCTGGGTGTGCGCCACGCCGGAGCTGGTCACCGCGGTGCGGACCTCGAAGCAGTTCCTGACCTACGTCAGCGGCGGGCCCTTCCAGTACGCCATCGCCGAGGGCCTCAACCTCGGCGACGACTACTTCCGATCGCTGGCCGACGGCCTGCGGGAACGCCGCGACCGCCTCAGCGCGGGTCTGGCCGACGCCGGATTCGACGTGTGGAACTCGGCCGGCACCTACTTCGTGACGACCCACCTGGCGCCCATGGGCGAGCTGGACGGCGTGGCCTTCTGCTGGTCCCTGCCGGAGCGCTGCGGGGTCGTGGCGGTGCCCAGTGTGGTGTTCTACGACAGCAAGGACGTGGGGCGACCGCTGGTCCGGTTCGCCTGCTGCAAGCGGCCCGAGGTGATCGCCGAGGCCGCCGAGAGGCTGGCCACGCTCCGGTCGAACGGATAGGGGGGATCGCCGGTGAAGGTCGCCGCACTGCAACACGACATCGTCTGGGAGGACCGCGAGGCGAACTTCGCCCACCTGGAGCCCATGATCGCCGGCGCCGGCGCCGCCGGGGCGCGCCTGGTCGTGCTCACCGAGATGTTCAGCTACGGGTTCTCCCTGGAGGCGGACCGGATCACCGAGGCGCCCGGGGGGGCCAGCACCCGCTTCCTGCGCCAGACCGCGGCCCGCCACGATCTCTGGGTGTGCGGATCGATCCCGATCCTGGCGCCCGGCGACGCCCGTCCCTGCAACCGCTTGATCCTCGCCGGACCCCGTGGCGAGCTGCACAGCTACGCCAAGATCCACCCCTTCCGCTACGGCAACGAGCACCTCGTCTACGACCCCGGCGACAAGACGGTGACCGTGCAGGTGGAGGACCTGCGGGTTAGCCTGTTCGTCTGCTACGACCTGCGTTTCGCAACCGAGTTCTGGTCGCTGACGCACGACACCGACCTCTACATCGTCCCGGCCAACTGGCCCCGCCCGCGACGCGCCCACTGGCAGGCGCTGCTGGTGGCCCGAGCCGTGGAGAACCAGGCGTACGTGGTGGGAGTGAACCGGGTCGGCTCCGGCGGCGGGCTGGACTACGCCGGCGACAGCCGCATCGTGGATCCCATGGGCGAACTCCTCGCCGCCGGCGCCGAGGTGGAGGCCACCCTCATCGCCGAGGTGGACCCGGCGCGGGTCACCGAGACCCGCGAGCGCTTCCCGTTCCTGCAGGACCGCCTCTGAATCGTCGACCTTCTCTTCCGGGTGTCGAGCCGTTCAGCGGCCGGCCCGCCGGAGCGGCCAACGGGCGGACGATCAGCCTCCCGACCAGGCGGCGACGATGTCGTCGGTCGTCGAGATGGTGGCCACGAACGCCAGCGAGTGATCGATGGCCATCTCCGCGTACTCCGTCGGGATACCGGTTACGGCGTCACGGGGAATGACCACGTCGTAACCGCGGTTGATGCCGTCGAACGTCAGACCGGTGATGGCCCAGTTCACCGCCACGCCGGCCGGAATGATGGTCGTCACACCCTCGTTGCGCAGCACGGAGTCCAGTTCGCTGAGCGGGAACGGCGAGACGCCGTGGTGGCGGACGATCGTGAAGTCCGCCGGCGCCACGCCGATCTCGTCGAGCACCGCCACAGCCGCGCTGCCGGGCCGCATCTTGACCGGCGCCTCGTTCACGATCCTGAAGAGCTCGAGACCGGTGTTACCGCCCCAGCCGTCGGCACGCTCATGGAACACGCTGTGGATGACGCGGGCGCCCGCGGCCCGGGCGGAATGCACCAGCCGCACGACCGCGTCGATGCAGCCCGAGGAGCGGGCGGCCTCGGCCAGGGCCGGCAGCCCGGACTCTGTCCCGACGATGCCGTTCTGGCATTCCTGCAGAACGACGGCCGTGCGGGAGGGTTCGAGGATCTCTGCGAGTGGACGTGCCATAGGGGCACTCTAGTGATCGCAGGGGCGCCTCGCCGGAGGCGCGAACGGCGCCGGAGGGGCCAGACTTGGGCCATGGCGACCTCGGCGCGCGACTCGGCCCCCGCCTCGGTGTACGAGCGGCTGGGCGGTTCGGACTTCTTCGCGGCGCTGGTGGAGCGGTTCTACGAGGGAGTGGCCGGCGACCCGGTGCTGCGACCGCTGTATCCCGAGGACATGACCGACGCGGCGACCAACCTGGCGGACTTCTTGATCCAGTACTGGGGAGGACCCGACGACTACAGCCGCCGGCGCGGCCACCCGATGCTGCGGGCGCGCCACCTGCCGTTCAGCATCGGCCGCCCCGAGCGCGACGCCTGGATACAGCACATGCGCGCAGCCGTCGCCGCCTCGGACGCGCCGGAGGACTTGGCGTGCGAACTGCTGGGCTACTTCGACCGGGCTGCCACGCACCTGCTGAACGCCGAGCCGCCGCGACCGGGCCACCTGCCCATCGTCCCGCCGTCCACCGAGATCCGAGGCGACGGCTGAACCCCCGGAGCAGCCGGGCGGACCGCTTCGCCGCCCCCCGAGTGCGCGCCCCCCGAGTGCGCGCCCCCCGAGTGCGCGAGGAGGGACTTGAACCCTCACGTCCGTATTGGACACAGGAACCTGAATCCTGCGCGTCTGCCAGATTCCGCCACTCGCGCCGGGCGGGCAAGGCTACTAGCGGACATCGCCGCCGACACGGCCGGCGGCGCCCGGGCTCGGCCGCTCCGGTCCGGCGGCCAGGGCGCCGAGGCCGCCACCTAGAATCGGCCGATGCCTCCGCGTAGCGTCGCAACCCCTCCGCGTCGTTCCCGGCCCCGGCAGCGCCTCTGGCGGGACGCGGCGGCATGAGGCGGAGCTTCCGGCTCGACGCCGATGCCTGCACGCACGTCGGGCGGCGGAGGCAGCGCAACGAGGACGCCTTCCTGCTGACCGACCGCCTCGTGGCGGTGGCGGACGGCCTCGGAGGCCACGCGGGCGGAGAGATCGCGTCCGCTGTCGCCGTCGCGTCGCTGCGGGCCTCGGGTGCGGCGGCGGATCCCGAGAGCCTCCGCGGCGCCTTCGTCGAGGCGCATCTGGCCGTGCAGCGGCGCGCCGCCGAGGAGCCGGAGCTGGCGGAGATGTGTACGACGCTGTGCGCCCTGGCCTTGGATCCCGCCGGGAGCGCGGTCCTCGCCAACGTGGGCGATTCCCGGATCTATCGCTACAGCGACAGCCGGTTGACCCAGGTCACCTGGGACCACATCTGGGAGAACGAGTACGTGCGGATGGGCATGAGTCCGGCCGCGGCGCGGCGCATGCAGGGAGCGGGCTCGCTGTCGCGGGTGATCGGGGCGTTCCCCGAACCGTGCGAGGCGGACGTCTGGACCTTCGACGCCGCCGACGGCGACCGCTATCTCCTGGCCAGCGACGGGCTCACCGGGGAATTGCCCGACCTCGACATCGCGGCGTCGCTGGCAGCGGGCGAATCCCCGGCGACGGCGGCCGCCCGACTGGTGGAGGACGCCAACGCCCGCGGCGGGAACGACAACATCACCGTGGTCGTGGCCGACCTGGTCGAGCCTGCCCGCCGGAGGCCGGGGTGAGCCTCCGCTGCGCCGAGGCAACAGAGCCGCGCTCGTAGACTCCTCGAAGCTATGGCGGCTCAGAACCCTCCCACGCTCGGCGGGCGTTACGAACTCCTCCGCCGCCTGGCCCAGGGTGCGAGGGCGAGCGTCTACCTGGCCCGGGACCGCCAGCTTGACCGGCATGTGGCCCTCAAGATGCTGCACCCGCAGTTCGCCGCAGACCCGACGTTCGCGGAACGCCTGCGCCGCGAGGCCCACGCGGCAGCGGGGCTGAGCCACCCCAACATCGTCGAGGTCTACGACTGGGGCCGCCAAGGCGAGCGCTACTTCGTCGTGATGGAGTACGTAGCCGGCCACAGCCTCGCCGGGATCATCGCCGCGCGCGGCGCCCTCGACCCCAAGGCCGCCGCCGCGGTGGCCTTCGATGCGGCTTCGGCGCTGGCCTCCGCGCACCGCAGCGGCATCGTTCACCGGGGCGTCAAGCCCCAGAACGTGCTGCTGAGCCCCGACGGGGATGTGAAGATCACCGACTTCGGAATCGCCGCCGTGACGGGGGCCCGGCCCTCGGCCAGCCCGACGGCGACCGGCGCCGCGGCCGGCACGGCCTCCTACCTGTCGCCCGAGCAGGCCCGCGGCGAGGAGGCCGACGCCCGCAGCGACCTGTACTCCCTCGGCGCGGTGCTCTATGAGATGCTGGCCGGAACGCCGCCGTTCAGCGGGGACACACCTGCCGCGGTCGCCTACCAGCATGTGCAGGATCCGCCGAGGCCGCTCGACCAGATGGGCGTCGACGCGCCGCGGCCGCTCGAGGTCATCACGATGCGGCTGCTCGCCAAGGATCCCAAGGACCGCTACCCGCAGGCCGAGGCTCTGCGCGACGACCTGAGGGCCGTGCGCGAGCGGTTGGCGGAGGGCGCCGACCGCGCCGGGAGGCCGGCGAGACTGCAGCAGCCGGCGGCGCCCCTCCCTCCCGGTGCCGAGCCCCCGGTGACGCCGCCGCGCCGGAGGGTCGCACCCGGCCCGGCCCGCCAGCAGCCGCAGGTCCCCGAGCCCGCCGCTGGGCGGCCCCCCCGGACCCGAATTCACCGCAGCCCGCCGAGAGGGATCACCCAGCGGCGGACCGGGCGGAGTCCCGCGGCCCGCCGGCCGCCCGGGTACGGGGAGCGGCCCGGCCCCCGGGACCGGAGCCGCGACATCTACGGTCGCCTCGAGCGGCAGCGCCGGTCAGCATTGTTCTACGTCGGGTTCGCCGTGCTGCTCGTCGTGCTGCTGGTCATGATCGTCGTACTCGTCAACGTGCTGAACCCCGGCGAGGACAACGCCCCCGCTGCACCGGCGACGGTGGCGGTCCCGTCGGTGTTCCAGCTCGAGGAGGCGGTCGCCGTGCGCACCCTCGAGTCCGCCGGCTTCACCGTCATCACGGTGCGGGAGCAGAACGCCGAGATCCCCGCCGGGCGAGTGTTCCATCAGCAGCCCGCAGCCGGCGCGAAGTCAGCGCCCGGCTCATCGATCACGCTGGCTGTCAGTGCCGGAGCCTCCGCGGTCCCGGTCCCCAACGTCCTCGGCTGGCAGGCCATCGACGCCGAGCGGGCGCTGCGAACAGCGGGCTTCCCGGTCAACCTCGTACAGGTGGGCAGCGAGCGGCCCGCCGGAGAGGTCCTCCAGCAGGCGCCCGCCCCGCTAGTGGCCCAAGAGGTGGGCGCGCCGGTGACGCTGAACATCTCAGCGGGCCCTGCGGCCATCCTCGTGCCGAACGTGGTGGGCATGGACGACGTTGCCGCCGCCGTGGCGATCGCCAACGCCGGCTTCGAGCCGCAACCTCAGTCAGAGCCCTCCGAGACGGTCGCCGAGGGGCTCGTGACTAGGACGCAGCCGCCTGTGGGCAGCCAGCTGGCCGAGGGCAGCCAGGTCTTCGTGTACGTGTCCACGGGGCCGGCTGTGGTGCTGATGCCAGAGCTCGCCGGATTCGACCCCACGACCGCGCTCATCCAGCTCGACACCTTGGGGATGACCGCCAACGTCGTGGCGGTGGCGCCGCTGCCCGGAGAGACGCCTGGGTTGATCGTCTCTCAAGAGCCCCGCGCCGGGTCCCCGATCTCCCCCAGTTCGGTCCTCACCCTCTACGTCACCGGCGAAGCGGACCCCTTCGACGCCGAGGCGGACCGAACGCCGCCCGGCGACGGCGAGACGAACGACACCGCCCCGCTCGACGCCTCGCCCATCGAAGGCGAGACCGACCCCGCCGGACTGCCCGAGCGGCCGGCGCCGACCGAGGGCTAGCCGGCTCGCCGGGCGCCCGCCTCGGGCGGCCCCTCGGGCGCCCCGAGGAAATTCGCCAGAATGGCGTGGCCGTCGACGGTCATCTGCGACTCCGGATGGAACTGCAGCCCCTCCAGCGCCAGCGAGCGATGGCGAAGGCCCATGACTGCCCCGTCGTCGGTGGTGGCGGTCACCTCGAGGCTGGCCGGGACCGACGCTGGGTCCACCACCAGCGAGTGATACCGGGCAGCGCGCAACGGGTTGGCGACCCCCCTGAGCACGCCGGCGCCGTCGTGGCGGATCTCCGACACCTTGCCGTGCATCACCACCGGTGCGCGGACGATGCCGGCGCCGAACACATGGGCGATGCACTGATGCCCCAGGCACACCCCGAGGATCCGGCAGCTCTCCGCCAGCTCCTCGATGGCCGCGCAGCAGATCCCGGCGTTCTCCGGACGACCGGGGCCGGGGCTCACGAGCAGGGCGTCCGGTCGGAGTGCTGCAGCTTCACGCACGGTGATCTCGTCGTTGCGCACCACGGTCGTCTCCGCCCCCAGCTCGCGCAGGTACTGCACCAGGATGTAAACGAACGAGTCATAGTTGTCGAGGACTAGAACGCGCCGCCGCACGGGCGTTGAGGGTATCGGGCGCCTATCCTGCGGGCATGGCGAATCCTCCGAAGCGCAAGGTCACCGGCGGCAGGGTGACCCCCAAGGGCGCTCGGCCCGCTGGGGAGCAGTTCCTGCCTCCCGAGGCCAAGGTGAGTCCCGTCTGGGTGCCGATCCTGTTGTTCACGCTGCTGGGCGCCGGAACGGTGCTCATCATCATCAACTACCTGGGTTGGATCCCCGGCGGCACCAGCAACTGGTGGCTGCTCGCAGGTCTGGGCCTGATCCTCGGCGGTGTCATCACTGCCACGCAGCTCCACTGAGGCGCCGCGGGGGCGGCCCCGCAGGCAGACGAAGCGCGGCTCACACGCAGGCACCCCGCACGCAGGCACCCCGCACGCAGGCACCCCGCACGCAGGCACACGGAGGGGGCCGCCAAACTACACATTCGTGTTTCCCCCTAGTTTATCCACAGCCTGTGGACAGCGCCGGCGGGGCCGCTCACCCCTCGATGGGGGCCAAGACCGACATCTCCTCGCCGCAGTGCCGGGGCGGTTCGGGGTCCTCCGTCGGCGCCACCGTCATGCGGACCTCGGCGCCGCACAGGCTGCAGCGGTAGGTGATGCGCACCTTGCGCAGCTCGCCCGGCGGCGGCGGTTCGGGCTGCGGTTGCGAGAGCACACGGAGCATCAGGATCCCCAGCCAGAGGATCGCCAGACCGCCGAGAGCCGCTGCGAGCGCCTTCAACGCCGTCCCCAGCGCGCTCGCCAGCACGACCCCTGCGACCGCGAGGTCGACTGCGGCGGCGGCGGTCATGCCTGCAACAGTACGGCCACCCCACCCCCGTCGGACGCGTCGCAGGCTGCGAGGCCGCACCCGGCGCCTCCCGGCGCCGTCAGCGCCCGCGTCAGGCGCGCCGCGAGCCCCACTCCGGTGGCGCCCTGCGGGTGGCCCAGAGCCAGGGAACCGCCGTCGGGGTTCAGCACCTCGGCCAACTCGGGGCGGACGGTCTCCCACTGCGCGATGGCGGTGGCGAACGGTTCTGCGAGCTCGACGCGCCGCACGCTGGTCGCCTCGACGCCCGCCAGCTCCAAGGCTCGCCGCGCCGCCGCCGGGGACGATCCGACGCCGGAGGCGGGATCACCCCCGACCAGCGCCGCGGCGACCACGCCGGCGAGAGGTTCGAGGCCGAGCCGGCGCGCCGCGGCCGGTGACGACACCACGGCCGCCGCGGCGCCGTCGGCCATGGGGGCCACGGTGGCCGCTGTGAGGAGCCCGTCACGGCTGTAGAGGCCCTCGCTCACCGGCTCGTCCCCCGCTTCGCCGGCACACAACAACTCGTCGACGCCGGCAGCCGGTGAAGCCTCGCCGCCAGCCTCGGGGGCGCAGAGAAGTTCGGCTGCAAACCGCCCGGAGTCCTGCGCTTCGCGGGCTCGTCGGCGGCTCCGCTGAGCCAAGCCCTCGAGCCGGTCCCGGCCCACACCGCGACTCTGCGCCCATCGCTCCGCCGCCGGGCCCGGGGCTAGGAGCGCCTCCCCCGGCGCCGGCGGCAGGGGCAGGCCGAAGCCGCGGTGGCTCAGGTCGGCGCCGACGGGCACCGTGCTCATCAACTCCACCCCGCCCACGAGCACGACCCCGCAACGGCCCGACCGCACCGCGTCGAGCGCCCGTACGAGGGCCACAAGGGACGACATGTCCCCGGTACACACCACCGAGGCCGGCAACCCTCGCAAGTAGCCGGACGCCCGCGCCGCCGCCGCGGCCAGATTCGACGCCTGCGCCCCCACGGGCGTGGCGCATCCCACCAACACCTCGTCCACGACCGCCGGGTCCACACCGCTGCGGGCCAGCACGGCGGCGAAGACCTCGCCTAGCCACTCGGCGGGATGGCGTCGGGCGAAGCGGCCGTGGCGGGCGCCGAACGGGGTGCGCCCCGCCCCCAGGATCAGCGCGCCGGCCACGTCAGCAGAACCGGAGAGACCCGGCCGCGCATCCGTGAGTCGGCGGTCGCACCACTAGGATCGAGGGCGCACGGCAAGCGGGTGGGGCGCCGGCAGGCCCGTGCGCGCAGCGTCCGGTGCGACTCGACGGGAGGGCCGTGGAAGTAGGCGATTGGGCACTGCTGATCTTGCGGGTCGCGGTCGGTGTGACGCTAGCCGCCCACGGCTACAACAAGTTCTTCGGCGGCGGGCGCATCGCGGGGACGGCGCGCTGGTTCGACAGCATCGGCATGCGTCCCGGCCGACGCCACGCCGTCCTGGCCGCCGGCAGCGAGATCGCCGCCGGGTCGGCGCTGGCCGCGGGGCTCCTCACGGCCCCGGCAGCAGCCGGCCTCGTCGGGCTGATGAGCACGGCGTTCTGGGTGGCGCACCGCGGCAAGGGATTCTTCGTCATGAACGACGGTTGGGAGTACACCGTCGTCCTGGCGGCCGTAGCGGTGGCGATCGCCATGATGGGGCCGGGCGGGCTCTCCCTGGACAGCGTCCTCGGCATTGCCGACGCGCTCGACGGCTGGGCGGGGCTCGCCGTCAGCCTCGGAGGCGGCGTCGGGGCGGCGGCGCTGCTGCTGGCGGCGTTCTATCGCCCCGCGGTCCGTGACGCCTGAGCCGGCGAGCGGGTCGTCCGCCCCGCGCTGACAGCCCGACGCCGGCGCTAACGACAGCATGGCGTTCCTGCTCGGCGTCCTCGTGGCTGTCAGCATCGGCTCCGCCGACTTCCTGAGCGGGATAGCGGCGCGCCGCATCCCCACGTCGGTCGTCGTGACGTACTCGCAGCTCTGGGGCCTCGTTCCGCTGGGCATCTACGTCGCAGCCGTCGACCGGACCGTCCCCCCGGCTTGGGATCACCTGCTGGGTGTCTTCGCCGGCCTGGGGCTGGTGGTGGGCATCTGCTGCCTGGTGCGCGGGCTCTCGGTCGGGCGCATGTCGGTGGTGGCGCCGACCACCGCCTCGCTGGGCGCGGCGGTGGGGGTGGTCTACGGGTTCGCGGTCGGCGAGCGCCCGGGGACCGTCGCCGTGGTCGGGGTGGTGCTGGCCGTCTCGGCGGTCGTGCTGATCGCCCATACAGCCGAGCACCACGAGACCGACTCGCAGGCGCCGCCCGCCCGCGCCCGCGCCGCTGTCGCCAGCCGAGCCGGGGAGATGCTGCTGGCGACCGGCGCCGGTCTGGCGCTGGGCTCCACGCAGATCTTCTTCGCTTCCAGCGGCGACGACGCTGGGATGTGGCCGGTCGCCTCGGCGCGCCTGACTGCGGGCGTCCTGGCGGGCGCCTTCGTCCTCTGGCGGGTCCGCGCCGGCGGGCGACCGGCGCGGCTCACCGCGGGCGACGTCCGGCTCGTGGCGGCCTACGCCCTGCTCGACACGCTGGGGACCTGCCTGCTCGTCGAGGCGTTCCGCTTGGGGCTCGTGAGCCTCGTGGCGCCGGTGGCGGCGCTCTTCCCCGCCATGACGGTGCTGTGGGCGCGCCTGATCCTGCACGACCGCATGAACCGCGGCCAAGTCGCGGGGTTCGGCGTGGCCGCCGCCGGGTTGGTGCTCATCGGCTTGGGCTGAGGGCGCGCGGGAGCCCTCGCGGACGGTGAGTAGTCTCACCCGATGCGCCATCGGTCAGCCTCGCGGCACACCTGAGCGTTGGAGGTCGTCCTCGGGCTGGCCGTCGCGGTGAGTCTCGGGGTCTCCGACGTGATCGGGGGCCTAGCCGGGCGGCGCCTAGGACCGCTGCGCACCACGACCGGCATCCACCTCACCGGCGCGGCAGCCATCGGCATCTACCTGCTGGCCACGATGCAACCCCTCGGCGGCGCCCGCGAGATGCTGCTGTCGGCGCTGGGAGGCCTGATCCTGGCGTTCAGCGCCCTGTGTTTCTACGCGGGGCTGTCCTGGGGACGCGTGTCGGTCATGTCGCCCGTCTCGTTCGCGGCGATCGCCGGGGCGACCTTCACCGTGGGGCTGCTGCGCGGCGAGCGCCCCTCGGGGCTGGCCGTGGCCGGCGCGGCCCTCATCATCCCGGCGGTCGTGCTGGTCGCCCGCCCGCCCCGGACGCCCCGCCCCGCGGACCGCAGAGACTCCGAGCGGCGCGTGGGGCTGGCCGGCGAGGTGGCGCTGTCGATGTGCGCGGGCGGCGGCTTCGTGGCCTTCCAGATCCTGCTGCTGGAGATCGGGGTGGAGGACGGCCCCGCCCCGCTCCTCATCGTGCGCAGCGTCGGCGGTTTCCTGGGGCTGGCAGCGCTCGCCGCAGTCCGCGGCCCCTCGCCTGCCCCGGCGGGCCGGCGGGGGCGAACACTCCTAGCCGTCGTCGCGGCGGGGACGCTGCTGATCCTGTCGCACTCGCTCTTGATCGAGGCTCTGCACCGGGGGTTCCTCTCGGTCGTGGGGCCGATCACCTCGCTGACGCCGGCCTTCACGGTGCTCGGGGCGCGCCTGTTGCTTCGCGAGCACGTCAGCCGCCTCCAAGCAGCGGGTATGGCCGTCATCGTCGCCGGGCTGGTGCTGCTGGCGCTCGGCTAGCGCTGTCTTCCGAGAGTCCTTCCGAGAGTCCTTCCGAGAGTCGCCCCGCGGCGGAACTAGTCTTGCCCGATGTTCTGCGCCGGCCCGCGGGGCCTCTGAGGCATGGACGTCATACTGGGCGTCGGCGTGGCCGGGGGGCTCGGGCTGGCCGACTTCTTCGGCGGGATGGCGGGCAGGCGCACCGGGCCGGTGCGAACCGTCGCGGGCGTCCAGGTCGTCGGCGGGGCGATCATCGGCGTCTACCTGCTGGCCACATGGCAGTCGGTCGGCGGCACCCGGGAGATCCTCCTGGCGCTCCTGGCCGGCGGCGCCCTGACGCTCGGCGTGGGCTTCATGTACACCGGCTTCACCTGGGGCCGCATGGCGGTGGTGGCGCCGGTCACCGCCGCGCTGATCGCGGTCCTGACGTTCGCTGTCGGCTTGGTGCGCGGCGAGCGCCCGTCATCGCTCGCCCTGGCGGGTGTGGGACTGGCGATCGTGGCCGTGGTCCTCATCTCGCGGCCTGCCCGGGCGGCCGACGTTCCTGCCTCCCCGGCCGGCACCGACCGCCGGTTCGGGCTGGGCGGGGAGTTGGGGCTGTCACTCGCCGCAGGGGCGTCACTGGCGACTTTCCAGGCCACCATCGGCGAGATCGGCGACGCCGCAGGCGTGGCGCCCCTGCTCGTCGTGCGCGGCAGCGCCGTCGCCCTCAGCCTGGCGGCCCTGGGCGTCCTCTGGCGGCGGACCGGCGGTCCTCGCCTCGCCGCACCCCGGCGCAGCACCCTCCTCCCGGTGCTGGCGAGCGGGTTCCTGCTGCTGCTGGCCCACGCTCTGCTGCTCGAAGCCCTCTCGCTGGGCCTGCTGTCCGTCGTCGGTCCGATCACGGCGCTGTCGCCGGCCTTCACCGTGATTCCGGCCTGGCTCTTCCTGCACGAGCACATCAGCCGCACCCAGGTGGTCGGCATGGTGTCAGCCACGGCAGGGCTGGTCCTCGTGGCACTCGGCTGAGAGCAGATCGGGGCGACAGCCGGCAGCACCGACGCTCGGGCGCGCTGTCGGCGGAGAACCCCCGCGGGCACCGTTGATCGGACCGGCAGCGGCCTACCGTACGTGGCATGAAGTTGCCGGTCATGCCGCCCGTGGCCCCGATGCTGGCGCGCCCGGCCGAGTCGCTGCCCGCCGCCGAGGCGGGGGACATGTGGTTCGAGCCCAAGTGGGACGGCTTCCGTGCCGTGGTCTTCCGAGACGGCGACGAGGTGGAGATCGGCAGCCGCAACGAGCGTCCCCTCACCCGCTACTTCCCCGAGCTGACGGGGCCACTGCGCGCACGGCTGCCGCAGCGCTGCGTCCTCGACGGCGAACTGGTCATCGCCATCAGCGCCGGGCTGGACTTCGACGCCCTCAGCGCCCGCATACACCCAGCGGCGAGCCGCATCGCCCGACTCTCCGTCGAGACGCCGGCACGTTTCGTGGCCTTCGACATCCTGGCCCTAGGCGATAGCGACCTGACCGGGCGGCCGTTCGCCGAGCGCCGGGGAATCCTGGCCGAGGCGGCCGCCGCCTTCGCGGCACCGGTCCATCTCACCCCTGCCACCACAGACCGCTACGTCGCCGCCGAGTGGTTCGAGCGCTTCGAAGGCGCCGGGCTGGACGGGATCATCGCCAAGCCGGCCCACGACGGCTACCTGGCCGGCCAGCGGGCGCAGTTCAAGGTGAAGCACCGCCGCACCGCCGACTGCGTGGTGGCCGGCTATCGCCTGCACCGCAGCGGCGACGGCGTGGGCTCGCTGCTCCTGGGTCTGCACGATGCCGAGGGCACGCTGCACTACGTCGGCGCGGCATCGGGGTTCACCGCGCCCAAGCGGGGCGAACTGCTGGAGGAGCTGGACCCGCACCGCGTGGGAGAGCGGGCAGAACACCCGTGGCTGACCGACGGCGCCGCGGGGCGACTGCCCGGCGCGCCGAGCCGCTGGCGCTCCGGAGACGACGCCTGGGTGCCGCTGAGCGGCGCGCCGGTGGCTGAAGTGGCCTACGACGCGGCTCTCTCGGGGAGGTTCCGCCACAGCACACGCCTGCTGCGCTGGCGGTCCGACCGGTCGCCCGCGAGTTGCACGTACGCGCAGCTCGCGAGCGTCCCGCCGGTGGAGTTGGGAGAGATCTTCGGCCCCTCCCCGGGGACGGACTGACGGCCGGGCGGCGCCGCGGCGGCGAGCGCGAGCCGCTGGCTCGGCTAGTTCCGCCGCCGCCGCATGGGCACCCGCGAGACTGCACACAGTGCACCAAGGCCCCCACCTCGACGGCGCCCCCGCGCACGGCCCGCGCCGGAAGAGGTGGCTGATCCTCGGCGGGATACTCCTCGCCGTGGCTGTGATCGTCCTCGCCGTCGTCCGGATCGGCGCCGACGACGACTCCGGGGCGCCGCCCGACCAGCCCGACGGCACGACCGCGGCGCTAGAGACCGGCGAGGCGGACTCCCCCGAACCTTCGGCACGAGCCACGACGACCGAGCCGCCGCCCACCACAACCACTACCGAACCGCCTCCCACGACGACCAGCACCGAACCGCCGACCACGACCAGCACAACCGAAGCGCCCCCTGCTGCCAGCAGCGAAGCACCGCCCACGACTACCACGACCGAGCCCCCGCCCACGACGACCACAAGCGAAGCGCCGCCGCCCACCACGACCACAACCGAGCCCCCGCCGCCCACCACGACCACGACTGTGCCCCCGCCGCCGCCTCCGGTCGCCCTGCTCACAGCCGCGGGCATCCCGGTCACCGTCCTCGAGGTGCTCGAGACGGGCTTCCTGGTGCGGACGCCGTGCGGCAACACCGCCGAGATCCCCGACGGCGAGCGCATCGAGGCGGTGCAGGTGCTGCTGGATCCCGGCCACGGCGGGCCCATCGAGACCGGCGCGGTCGGCCCCAACGGTCTCGTCGAACGCGACCTGAACCTCACGCTCAGCGAGGCCGTCCTTGCCGAGCTCGCCGAACGCGGCGTCACGGCCGCCACGACCCGCACCGGCGACTACATGGTCCAGCTGGGAGTCCGGGTGGAGTTCGCCGACGCCTTGGCGCCCGAGGCGCTCGTGTCGATCCACCACAACGGACCCACCTGGGACCTGCGGGAGACCCCCGGCACCGAGGTGTACGTGCAGTCAGAGTCGCCCACCGAGATGCGCCCCGAGTCCGGCCGCCTCGGCGGCCTCCTGTACGAAGAGATCACCGGGGCCCTCGGCGCCTTCGAGGACGTCCAGTGGAGCGCCCTGCCCGACGCCGGCGTGAAACGCGTGCTGCTGCCGGACGGCACCGACACGTACGCGCTGGTGAGACGCCCCGAGTCGCCGTCGGTGCTCGTGGAGTACGGCTACCTCACGAACGCTCCGGAGGCCGAGCTCTTCGCCACTGAGGAGTACATCAGCGTGGCCGCCGCCGCCACCGCCGACGCACTCGAAGCGTTCCTGGAGTCCGACCGTCCCGGCAGCGGGTTCATCGAGCAGCCCCGCATCTTCAACCCGGGCGGCTTCGATATCCCCTGCGAGGATCCACTGCTCGAACCGCCGCCCGCCGAACAGCCCGCCGAACAGCCCGAGGGAATCGACAGCGAGCAACCCGGCAGCGACGACGAGCCGGGCGACGGGCCCGGCGAGCACGAGCCGGACTCCGACAGCGGCGCGGAGCCCGGCGAGTAGCCCGAGCGTCCAGCCGGCGCGTCAGGAGCGTCTCGGGTGGTGCGGCGGCCAAAGGGCGTCGGGCGTCCCTTGGGCGGCGGTGCGCCGGGCCAGCTCCCCTAACGCCGCCAGCGAGCCGGCCCGGTCCTCCAACCCCGCCTCCACGTCGCCGGCGGTCCGCCAGCGCTCGGGCATGGTGGCCAGCGTGAAGTCACCGGGCTCGGCGGCGCCCACCTCCTCCCAGCGCAGCGGCGCCGCCACCCGCGCCTCGGGGCTCGGACGCACCGAGTAGGCCGAGGCCAGGGTGCGGTCGCGGGCGTTCTGGTTGTAGTCCACGAAGACTTTCCGGCCCCTGTCCTTCTTGCGCCAGGCGCTGGTGATGAGGGCCGGCGCCCGTTCCTCGGCGGCCCGCGCCAGCGCCAGGGCGGCGTCTCGCACCTCGGTGAAGCCGGCCACCGGGGTGATGCGCGCCACGATGTGCATACCCCGACCCCCCGACAGTCGGGGCCAGCCCGCCAAGCCGAACTCGCCCAGCAACTCCCGCAGCAGGAACGCTGCCCGACGGACCGCCTCGAAGCCCAGGCCGGGGGCCGGATCCAGGTCGACGCGCAGCTCATCGGGACGGTGAGGTTCGAAGCGCCGCACGGCCCACGGGTGCAGCTCCAGACACCCCAGGTTGACGGCCCAGACCACATGCGCCAAGTCGGTGGGGCAGAGCTCGGTCGCGGTGCGCCCCGACGGGAACGCCACCACGGCCGTCTCCAGCCAGTCGGGGCGGCTCTCGGGAACCCGCTTCTGGTAGAAGCTCTTCCCCTCGGCGCCGTCGGGGAAGCGGTGCAGCACCGTGGGCCGACACCAGACGCCTCGCAGCACGCCCGCTCCGACCGTCAGGTAGTGCCCGACGAGATCCAGTTTGGTCTCGCCGCGGGCAGAGAAGAAGACCTTGCCCGGATTGGAGATCCGCACGTCGCGACCGTCCACCTCGACGGTCGTGAAGTCGCCGGCCATCGCGGCGGCTCGAAGCGTGGCCGCTCAGCCGCCCGCGCGGCGGCGCCCTGCCAGCGCCGCGGCCTGTTCCGCCAAGCGCCCGGCGTCGATGCGCCCGCACAGCTCCGCGAATCCGGGGCGGGGCCCCCGCCACGCCAAGGACTCCACAGCGGCGGCGCCGGGGGCCGGGCCGTCGAGGACTCCGGGCACGTCGGTCACGAGCGTGGCCAGGCGCCGGTACAGATATGCCTCCTCGCGCCCGGCCGCCAGCCTCGACGCCAGCGAGACCGCCCCGCGCACCGCCACGTCCCACTGCCCGGAGGCATCGGGAACGGCTTCGATGCAGCGGTAGCGGGCCAGCACCGCGGCCGCCGACTTGGCCCCCCAACCCGGCAGCCCCGGGAACCCGTCGGCGCTGTCACCCACTAGCGCCAAGTAGTCAGGGATCGACTCGGGCGCAACGCCGAAGCGCTCCACGACACCGGCCCGGTCGGTGATCCGTCCGTGGCGGCGGTCGAACTGCACGACGCGGCCGTCGTCGCTGACGCACTGGGCGAGATCCTTGTCGGGCGTGCAGATCATGATCCGCTCCACCGCGGGGTCGGTGGAGGCCCGGGCGGCAGCCGTTGCCAGGGCGTCGTCGGCTTCATACTCCACCATCGCCCATACGGTGAACCCGGCCGCCGCGGCGACCTCCTCCAACAGGGGGAACTGCGCCAAGAGGTCCGGATCGACGCCCTCGCCGCTCTTGTAGCCGGGGTACATCTCATTGCGGAAGGACGGGATCACGTGGTCGGTGGCCACGCCGACGTGGGTCGCACCGTCGGCGAGCAGCCGCAGCAGGCCGGCCACCACCGCCCGGGCGGCCGCTACTTCCCTCCCCGAGGCAGTGCGATGCGACGGACGTGCGAAGAACTGCCTGAACAGTTCGTATGTCCCGTCAATGAGGTGGACCTGCACCCCGTCCCTCCCCCCGGCGGCGCCGTTGGGCCGGCAGGCTACTCCTCGACCAACTCGACGAGCGTGCCGAAGGCGCCTCGCGGGTGTACGAAGGCGACGGTGGTGCCGCGCGAGCCGGGTCGCGGCTCGCGGTCCACCGGAGTGGCGCCGGCGGCGACCACGGCGGCCAGCGCCGCCGCGCAGTCCGCCACGCGGTAGCCGACGTGGTGCAACCCCTCGCCGCGGCTCTCGACGAAGCGGGCCACGGGCGAATCGGGCCGGGTCGCCGCGACGAGTTGGATGTAGGAGTCGGCCACCGCCAAAAGGGCCTCCTCCACGCCGTCGCGTTCGACGGTCTCCCGGTGCGCCACCGTGGCGCCGAACGCCCGCCGGTGATACTCCACCGCCGCGTCGAGGTCGCGCACGGCGATGGCTACATGGTCGATCTCGGTGAGCAGCACGGCTCCATGATGCCCGCTGCGCTCTGGTCGCCCAACGCGCCGGCCCCCAACGCGCCGCCCGGCGGCCCGCCGCTAGCGTGGACCGGCGCAACCGCCGGCGGCAGCGGAGGTCGAAATGAGTTCAACAGTGATCCTGGGGGGCGCACGGACGCCGATCGGCCGGTTCGCGGGCGCGCTGTCGTCCCTCAGCGCCACCGATCTCGGCGGGTTCGCCATCAGAGCCGCCCTCGAAGAGGTCGGAGTGCCGCCGGGAGAGGTGGACTATGTCTTCATGGGTCAGGTCCTGCTGGCCGGCGAGGGGCAGGCGCCGGCACGCGCCGCCGCCACGAAGGCGGGCGTCCCCCTGACCGTCCCGGCGGCCACGGTGAACAAGGTCTGTCTGTCGGGGCTGAACGCCGTCTATCTCGCGGCGCGGATGATCGCTTCCGGCGACGCCGACGTCGTCGTGGCCGGGGGGACGGAGTCGATGAGCGGGTCCCCGTACCTGGTGCCGGGAGCACGCGCCGGTCTGCGGGCCGGCGACGGGGTGCTCGTGGACTCGATGATGCACGACGGCCTGACGTGCGCCATCGAGGGCCGCTCGATGGGCCTGAGCACCGAGCACCACCTAGCGAGCCTGGGTGGCATGAGCCGCGACAGCCAGGACGCCTTCGCAGCGGCCTCCCACCAGCGGGCGGCGCGAGCCGCCAAGGACGGGCTCTTCGACAGCGAGATCGCGCCCGTGGAGGCGCCCCAGCGGCGCTGCGAGCCGGTGACGGTCGCCCACGACGAGGGAATCCGGCCCGACACGAGCGCTGAGTCGCTGGCCCGGCTGCGCCCGGCGTTCGATACCCACGGCACGGTGACCGCCGGGAACGCCTCGCAGATCTCCGACGGCGCATCGGCGGTAGTCCTGGCGTCCGCCGAGGCTGCCGAACGGCTCGGCGTCGCGCCTCTCGGCCGACTCGTCTCCTACGGGCAGGTGGCCGGCCCCGACACGTCGCTGCTGACCCAGCCGGCCGCCGCCGTCCACAAGGCGCGGGCTGCCGCCGGCGTGGGCCTCGCTGACATCGACCTCTTCGAGATCAACGAGGCGTTCGCCGCCGTCGTGCTGGCCAGCATGGCCGAGCTGGGCGTCCCCCACGACGTCGTCAATGTGAACGGCGGGGCGGTGGCTCTCGGCCACCCCATCGGCGCCTCGGGCAATCGTGTCCTGCTCACGCTGCTCCACGAGCTGCGTCGCCGGGGCGGCGGCCTCGGAGCGGCCGCTCTGTGCGGCGGCGGAGGACAGGGCGACGCCGCCCTAGTCAGGGTCTCACCGGCCCCGTAACGGGTACGTTACAGGTGTAACAATTCCTCAACACGCTCTGAGCAGGATAAACAGATTCTCCCTCGGGCGAGTTGACAGCGGTAAGTGAAGTCTGTAACATGACTGGCGTGGTTCTCATCGGGGTTTGCACGATCTTCCCCTCCCCCGGTGCGACGGTCGGG
>JAPOYM010000122.1 GCA_026706565.1 bacterium
ATCCTCCAGCGTTTCTGGGCGGGAAATGCTGGCAAAGCCTGAAACCATCTCCAGTAGTACGCCCGTCCAATAGAGGTGAACAGGGCGCGGGCGTCGGGTTTCAGGAGATTCGCGGCGGCTCGGGGTCTGGTCTGGATCGTCGACCCCCGCTCGGCTCGGTACGACGGTGGACTATGCTCTACGTTCGGAGGCGTGATGACGATCACGGCGAAACAGGTCGAGGCGGCTCTGGCCAAGTGCGAACCGCAGGCGGAGTACCGGCGCAGCGGGCTGGCGCTCATGGTCGAGCGGGCCAACGCCGCGCTCAGCGCCTGGGGCCACGCGGGCTGCGGGGTCACGCTAGAGCGGATGATCCCGTTCTACGGCGACCCCGGCCTGCTGCGCTGGGACTTCTGGTGCGAGACCTGCCACGTCTCGCAGCTGGCGCTGCTCGCGCGTCCAGAGGCATAGCGCGCGTTGCGCTGTCATTCCCGGTCGTCGCTCCGGCAACCGCAAGCCCGGCCACATCCGCCGGCCATCGGCGGACGCCTGTTCGTGTCGCTTAGCGTTCCTGGTCGAGCAGCGTGCGCGCCAGTTCGCGCGCCTCGGTCAGGCTGCCGACGAATCGGTCCGCGGGAATGCCGTCGAGCGCCCCCAGCGAGCGCAGAGCCGCTTCCACAGATCCGCTCAGGCCGGCGATCAGGCAGGGCGTGCCCTGCTCCGCCGCCGTCTGGAAGAGTTGCTCCATCACCAAGACGGCGCTGTCGTCCAGACTCGCCGTGCGCGAGAAGTCGAAGATCACGACTTCGTGGTCTTCGAGATCAGCGGTCACGACCCGCACCAGGGCATTGGACGATGCGACCGTGAACCGCCCGCGCAAGGCCACCACACCAATCCGCGCCAGATAGGGATCATCGGGATCCCCTTCCAGCAGCGGCACAGAGAGTACGCGGTCCAGTTCCAGACGCTCGGAGCGCACGGCGTTAGCCATGCCCGCCACGATCAGACCGATGCCCACCGCCACGATCAGATCGACGAACAGGGTCAGCAGCAGCGTGAGCAGCATCACGACGACGTGGCCCTGCTCGATCTGGAAGATGTGACGGACGAAGCGCCAGTCGATGATCTCCCAGCCCATCTTCACGAGCAGACCGGCGAGGACGGCCTGGGGAATCGGCTCGGTGACGGAGCCGGCGCCCAGCACCAGGGAGAGGAACAGCGCCGCGACGATCACGCCGGACAGGGCGGTGCGGCCGCCTGAGCGAATGTTGACCACGGTCGTCAGCGTGGTCCCGGCGCCGGGCAGCCCGCCGATCAGGCCCGCGACGCTGTTGCCGATGCCTTGCCCGATCAGTTCGCGGTTGGGGCGATGCGAGTCGCGCGTGATTGAGTCGGCCACCAGCGAGGTCAGCAGCGCGTCGATCGAACCGATCAAGGCGAGCACGAACGCCGCCTGGATGAGCAGCGGCCAAGAGCCCGAGGACGCGTGCGGCCAGTCCAGCGAGGGCAGGCCCGCGGGCACGTCGCCGATCGTCGGCGCGTTGCTCAACCAGAGCAGGCCGAGCAGCGTGCCCAGCACGAGCGCCGCCAGGGTCGGCGGGCAGAAGCGGCGCAGCCGGCGCGGCCAAGCGACGGTCGCCAGCAGCGTCACGAGCGCGATCGCCAACGCCTGGAAATCGATCTCTCGGAAGGCGGCGGGCCAACTGCCGATCAGGGTTGCCAGGCTGCCCGAGGCGATCGGCGCGCCCAGAAAGGGCAGCACCTGCAGCGCCATGATGATCACGCCGATCCCGGTCATGAAGCCGGAGATCACCGAGTACGGCGTATAGGCGATGAAGCGCCCGACGCGCAACGCGCCGAGGGCGATCTGGATGATGCCGGCCAGCACGACGACCATGAACGCCTCGGCCAGGCTGAACTGCAGCACGACGACGGTCATCGCGACCGCCATGGGCGCGGTCGGTCCGGAGATCTGACCCCGTGTACCGCCGAAGACGGCGGCAAAGAAGCCCACCGCGATCGCCCCGTAGAGGCCGGCCAAGGCGCCGCTGCCGGCGTCTTGACCGCCGGCCAGACCGACCGCGACACCCAGCGCGAGCGCAATCGGCAACGCCACGACGGCGGAGGTCAGGCCGCCGACGACATCGCCGACCAGATCGTTCAAGCCGTACGAGCGGAAGCGGACGGAAAGCAACGCAGGCTCGATTCCTGGTGCTGAACGCGGGAAGCCGTCTCCGGCCAGCGGCCCAAAATGTTGCTGCGCAGGGTAATGATTGACACCGAGCCTTCGGCATGCAAGACGTGATCATCGCCAACATGGTTCCGCTCGGCGGGCGGTTCGCGAGCGAGACTCCACTGCAGACCGGGAATCGTTCCTCGATCAGCGCCGCTGAAGCCTGCGAGACTCGGCCAGTGGTCAATCGACCGCAGTCCGGCGCGACCACTAATCCTAACTGCGGCGTCGGCCAGCATTGGCGACACGGCGCACGTGTTCGTCCCCACGCGGATCACGGCCTGAGCCGCCCCAAGCTGAGCAGCCGCAGCAACCTCCGCCGCCACCGCATCCGCCGCAGATTGGAGCGCGCCGTCCGCAGCCGCTGCGTCAGTCGTCGTGCCTCCCGCCGGCGCTGGTCCCACTCCCAGGGCAGCTGACCGGGCGGCAGGGTCAGGTGGCGCTCCTCGACCAGCTCCAGTTCCAGCTCCAGCATCCGCACCTCCGCCTCCAACCCCTCGACCGAGGGCCAATGCGCCTTGAACCGCGCCCGTTGTTCGCGCCACTCGGC
>JAPOYM010000178.1 GCA_026706565.1 bacterium
ACGCCGAAGCGGCGCGGCGAGCGTCGGCCACCGTCGGAGCACCCATCGCCCCCAAGCTACCGCGCCCCGCCCCGACCACCGGCGCGGAGCCGCAGCCGCGCCCCTCCCCGGCCCGCCCGGCGAACATCCACAGGCCCTCAGGGACTGGAATACCTGGCCTGCTGACCGCGCGGCGATAGAAGTCACCGCCGCGATCTGACTGCCGGGCTGTGCCCACAGTTTCAACGGGTCCGCGCGCCAAGCACCCCGCAGCGTCAACGAGGCCGTCGGGCCTGCGAGGGGACAGCTCGGGACGGGTTCGCCCGGTCGGCATTGATCTGCCCCACAAGCTCGGGGTGTCGCAGGAGTGCCTCCTCGTGGGTCGTCATGACGACCGCAGGTGTGAAGATCAGCGTCCCGTCGGGTTCTTCACTGACGAGGTAGCGCTGGTGCTCGGGTTTCCCGAGACGGCCAAGCGCTGCACGGCGTCTCGAATCGAGTTCAACAAGTTGTGTCATGGTTAGTGGTGAGAGGGTCGCGGTGGTTGTGTCCGAGGCAGGCCCGGAACCTCGACAGCGCCTCCTCGACAGCGCCTCTTGTCCCAGGATTGTTGCTCGCGTGCCGCACAGTATACACCACGCCCCCTACATCGGGGCATTGGGGCTTCGCTGCTAGTGCCCGTTTGCCCTCCCCGGTGCGCTAGGCTCGGGAGTCGTGGCCGAATTGCTGTTCAGCCCCGAGTCCGATCGTCAGTTGACGGTCTTGGCGGCCGACACTGGCCGGACTTGGCTTTATGAGCGTGTCAACGACGCGCTCGACGCCATCGAGGATGACCCTGGCGACGCGCGGCTCCGGCGAAGGCGCTACCACTACCCCCTCTCTGGGGAATCGTGGTGCCCGCCGAGGCGGTCGACTGGCTCATCCTCTGGAGCGAAACCGACCTCGGCCCGATCGTCCACTACATCGGCAAGGATCTGGCCTGAGGACCGTGCCCAGCCGCACCGTCGGTGATGGTGCTCTTCGGATTTGAGCGGGGAGTGGTTCTGCGGGCGGTGCGGGGTGCGGGAGTAGTCTGCTCGGCATGGGAGGTGCGCTGCCGCCGGTAGAGGCCGAGGTAGGCCCGGCTGCCGAGTCGCCGCCGGTCGCTGCCGGGCCGACGGTGGCCGACGCCGTAGCGGCGGCGCAGGTCCTAGTGGCCGAGGGCACCGAGGAGGTGCTGCTGTACGGGTCGGTGGCCCGAGGCGACGCCGACGCGGGCAGCGACATCGACCTCGTGGCCATCTTCGCCGACATCGACTACACGCAGCGCCACGTCATCCGCCACCGCCTCGAGTCGCAGGCGGCGGCGGCGGTCGCTTGGCCGGTGCAGGTGGTCGTCACCGACCGCCCCGAGTGGCACAACCGCTCCACCGAGGTCTCGGCCTCCTTCGAGCGCGTCGTTCGTGCCGACGCCGTGCAACTCGCCACCAACGGCGTATACTCCGAGCCGAACTGGCATAAGATGATGGCTACACCTATGAATAATCCTGAAGAGGCGCTCAAATACTTCATAGATAAGGTACTTACTAGACTTTCTGGACTATCGACGAATGCTCAAGCTGTCTGGCCGGAGACCGATGACCGGAAGCCGGCATCCGCTAGGGAAGCCGCACGGCTCAGGCGCATGGTACGCGTTTGTGAGGACTCCGCTGTCGCCGTGGAGTTGTGCCTGAAGGCGCTAGCCATCCTCCACGGCGTGTACCCGCCGTCGGAGAAAGAGTTGCGTGATGCCGGCCACAACATTCGGCTGTGCCTGGAGTTGATCCCCGAGAATCCTCGTCGAGAGGCCGAACGCCTGATTCGCCAACGCAACCTCGACCTGCACACGACGTCCACCTGGCGCACGCTCTCCACCTATCCCGACAACATCGACGTGATCCGCGCATCGGCCGACAAACAGGTGACCGACTACGTGGCGACAGCTCTCGCAGTCTGCGAACACTCCTTCGCGGAGATCCGGCGAGCTGTCGGCGACACTCCGGCCTTGCGCAGAGCCGCCGACGAGTGGCACGACCAGGAGAGGTTCGTCACCGGCCAGGACATCCGCACCGGCCTCCCCCGCTAGATCCCCCGCTAGATATCGAGGCCGATGAGCGGCGCCAGCGGCTCATCGATCCCCCTTAGGACCGACTCGCCCAGCCGACGGGGTGTCCCCACCCGGTGCCGCCGCGTTCACCGCCGCGCCGCGGGGCGCACCGATCTCGGCGGGACTCAACGAGTCCGAGCGTGTCCGCCCCAGCGGGCGGCGGGACAGCCTGCGTCGCTGCCTGCGTCGCTGCCTGCACGCCTTCGATCCGTCCGACGCTCCGCGCCAGAACTCTCACGCTGTCAGTGAGCCCAGCGAGCCGCCCGCTGAGCCGGGAGTCCACCGCTGCAATCTGCTCGCCAAGCCGGGAGGCCCCGAGTCGGACGAAATTTGCGGCCGGGGTTGCAATCGTGTCACCCCGATCGAATAGACTGCCGTCGATGTTGGCAACGAAGTCATCGACGGGTGCCGCGCGCTCTCTCCGCCGCGCCCCGCGACCCGACGCGGCCCACCGCCCCCCAGGCACCCCCCACCCCGGCGACCCACGTCCAGACGCCCAAGCCCAGCAGTGCTCCCCGCGCCACGGATGTCCCCACTCCCCCACCCCACCAGCCGCCTCCGCCAAGGCCCGCGGGGCATCCCCGGAGGCCACAAACCACCCCAGCAGCCTCGGGCCGCTGGTCGCCGGAAAGCGCGGTTATGTCCCCAC
>JAPOYM010000108.1 GCA_026706565.1 bacterium
ACCACAACTCCACGCTGGCGCTCCACGGCGACACCGGCGAGATCGTCTGGTACTAGACGAGGATCGAAAACAACTCAATGAATATAGGCCCTTTTGGAACTTCGCGATCAGCCGTATACCACGTTGTGGACCACGCGATGATTCCCGTCCAGAGCGGTCCATGACAGCCCGCCAGCGCGCCAGCGCGCCAGCGCGCCAGCGCGCCAGCGCGCCAGCGGGTAACCGTTCGGTCGTCCCGGTATCTTGGACTGGTAACGTGAATCGATACTCGCTGTGGTCTCGGCCAAGGCGAGTCCGGACACAGCAGCCCGACCGGTTGCCGAAGGCGCTTCGCTGCCCGGTCGGCCGTTCTGGCGCCGGCTGCATGAACGGGCGCGAGGTCGTGCGGAGGCGGCGGAGGCGCGGTCGGAAGCACAGACGGCATCGTCGGCCAACACATCATCGGCGCGTGCTCACCGGCGTCAAGACGCTCCGCTGCCGATCCGCCCCGCCACAGGCGGGCTGTCAGTCTTGACACCGGCGCCGCGCGCGCTCCAGACGGCGATTGTCCGATGCTGCCGGAACCTGACCCCCGCAAGACGCCAATTCGTTGGCTCCTGCCACCCAACCGGTGACAGGAGCCAGCCGACCAATGTGCGTACATTGGGGCTGGCGGGGGATGCTGCGCTCCCCTCGACCCCTTGCCACCGGCGGCGTCGCGCTCACTCGCCGCCGGGCCGTCGTGTGGCCTGCCGCCGGCTGCCGGTATTGCGCCCCGCGGTCGCACGGGACGAGACGAGCCTTCGCGCTCATCGCCGTCGATTCGGTCGCTCGTGAGGCACAGCTTGCCTGCCCCGTCGTGCCACCGTACGATGCCCGGATGGAATCGATGCGCTTGCTTCGCTCGTCGCTGCGGGCCGGCCTTGCCGCCGCCGCAGGCGTCTGCATCCTGGGCGCCGCCGGCAGCGCCGGCGCCCAGGAATACCGGTCCGGGTTCTACGTCGGTCTTGAGACGGGCGTGGCGATCCCGTCCGGCGTCGACTCGACGGTCAGCGGCGTCAACCAACCAACGCGATGCGATCGGCTGCTCTATCCAGCCTCCATTAGCCCGCCCGACGACGCGGTCTGCCGCGACAACACGCCTGGGGTCCTGATCGCCAACGAGTTCGACCCCGGCGTCGGGTTCGCGAGCGGCTTCATCTTCGGCTACGCGGCCGGCGGGCCCCGCTTCGAGGTGGAGTACGTCAACCGCTACCAGGGAGACGACGTGAAGCCGCTCGGCGGCACGAAGAACCCGAGAGTGGCCGGCAAGAACACCGAGTGGGCCAACGACGTGGAGGAGTGGATCGGCGACCATCACGCCCACCAAGTCTTCGCCAACGCGTACTACGACTTCCTGAACGACTCGCGCTGGACGCCGTACGTCGGGGCGGGGGTCGGCTGGGCCGTCACCGAGTTGAGCTACTACACCCAGTTCACCAGCAAACCGGCCGCCGAGTACCTGCAGATCGAGTTCGACCCCGACTGGCCCGAGGCCGCCAAGCGTGCTGCCGCGGGCACCACCAGCATCCTCGATGACAAGGTCGGCAAGACCGTCTTCGGCTTCCAAGTGCTGGCCGGCTTCGACTACGCGCTGACCGAGCGCACATCGCTGGGCGCGAAGGTACGCTGGACCCGCTTCGACGACATCGACGGCGACGTGATGTGGACGCAGGTTCGCAGCCACGCGCCGGTCCACGCAGATGGCGTGACTCCCTTCGGCGCCACGCTGGCGTTCGGCGGCATCGGCTACCAGGCGGTGACCCTGGCCCTGAAGCACCGCTTCTGACCGACCGCCCGTCCGTGACGCTCGCAGTGGCCTCGTTCACGCCGCGCGAAATGCGCCAGTCCGGCGCCCGGAAGCCGCAGCTCGAGACGAGCTGGCCCCAGTTCGATCTTCGTGAGAGCTACGCAAGCGAACACGACCGCTGTCGAGCTACCGGGAAGAACCATCGGCGTGGAGATGCCGGAGAGAGCAGTTCGAGAGATGTTGGGTGCGTGCTGGACTGGTTGATCATCGATCGCTCGCCGGTGGACGACCGAGGACGAATGGGGATTTGGGTGGCTCGGCCTTTGGCCGAGTTGCAGCAGTCCGCATCTTGGCCGGCTCTTCGCGGAGGAGGAGGCGCGAGAAAGTGCCGACCGGGTGGTGCTGTTGAGTTGAGCCACCGCGCGTGGACCACCCACTTCGCATCGGATCCGGACATTCGTCGGTGCGGTGCTGGACCTGAACGCAGAGCCGCGCACGGTGGTCGATGTGCTGTCCGAGGGCTTCTACTTCCCAACCCCGGACAGCGAGTTCCGGATCCCGTTCGTCGTTCCGCCCTTCACGCCGCCGATGGGTCGTAGCGGGGGAGCAACCTCGAGTGATGACCATGATGGCCTTCAACGCCCTCGGGCGCCTCGCGCCGAGGGTGTCGCCGGAGCAGGCGACCGCGGAGGCCAGCACGCGTTTCAAGGCGGGGGCATGGACCTCCGCATGCTGATTGACGCCGCGGGCAGACTGGGGAGCGGACAGCCGCCCCGAGAACGCGGTGCGGGTCGTGCCGCTGCTAGAAGAGATGGTCGGCGAGTACCGGCCCGGCGCTGCTGGCGCTGACCGTGGCGACCGCCCTCGTGCTGTTGATCGCCTGCATCAACGTGCGCGACCTCGCCAGGCGTGCAGACCCTCCGCCGTACGGCCCCGCCCGCGGCCCGGATCGCGCCATCGTCCACCGGCCACT
>JAPOYM010000164.1 GCA_026706565.1 bacterium
GGAAGCGGTCGCCGGCGCCCAGGCCCGAGGGCTTCAGCGCCCAGTCGGCGGGCACGACGTGGACGTCGGCGTCCGGGACGGCTTGGGGCGTGGTCTGCGCCGAGGCCTCCGGCCCGGGGCCGGCGACCAGGACGAGCAGCAGGAGCGCGGGGAGGAGGAGGAGAAGGGGGCGCCGGCGGCGGGCGGCGGGGCTAGCGGGCCGCTGCATGGCGAGCCTCGCGCGGCCCCGGCGGCGCGTCAGGCGGGCGGAATCGCGGGGGGGGGGGTACGCCCACTCCGTCAACAGCCACCGGGAATCCCTCCGAGCATGCGCGAATGGTACCCGATCGAGTAGCGTCCGGCATCCCCGGCGGGAGCGCGCGCGGGACCGTTCAGCCCGCCGGGGCGGTACGCGCCGAACGCGCCGCGCGCCCGGGACGCGAGGAAGCCCCGTGCCCCCCCAGGCGCGCGCACGGGGCCTCCTGGTCGCCGGGGCGGGTCGGGCTAGTCGTCGTCGACGATGGTCATGACCGCGCGCTGGACGGCGATGTCGGCGCCGCGCACGTTGGGCAAGAGCCAGACGTCGAAGGCCTCGGGGCCCTCCTTGAGGTTGTCCTGCAGCAGCCAGATCCGGCCGCTGCCGGAGGTCTGGCCGGCCGCGATCGTGATCGTGCCGCGCCAGTACTCGTAGTCGGAGCCGGCCCGAGCCGACTGCTTGTCCCGATCATTGTTGTTCGCGGTGTACCAGCTGACCGTCACCGCCTCCGGGGACGCCTCCGAGAGGGTCACCCGGAAGACGAGCTCGTCGGCGCCCTCGCTGGCGGAGGCGGGCTCGACCGAGACGGTCGGCCGCGCCGCGGGCGCGTCGTCGTTGGCGATCGCCACCTCCAGCGCCTCGCCCGCGACCCTGACGCCGCCCGCCAGGCCCAGCCCCGAGGGCGCGCGCCGGCCCGAGCCGAAGGCGACCCGCACGCTGCGCTCCACGGCGTCGTCGTTGGGCCTGGCCGTGAGCAGCAGCCTCGCCTCCTCGGCGCCGGGCGCGAAGACCACGGCCGGGCGCTGGGCGCTGTGGGGGTCCTCCTCCAGCAGCGTCACGTGCGCGTTGAGGCCGGCTCCCTCCTTCAGCGCGAGGGTGTAGTGGTCGCCCGCGGTTGCGCCCGACACCTCCAGGGGGACGGTCAGGCGCTCGCCCGCGGCCAGCGCCCGCCCCAGCGTGAGGGTGATCTCGCGCACGCCCCCGTCCTCGGCGATGGCGTCTTGGGCGTCGGCCGCGAGCGTGACCGTGGTCGCGTCGTCGTCGGAGACGCTGACGGATGCCTCGCCCCGCGTGGAGGAGACGGTGTAGCCCTGGCCCGCGTTGAGGGTGAGGGTGACCGAGCCGCTCGCCTCGTCGGCGCTGTCGCCGGCCGTGGCGACCGTGTAGGCCTTGCTGCCGCTCACGGGGATGGTGACGGTCTTCGCGCCCGTCGAGACGCCGTAGTCGCCCTGCTGCGTGACCGTCACCGTGACGGTCAGCGGGCTGGCCAGCGCCGGGCTGGCCTTGAGCACGAACCTGGCGGTGACGCCCTCGGTGATCCCGCTGCCGGCGGTGACGCTGAGCTGCGGCGTCGCTGGCGCCGGGTCGTCGTCGTCCGAGACGACGACCGTGGCTGTGCCCTGCGAGGAGACGGTGTAGCCGCTGCCTGCCTGCAGGGTGACGGTGACCGAGCCGTCGGCTTCGTCGGCGCTGTCGCCGGCCGTGGCGACCGTGTAGGCCTTGCTGCCGCTCGCGGGGACGGTGACGGTCTTCGTGCCCGTCGAGACGCCGTAGTCGCCCTGCTGCGTGACGGTCAGCGTCACGGTCAGCGGCGCGACGGGCGCCGGGCTGGCGGTGATGGTGAAGGAGGCGGAGCCGCCCTCGGTGATCCCGCTGCCGGCGGTGACGCTGAGCTGCGGCGTCGCGGGCGGCGGGTCGTCGTCGTCGGAGACGGCGACCGTGGCCGCGCCCCGCGTCGAGGAGACGCTGTAGCCCTGGCCCGCCTTGAGGGTGACGGTGACCGAGCCGTCGGCCTCGTCGGCGCTGTCGCCGGCCGTGGCCACGGCGTAGCTCTTGCTGCCCGTGGTCGGGATCGTGACGGTCTTCGTGCCCGTCGAGACGCCGTAGTCGCCCTGCTGCGTGACGGTCAGGGTGACCGTGAGCGGCGCGGAGGGCGCCGGGCTGGCCGTGACGGTGAAGGAGGCGCTGCCGCCCTCGGTCACGCCGGAGCCCGCCGTCACGCTGATCTCCGGGTCGGACTCCGGCGTGTCCGGTGTGTCCGGCGTGGCGCGGCAGGCCTCGAGCCGGTCCAGTTCGGCGTACACCTCTTGCCAGAGCGCGTTGGGGCCGGCGCCCTGCCAGTTCGGCGTCTGCCGGTCGGGACGCGCCTTGAGCGCCGCCACCGTGTAGGCGTCCGTACCCAGCATCGTGCGGTAGGCGCGCGTGAACGTCTCCACCAGGTCGGGCCGCGCCCCGTTCCACGGGTCCCCGGTCTTGGCGAGGACCTGCGCCAGCAGGGCGGCGTCCGCGGTGACGCAGCTCCGCCGCGGCGGCGCGTCGTTGTCGGCGACGGACACCGTCGCCGCCGCCCGCGTCGACGAGACGGTATAGCCGGCGGCCGCGTTCACGGTCACGGTGACCGAGCCGTCGGCCTCGTCGGCGGCGTCGTCCAGCGTGGCGACGGCGTGGCTGACGCTCCCGCCCGCCGGTATCGTCACGGTCCTGGAACCCGTGG
>JAPOYM010000133.1 GCA_026706565.1 bacterium
GGAGCAGCTGGGCATCGGTTGGGAGCACATCACCGTCGTCCAGTCCGACACCGACTTGGTTCCCCGCGGCAACGGCACTTACGGGTCGCGCTCCCTGCAGCTGGGCGGATCGGCCATCGACCGCGCCGCTGCCGCCGTGGCGGACCAGGCCCGCCAGGTCGCCGCTGGGCACCTCGAGGCGAACGTGGACGACATCGCGGTCTATCACGGCGAGGGCCTCGGCGTGGCCGGGTCGCCGGACACCGTGCTCTCGTGGCGCAGGCTCGCCGAACTGTCCCCCGAGCCCCTGGCAGCCGAATGCGACTTCGACCAAGGCGCCCGGAGCTTCCCGTTCGGCACACACGTGGCCGTCGTGGAGGTGGACACCGAGACCGGGGACGTGCGCCAACTGCGCCACCTCTGCGTGGACGACTGCGGCAACGTCATCAACCCGCTGCTGGCCGAGGGTCAGCAGCACGGCGGCATCGCCCAAGGCATCGCCCAAGCGCTCTGGGAGGAGATGGTCTACGACGCCGGCGGCGGGCCCCGCACCACCAACTTCGGGGACTACCTCATCCCCTCCGCGGCGGAGTTCTGCGACTTCGAGACCCACCGCAACACGACACCCACGCCGCTCAACCCCCTCGGCGCCAAGGGCATCGGCGAGGCCGGGACCGTGGGCGCCACCCCCGCGGTGCAGAGTGCCGTCCTCGACGCCCTGGCGCCGTTCGGGGTCCGCCACCTGGACATGCCGTTCACGCCGGAGAAGGTCTGGCGGGCGGCCTCCGGCGACGGCGACGGGCGCTAGAGCCGATCGGGGAGCGGTGCCGTGACCGGATCAACCGACGGCAGCGTCGTCGAACTGCGCGGCGTCTCCAAGAGCTACGGCGAGACGAGAGCCAACGTCGACATCGACTTCGGTCTGCGCGCCGGCGAGATCCACGTGCTGCTGGGCGAGAACGGCGCCGGCAAGACGACGCTCATGAACGTCATGTTCGGCCACGTCCTGCCCGACGCCGGGACGATCCATGTGGGCGGCAGTCAGGTCGACATCCACTCCCCGCACGACGCCCTGGAGTTGGGCATCGGCATGGTGCATCAGCACTTCTCCCTAGTCCCCACCTTCAGCGTGGCCGAGAACATCGTCCTAGGGTCGCGCCCGGCGACGGACCTCCGGTTCAGGCGCGGCGCCATCGGCGCGGAGACGACCGCGCTGGCCGAACGCTTCGGCATGCCGATCGCCCCGCACACAGCGGTGCAGGACCTGCCGGTCGACCTGCAGCAGCGGGTTGAGATCCTGAAAGTGCTCTACCGGGGCGCCACGATCCTGATCCTCGACGAACCCACCTCGCTGCTCGGCCCCCGGCAGATCGAGAACCTGTTGAAGATCCTGCGCGACCTCCGGGAGCGCGGGTGCTCCATAGTGCTCGTGACCCACAAGCTGGGCGAGGTGATGGAGGTGGCCGACCGCGTCACGGTGCTCCGAGCAGGCAGGAAGGTCTCGACCACCGAGCGCGGCGACTTCGACGAGCGCAGCCTCACACGAGCCATGACCGGCCACGAGATCGCCGCCGTGGAGAGCGACCACGCCCCGTGGACTGATGACGTCCCCCTGCTGGAGGTGCGCGGATTGAACGCCCCCGGCGAGGGCGCCGACCACCTCGACGACATCTCCTTCATCGTGCGGCCCGGTGAGATCCTCGGCGTGGCGGGCGTGGAGGGCAACGGCCAGCGCACCCTCGTCAACTGCGTCTGCGGGCTCGAGGCGGCGGAGTCCGGCACCGTCCACATCGCCGGGGAGGACGTCACCGGCGCCGGCACGAGCGCCCTTCGCAGCGCCGGCTTGGCGGTGATCCCCGAGGATCGCCACACCTGGGGCCTCATCCTCGACATGACTGTGGCGGAGAACATCGCCATGTCCGACATCCCCGCCGGCGCCTACAACAAGACCGGCCTCCTGGACTGGCGCAGCGTCCGCCGCCGAGCCCGGGAACTGCTCGAGGAGTACGACGTGCGCCCGCCCGACCCGGACCTGCTGGCCTCGAGCCTCTCGGGCGGCAACCAGCAGAAGGTGGTCCTGGCCCGGGAACTGTCGAGGGCGCCGCAAGTCCTCGTGGCGGACAACCCCACATGGGGCCTCGACGTCGGCGCCATCGACTACGTCCACCGCCGCCTGCTCGAAGTCAAGCACGGCAGCGCCGCGGTGCTGCTGCTGTCGATGGATCTAGAGGAGCTCCTCAAACTGAGCGACCGCCTCATCGTGCTGTTCCGGGGGCGCATCGTGCTCGAACGCTCTGTGCGAGACCTCGACATGGACGAGTTGGCTCTGGCAATGGCCGGGAGGACGACGCAGGCCACCGGCTAGCCCGACCGTTCATTGCACCGTGAGGAGGGAGTCGGACTCCGCCCCTCACAGCGCCAGCAGAAAGACCGCCAACGGCACGGATCGGCGTAGTACTCGTGACCGTCCATCGTTACAGACGACCAGCGCGCTCTTGCTTCGATCCACGGCCACCATCGCGGTCGCAGACCACAAGGTGTTGGAACCCTGCATGAAATATGGAACGCCCATGATTGGGATCGGCTGCATCCAACCCATCGACATTGATTGGCCAGACCGTGCGGGAGGACGGAAGATCCTCTTGAGCGAGTCTTCGTGCAACAGTCCTGTGCCATTGCCGGCAAGAAAGATCCGCATCAAGGCGCTCCAGTCGTCAAGAGCTAGATGCAGGCATCCTGCCGACGAGTACACCCGCGGATTGTCACTCTTGGGATCGCCCAGACTTGTCGGCGGACCCCGTAACGCACCCACGCCCCTCAAAATGACTCTCGGTCTATGGCCGCATATCTCATCCGGGGCACCGAAGCCGGCCGTCGCAACTCCGAGCGGTTGCAGTACGTAGCGTTGCAGGGCGTTCTCAAAACTGGTCTGTGCGACACGATCAATCGCGGCGCCGGCGACGATGTAGCTCAGGTTCGAATACTTGAACTTGCCGGATCGGATGGGACGACGCTGGAGAGACTGTTCGACGACATCTGAACGTTGCTCCGGGAGTGGTCTAGTGTCCTCGTAGGCGGCTTTGAAGAGCTCGCGACGGAGGTTCGGAGGGAATCCGGCACGGCACTGCAGCACATCACCGATCCTGACTTCCGCCCACCGCGCATCACCGGGTCGCAGATCTCCAAAGATCTCGCGCAGCGGAGTACGCCACTCGGCAAAGCCCAACTCAACTAGACGGGCCCAGAGCGCCACCGTTATCGACTTGGTACAAGAGCCAACGTGCCATCTATCGGACACCACAGCCTCGCCCGGCGAATCGCGTCGACGCACGCCGACGACGTGACTGATCGCATCCCCATCGGAGTCGACGATCGAGGCGCCAACAGCCGGAACGTCATTTCGCTGCCGAAACTCATTCAGTAGCTGATCGATGATCTGCAGGCGATCGATCTGGTTCATGGTTCCGGATTCTTACAGGCCCTCCAGCCCTCTGCTTGATGGAGGCGTAGGAGGCGTCCACCACCCACGGCTGGCCCTGCTCGTTGGCCAGCCTCGTGTACGTCTCGTTGAAGAAGTCGTAGGTGAGCCCGGCGGTATGGCAGAGCAACTGGCGGGTCGTGACGTCGCCGCGGGGCGGGCGCAGGCGGGGCGTGCCGTCGTCGTCGAAGCCGTCGAGCACCTCGAGGTTGCCGATCCTCGGCGCGTACTCCTTCGCCGGGGCGTCCAGGTCCAGGTCGCCCTGCTCGACCAGCTGCAGGCAGGCGGTGCCGCCGATGGCCTTGGTCGTCGAGAAGATCGCAACCACGGTGTCGGTCGTGAAGGGGTCTCCCCCAAGGACGCGCTCACCCCTGGCGCCGGCATAGATGACGCCGTCGCGGTCGGTGGCGACCGCAGAGACGCCGGGAACGCGTGGCGACCCCGAAACAACACCGTCCAATACCGCATCGGCGGCTGCACTGAGATCACCCATCGCGTCTCCTCTCTGCGAATGCCGGGTCAACTCCGTCGCAACCTGCTCCCGCCCGCCGACTCGACTCGAACCCGCGAGCACGGAAAGCACCTGTGAGCAGCCGCGACAGCCGCACCCTATCTCCCGACCAGGCTCCACGTGAACTCGCCGGCTCCCGGCTTCGAGACCCGGTCGGCTTGCGTCACATCTGAAGTCGCAGATCGTCCGGCTCGATCGCCGACCTGCTCAGCCGGGTTCGGGAGCAGCCGCCTCGATGCGCGGCGGCGCAGGATTCGGGCCGGTCCGGTAGCGATCCGCGGGCCCGAGCCGGTCGCCCGGCGCCGGCGAACAATGCCGGTGCGCGCGTTGCTTGTTGCCAGTGGGATCACCTGACATTACAGTGATGTCAAACAACTCGATCGACCGCCGGCCGGCCAAGGAGTCCGCATGAGCCAGATCACCGCCCGGGTCCCCAACGAGCTTGTTGAGGCACTCGATGCGGCCGCTGCGGATTTGAAGCGCAGCCGGGCCGACATCATTCGCCAGGCCTTGGAACGCTATCTGGAGGACTATGACGATCTCGAGGTGGCCCTTGAGCGCCTGCGAGACCCAGCCGACCCGGTACTCGATTGGGACCGGGTCAGACACGAGTTGCTCTGCTCGGATTGAACGCAGCGCGACCCGAGAACGAGGGATGGCGCAGCAGCCGTCGTCGATGGCCGCATACTCGGTTCGGATCAAGCGCAGCGCGACCCGAGACCTGGCACAGATTGCTCGCCAGGATCGCGAGCGCATCGTGTACGCCATCGATCGCCTCGGCGAGCAGCCGCATGCGGGCTACCCGCTGAAAGGAGCCTTGCGGGGCCTTCGCCGCGTACGCGTCGGCGACTACAGGGTGGTGTACGAAGTGCTCGACGATGAACTGGTGGTCCTCGTTGTTCGAGTCGCGCATCGCCGCGAGGCCTATCGCCGCCGTTAGATCAGCGTCGAACCACGCGACGGCGCCTCTCAGGCCAGTTCGAGGGCCTTGAACGACCTCACCTGCTCGGTGATGGCGCGCTCGGTGGGGAGGCGTTCGATGCTCGAGGCTCCGAAGAACCCGACGCTGGCGGGAAGCCTCGACAGCGCCTCCCCCACGTTCTGCGGCTCGTCGAAGGGGCCGCCGTGGCAGATGACCAGGAGATCGTCGCGGACCCCGTGGCCCGCCCCGGCGATCGCCTCCACGGTCTCGATGGCCTCGTCGAGGGTCATGGCGTCGGTGGCACCGATGGAGCCCGACGTGGTGAGCCCCACGTGGGCGACGAGCATGTCGGCGCCCGCTTCGGCCATCAGCACGGCCTGAGCTTCGTCGAAGACGTACGGGGAGGTGAACAGATCCAGCAGGTGCGCCTGGTGGATGGCGTCGACCTCCTTGCCGTAGCCCATTCCGGTGCCTTCCAGGTTGCTCCTGAACGAGCCGTCGATGAGCCCGACCGTCGGGAAGTTCTGGACGCCCGAGAAGCCGATCTCGGCCAGCTGCTTCAGGAACACCGGCATGAGGCGGAACGGGTCGGTGCCGCAGACCCCTGCCAGGACCGGCGTGTCGGTCACCACGGGGAGCACCTCGGCGGCCATCTCGACCACGATCCCGTTGGCGTCGCCGTAGGGCATGAGGCCCGCCAGCGAGCCGCGGCCGGCCATGCGGTAGCGCCCCGAGTTGTAGATGATGATGAGGTCCGCCCCGCCCGCCTCGGCGCACTTGGCGGAGATGCCGGTGCCGGCCCCGCAGCCCACCACGGGCCTGCCAGCGGCCACCTCCGCCCGGACTCGTCGGAGGATCTCGCTACGTGCTAGTGCCACCGATCTGCTCCTATCCTCTCGCGTCCTGCACCATACGCGTCACGATCGCATCGAGATCCAAGTCGGGGGTACCCAAGCGCCCGACGTAGCGAGTGAATCGATGGACGAGTTCCTCGGCGAATCGGCTGTCGAGTGAGGCAACCTTCTTGTAGGCTTCAACGAGTTCGTTGTACGGAACGCTGACAACCTGCTGATTGTCGACCATGAGATGCGGCACCGTCCACGCGGCTGGAAGGTAGTGGTACCTGTCTTGTGGCCGACCGTGCGGACGAGACCCCAGCAGACTCTTCAATCGGTCCGACGATCTCCCGAGGCTGGAGTCTTCCGATCCTGCCTTCACCAACCTGCTGTACTCGTCGAACGACTCGAGCGGTCGACACTCCAAGAGCACAACAAACTCTGCCTTCTTTCGACCCTCCACAAAATCACACGAGGGTGTTACGATCACGTACCAGCAGACCGGCTCGCTTCCGTCGTCGTTCGTGGGCAGGAATCGGGGCCCACGGAGGACATCGCCGGTCGTGTACTCCTCTGATGGCAGCGCCGAGTAGTACCGAGAGGCGTGGACCGTGTCTTCCGATCCGTCCCGGGTGCCGTAACCCAGCCGAGCGGTCATCTCCGCTGCGCCGTGGCCGAGGGAAACACTGAGGTGACGCAAGAGCAGATGCATCATGTCGGCTCTGTTGTCCGCGAGCGTGTCCCAGTTGTTCTCCACGAACTCAACCATGAAGTCTCGCGTCACCGCGGCTGAGTGATCTTCCAACAGACGGTAGATCCGAGGGAAGTCGGATCGGAATGCAAGCGTGACTGCTTCGCGTAGTTCACGGACCGGGTCCTCGGCAATCTTCGACACGACTTGGACGAAAGGGGGATTGCCAAGTAGCTCAACCTCATCTGGAACTGCGGTGTAGAAGATGATTGGAATGAATCGGCGTCGGCGGATCTCTTCGAATACACCAATGCCCGGATCCGATTCGGCCCCCTGCTGCCCCAATGCCGCTTTCGCCTGATCGCGCACGTCGAGAATCAGGAGATCGAACCTCTCTGCGGCAATCCTCGTCATGGCATCGGAGAACTTCGACTCTATGCTAGGGATTGGATCCCCGCCCTCATCGCTCCGAGCGGCCGAAAGGACCGACTCCGCTACCAACGGACCGAGTTGCTCCTCATCTTCAACGATGAGGATTCGCCACGGCTCAGTCATCCCACCCGCTTCCTGAAGGTGGCGCGGAATCGCGCCCCACCGAGTTCGCCGGGGGAGAGCAACTCCAGGTCGCCTCCGTAGTAGTCTTTGACGATCTCACCGGCGATTGACAGCCCAAGGCCAACACCGTTCGGCTTCGTGGTGAAGTAAGGGTCGAAGATGTAGTCCCGGTCGCGCTCGGGGACTCCCGGGCCGGAATCCTCGAAGACTACGGACACAATGTTGTCGGCGCTCCTCTGCACGTCTATCGAGATGACCCGGGACTTCTTGTCCACTTTCCGCAACCAGTGAAGGCTGTTGCTCAGGAGATTGACCATGACCTCTTGGAACTCGGTTCCGTCCAACGCGACCTCGTGTGTCGATTGAGGGATCCGGACCTCCGCGCCGATCGAGTCGACCTCCTGTCGCATGAGGGAGACCGCGTCGCGAATCGCAGACTCGATCAAGTATTTCTCGGGTCGGCCGCGGCGGCGGCCACCGAAGGGGGCGATCCGTCGCAGCACATCGTTGGCGACACCCGCCTGGCTGGTGATCGTCGTGAAGTAGCCGCCGAGCGTCTCCAACAACGCGTGCCGGTGCCCATCTGTCGCAGCCGCCGCAGGGGAGTCATCAACCGACTCGCTCCCCAACACGGCAGCAGTACCGATCACCACAAGTGGTTGGGCGAGTTCATGCACAACCCTGTCGACAAGTTGTCCGAGAGTTGCCAACCGGTGGTAGCGAGACAGGACCTCGCCGACCATCTCGATCCGATCGTCGACATGCTCCTGCATCTCGTCGAGCTTCACGAGAGCGGGTGAATCGGCTGGCACCTCAAGGGCGACGGTATTCCTCAGTTCGCCCAGATCAATGCGGTCTAACAGCCCGGACTTGGGTTTGCGCGGTTGCCGAGGGCGGAGCTTGTACCGCTCCACTTCGAGCGTCTTCAGGAGCTGCAGGACCGCGAACCGCAGATCGTCCAAGGCAGGACCTGCGATGAGGCCTTCGCGATTGGTCTGATCGGTGAGTCCGAGATTGGCGTCCCGGCAGATGAGCAGGTAGCCAACGATCTGGTTGTTGGAAAGACGCTGTGTCGGCTCTTGGACGCGTCGATGGTCGAGCCGGAGCCAGTCGTCGTCGGGCTCGCCGAAAGGCAGAACACGGAAACCATCCCGATAGATGCTCACGCCCGACACAGAATCCAGAACCTCTCGTGCGAGCCTCGTGCTTCCGACCTCTTCCGCCAGCTCGCGTAGGGAGGCGGTATCCCGATCCCAGACGTTGAGACGCAACTCGAAGGGACCGCACTTCGGCGTGTCGTCGTCGCGCGCACTCTCCAGCGTTCGCTCAGTGACATATCCGTCGCCGTTGCGAAGTTCGACCATCACTGTGGCTCTACCCAAGTCGTTGACCTCGGCATTGAGCCTGTAGTGAGGCTTCTGCAGGATGTCCGGGCGCCGGATGAGGCCGCTCTGGAGTCCGAGACTCGCGGGCGCGACGAGCACGATCTGGAAGTCGTCGGCGATCTCCGGTACTTCGTCGAATGGACTTATCAGGCGCTGAAGCGATAGCTCTAGCTTGCGCACCGAGTCCGGCGTCCACGCACTGCGCAGCCCGCTGATGGACAAGAGCGTTCCGCGCTCGCCGGTGGGTGGGCGAACACGACCGAGACGGAGCGCTGCCATCTCCTCCCAGGTTGCAGAGATCGAGCCACCGCGCCCGAACACCCCGTCCTGACGGACGTCGAACTGCAACTCGATTTCGTCGAGGTATTTGGCGTCGTCCTCGAACGCCGACCAGTCCACGGCCAGATGCACCTCGTCTGCGTCCACGGCCTTCGACGTCAGGTCCAATCGGTCGCCGACCTTGGCCGCGGCGAAGCGGCCGACGCCCTTCTCGCCCAGAACCCTGCGCCCGTCCGGGGTGGTCACATGTTTGCGACGAAACCCAGTGGCCGGCTCGAGCCACGTCTCGCGGATGGTCGCCTCGCTCATCCCGTGACCGTCGTCGAGAATCTCGATTGTACCGGTGGCGGCGCCGATGGATCCGTCGGCATCCGGTCTGCCCGTCAGCCTGATGAGCACCATGCGCGCGTCGGCGTCAAAGGAGTTCTTCACCAACTCAGTAATGGCAACGACGTCACTGCTGATGAGTTCGTGGCCGAGTATGGCCATGAGGCGGGACCGTGCACGCAGGCGAAGACGGTCGGGGCGGGAACAATCCGGTGCCAGCACGGCAATAGAATCGGCCTTCATCGCATTCGCTTCAAGGGCATACTGAGTTCGCCCCTTTCCTCCCGGAGTCCGGATTGCGGCCGCCAGCAGTTTCGAGCCTACAGGTGACCGCCGTCATGGACCGGTTGCAGACCACCGGCACGGTGCCCGAACTCGCGCAGACAGACGGCCCGCACCGGGCAGATGCCGCAGGCCGGGTCGGAGGGCGTGCAGACGGACTGCCCGAGTCGATGCATGGCGACGTTCAACAGCGCTGCGTCATCCCCACCGCCTATCAGCTTGGCCAACTCAATCCGACCGGCCGAGTTCCGGCAGCGAGCGTCCACCTCGGTCCCCGTCACCCTCGCGGTCACGCGGAGCGCCCCAGCTGACGCCACGAGGCCCTTCGACCGGCCTGTCATGAGGGCAAACCAATTGCGCCCCGTGGGCCCGAGCCCTGCCAGGCGGTACCAGTCGTCGGAATCCCAGCCTTCGGTCCGCTCACGAACATGTGCGACCGCCGACGCGAGACGCTCGACAGCACGCCGGCGGGGACCGGGAATGGCCAATCCGAGGATCGCCTCGAACGCCTTGGGCGTGGCGTCGCGCAGAGTCGGGGCCACCCCCAGCACGTCGCTCGGTGTCTGCACGTCGGTGACGCCGCGAGACGGAACAATCAAGCCGACCGCCACAGGCCACGGGTCGCCCGGATACGCCCACGGTGCGGACTCCGCGTCCTGAGTAGCCCAATAGCCGAGTCGGTCGCGGACGGTCGCGCGGCTCGCGGATCGGCTGGGTAGGTTCCGGAACTCACCCCGGAGACCGTCGAGGATCGCGGATCCGATCAACTCCCCGAGCACGGGCGGGACCGCGTTCCCGATCTGGCGGAAGCGGTGTGATCGGGACCCGGCGAAGCGGAAGGTGTCGGGAAACGTCTGCAGCCGCGCTGCTTCCCTGACCGTCAGCGTACGGTGCTGCTCGGGGTGGATGTACCAGTACCCGTCCTTGGCGATGTGGGCAGTGATGGATCGCGCACAACTGGACCAGTCGAGCCGGTTGTACTTGTCGTTGAATATGTCGTCCCTGTAGCGCTTCATCGAATCAGGCAGGGCCGAGTAGAGCGTGTCCGAGGTCATCATTCTGAATGCCTCGTAATCGTCCGCCCGCACCGCACGGGTGTGATGGTCGAACACGACCTCCGCGTCCGCACCGACGCAACCCTTCCGCGCCCTCTTGGCGAAATCGCTCATTTCCGGCGTGCCGTAGTCGACGACCTCCGCCCCAATCGGGGCATCCGGCATCACTTCGAGGACAGGAAGGTCGCCAATCGCATCTCTGACCGTGATCTGCTCCGTCGCCTCCGGCCATGCGAAGCCCGCGCCCGCTCGGACACCGGCAAGAATCAGCCTCTGCCGATGCTGCGGCACCCCGTACAGCCAGGTATCCATGATCCGCGCATCGACCTCGTATCCGGCACGCTCAAGGCTGTCCAGCATCACGCGTAGGACGACCATGTCGTCGCCGAGCGCCATGTCCGGGACGTTCTCCATGACAACGGCCCGAGGTCGGACTCGCTCAACCAGATCAACGAAGGCTCGCCACAGCTCCCGCCTGACATCATGGCGACCACGGACTCCGAGGGCGACGAGGCTGCGAATCTTCGACCGCCCGGCCCGCGAATAGGGCTGGCACGGCGGTCCGCCTGCAATCAAACCGACGTCAACGCCTTCCAATAGCCGAGCGATCTCCTCTCGAACACTCTCCTCGGCCAAGTCCCTGCAGAGTGCAAGTCCGGGAAAGTTGTGGGCATGGGTCTCCAGCGCCCACTCGTCCAGATCGACAGCGAGCGCGACCCGGAACCCCGCCGACTCCAGTCCCTCGCTGAGGCCTCCCGCGCCGCAGAACAAGTCGATCGCAATCGGTCGGTCCGACCCCCGAGCCCACTCGGACCACTCGTCGGGCGATGGGGCGTCGACATGCGCGTGAAGCCGCAGCGGCGCGGTCCGCCGAAGTGTCACGCCATAGGCCCTCGCCATCTTCGGTTCAGTCTTGCTCATCACCGCAGCGGCACCGCCCGGTCAACCGGCTCCGGGCTTCACGGTGTCGAAGACGAAGCGACTGTCGGCTCACCCGTGCATGCATCGCCGAACCATCCTCCCTGTCGCCGACCAGGTTGACCTTACAGGCCGTGCACGACTCCAGAACGGACCTTGGGCGTCGCGGCGAGGTCGTCCAAGTCCCGCGATGCCCACCGAGGGCGCAACGCATTCCGCCCTCGGTGGTCTCGGACCAGGCCACCGGTCAAGTACAGCGGTCTCGCAGCGCGCGCAGGGGTCGCACGCCAGCAAGTGCCGTTGCGGTCACCCCGGGAGCCAGCCACGGTGTCGGCGGCGGCCGATCCATAATCGACGGATACAGGACGGACGTCTCGCCACCGACAACCACAAGACACATTGAAGCCATACCGCTTAGACTGATAGATCTACGTCACACGATCAATCGCAACCACCGATGGAGTTCGCCGTGCATATTGCCGACTATGATAACTCTTGAGGACTGGGGGAAGGAAGGTCTCATGGCCGTCGACATCCAGCAGATCACCGGGACATCTCGGACGGTTAGACAGCTGCTCTCGGACAGCCGCTACGGCCTTGATTTCTACCAGCGGGAGTACAACTGGGAAGAGGCCCAGGTTGGTGAGCTGGTTGATGACCTGATCGGCCGCTTCTTCAACCAGTACGATCCTAGCCACGAGCGCCAGCAAGTAGCTTCATACCGGCCCTACTTTCTTGGCCCAATAGTCACTGCACAACGCGGCGATGTGCGATACTTAGTCGACGGTCAACAGCGAATAACCACCTTAAGCCTCTTGCTGATCTATCTCCGCATTAGACTCACCGAGACGAGCGACAACGAGGAGGCGCAGACCCTAAACTCTCTCATCTTTTCGTCCCTCTATGGCAAAAGAACGTTCAACCTCGACGTCGACGAGCGCCAGAAATGTCTCCAGGCAATGTTGGATGGCAATGACTTCAATCCAGACGACGAAACTCCGTCAGTTCGAAATCTCTGGCACAGGTTCGAGACGATCACTGCGCGATTCCCGAGCGATATCCCAGACAACGCACTGCCTTACTTTGTCGACTGGCTCCAGAATCGCGTGATATTCGTCGATATCGGCGCACCCAACCAAGACATGGCTCTCGAGATATTCGAGTCCATGAACGATCGCGGTCTACGGCTGAGCAGTACTGACATGCTCAAGAGTTTCCTGCTCGCTCGAGTCGGTGACGAGACTCAGATCCACGATCTAAACACCCGTTGGCGTGACCGAATCGCCCAACTGGTCGACGCCGAGAAGAATGCCGATGCAGAGTTCGTCAAGGCATGGCTCCGCGGCAAGCATGCGGAGACACAGCGCGAACGCAAGGCCAACGCAACTCCTCGTGATTTCGAAATCATCGGTACGGCATTTCACAAGTGGGTGCGTGACAACCAAGCTGCCATCGGCCTTACTCAGAAGAACAACTATCGAGAGTTTGTCGAGAGGGAATTCTTGGGACTCAGCAACCGGTACCTCGAGCTTCTTCACGCCTCGCGTAGATTCGAACCAGACCTTGAAGCAGTCTACTGCAATACATGGGTCAGCTTCACGCTTCAGTTGCCATTGATCCTTGCAGGGGTACGAGTCGACGATGACAACGACACCTTCCGAGAGAAGGCGGCTCTCATTGCAGGTGCCTTGGAGATATTCATTGCTCGGCGCATGGCGAATTACCGAAACTTCGGATACTCCACGGTCAACTACACTATCTTCAACTTGATGAAACAGTTGAGAGACCAGCCCATTGAAACCCTCAAGCAGGTGCTTGCGAATTGGCTAGAAAACGAAGAGGAGCGCCTTGACGGCATCGGAACATTTGGTATGACGCAGCGAAACCGAAAGCACATCCATTACCTCCTCGCCCGTATTACGGCGTGGCTCGACTCTGAACTCGGGGTGGGAACGACGATAGCCGACTATCTCGACCGGTCGCGGAAGCACCCGTTCGAAGTTGAACACATTTGGGCCAACAAGTTCGAGCACCACCGAGATGAATTCGCGACCATCCATGAGTTTGAGGATCATCGCAATAGGTTCGGCAGTCTCCTGCTGCTACCAAAAGACTTTAACTCGAGCTACGGCGCAAAGCCTTACAAGCAGAAGGTCACTCACTACTATGGCCAGAATTCACTGGCCAAATCGCTTAGCGCTCAGGCCTACCAAAACAACCCAAGCTTCGTGCAGCTTCAAAAGCAGCACAACCTCCCGTTCCAGTCGTTTGAGACTGAGTTCACCAAGGCTAGTATTGACAGTCGCCAAGCCCTGTACCGCGAACTGGCCGAAATCGTCTGGAACCCGGCACGGATCGGACTCCCGGCTGGCTGATGTGTGCAGACTTAGCTATTCAGGATAGAAGCGCGAGTCGGAGAGCCAGTCGGCAGGCTCAGTCACCGAGATCATGGCGTGGCGCGCCCTCGCCAGCGTTGTGGGCGTCGACGAACAGTTTCAGGTCCAAGACGATCGCGCACACCGCAGAAGTCGAACTCCGTCGGAGGATCTCGCTACGTGCTAGTGCCACCGATCTGCTCCTATCCGCTCGGGTGCTGCATCAGCTCCAGCAGTGTGTTGGCCGCAATGTCGGCAAACTCGGGATCGTTGATGTTGTGTTCTATCTCATGCACGGGGATGTCGGCCCGGAGGCCGTTGCGGATGGCGTCGAAGCAGGCTCCGTCGGCCTCGGGGTCCCAGAACCTCTCGCCTTCGCTGTCCAGCATCGAGGTGCCCCGCATGGGCAGCAGCACGGCAGTCGGCGCCGTGGACAGGTTGACGGCGGCGGCCAGCATCTCGCCGATCCGGATGTTCTCCTCCACGTTGGTGCGCAGCAGCGTGACGTTGGGGTTCCACTGATACAGGTTCCGCCCCTCGTAGCGGTCGGGCACGGTGTCGATGGAATCGAAGTTGGCCATGTCCACGCAGCCCGGCACGACGACCGCCGGGATGCCCGCAGCGGAGGCGGCCGTGCAGCGCTCCGGCCCGGCGCTGAACACGCCTCCGCACACGTAGTCGGCCAGCTCGGTGGTCGTGATGTCGAGCGAGCCGGCGATGTAGCCGTCGGTGATCAGCGCCTCCATTGTGCTGCCGCCGATGCCGGTGGCGTGGAAGACCAAGACCTCGTAGCCGCCGCGCTCCACGACCCCGCGGGCCCGCTCGACGCACGTCGTGGTGTTGCCGAACATCGACGCGGTGACCAGCGGACGCTCCTCGCCGGCCGGCGGCCGCTCCAGACGCACCATGCCTGCTATCGCCCCCGCCGCGTTGGCGTAGATGGCGCGGCTGATGCTGTTGATGCCGGCCACGTCGGTAATGGACGGGATGAAGGTGATGTCCCTGGCACCGGCGTAGGCGCTGACGTCGCCGCCGGCCACGGTGGACACCATCACCTTCGGCACGCCCACCGGCAGGGTACGCATCCCCGTGGTGGCGATGGAAGTGCCGCCGGTGCCGCCCATGCCGATGACGCCGCCGAGGTGCCCCTCGTCGTAGAGCCGGCGGACGACGACCGCCAGGCCGGCGGCCATGGTCTGCATCGCCTCGTCCTTGTGCTCGCCCGAGGCGAGATAGTCGATGTCGCCGCCGGCCGCCGCCGCGACCTCGGCCCGCGAGACATCGGGCGCCAGGGTGGGCGCCCCCATCGTCCCGAAGTCGACCACCAGCACCTCCACCCCTTCGGACTCGATGAGACCCTTGAGGTAGGCGAACTCCGCGCCCTTCGTGTCGAGCGCGCCGATGATGACGACCGGCTTGGTGCTGCTCATGTGAGACCTCGCTGCGGGTTTCCCTGGGAGACATGAAATCGTTCGGAGCGGCCCGCTGAGGCCCCAACGATCTGCCGCCGACAGTGTTGCACGAGATCGCCGTCCGGTCGCTGTCGCACCGCCGAGACGCGTCGGTCGTCAGTAGATCTCGGGCACGAAGGTCTGGTCCGACATCGGGGGGCGCACGTAGCCGACCCGCTCCTGGCGGTCCGGCAGCTCGACCTCCTCCCACGGGACGTCCTCGTAGGGGATCAGAGACAGCAGGTGTGAGATGCAGTTCAGGCGTGCCGCCTTCTTGGAGTCGGCGTCGACCACGAACCAGGGCGCCTGCTTGATGTCGGTGTGGGCGAACAGCGTGTCCTTGGCCCTGGAGAACTCCACCCAGCGGGCGCGGCCCTCGAGGTCCATCTGCGAGAGCTTCCAGCGCCGCTTCGGATCGTTGATCCGGTTCTGGAAGCGGCGCTCCTGCTCGGCGTCGCTCACCGAGAACCAGTACTTGATGAGGACGATCCCCGACCGCACCAGCATCCGCTCGAACTCGGGGCAGGACCGCAGGAACTCGCGGTACTCCTCGTCGGTGCAGAACCCCATGACCGGTTCCACTAGGCCCCGGTTGTACCAACTCCGGTCGAACAGCACCATCTCCCCCGCCGCCGGCAACTCCTCCACGTAGCGCTGGAACCACCACTGGGTCTTCTCCCGGTCGCTGGGCGTGCCCAGCGCCACCACGCGCACCACCCGCGGGTTCAACCGCTCGCTGATCCGCTTGATCACCCCGCCCTTGCCGGCGGCGTCGCGCCCCTCGAAGATGACCACCACCTTGAGGCCCTTGTGGCGGATCCAGCGCTGCAGCCGCACCAGTTCCTCCTGCAGGCGGACCAACTCCCGTTCATAGTCCTTGGCCTTGATCTTCCGGCGCGGCTCGGCCGCCGGCGCGCCGGCTCCGGTGGTATCCAGCACGTTCAGGCCCACGTCCTCGCCCATGGGTGGAGAATATCCGACGGCTAGACGCGGCGACCGAAGCCAGGGTGCTGGTCGCTCACGCCGGCGATCGCACCGTTCTGGCCACTGGATCGCCGGCCGCCAAGAGCTGCCGGCGCCGCGATGTGGCGCACGGCCAGCCGCAGCAGTCCAGCGGGCCCGCGCGTTCGGCTCGTTCGGCGCGCTCCTTACGTCTCGTCGGTCAGCCACGTCGGGGCCCGCCACCACGAGAGGCGCCCGCGCCGACCGCTCGTAGAAGCACATCTTGAACCAGGTGCCCCGGTCGCCGAGCATGTCGCCGTGGTCGCTGGTGGCGATGACCACGGTGCGGTCCAGTTCGCCCACCTCTCCCAGCGCCCCGACCAGCCGTCCCAGCCACGAGTCGAAGTAGCTGGTGTTGGCGTAGTAGCCGTGGCGGGCGTTGCGGCACTGCGCCTCGCTGTAGCCCACGCTGTCGGCCTGGATGCCGTGGCGGATGCGCCGGACATGGGGCTCGGTGGCCTCCGGCGAGGCCTCGGGCAGGTCGATGGCCGCGTGATCGTAGAGGTCCCACCACTCCGGGCGGGCCACGTAGGGATCGTGCGGGTGGATGAACGACGCCACCAGCAGGAAGGGCCGCCCGTCGCCGTGGCGCGCCAAGTCGTAGACGTGCCGCACAGCGGCTTGGCCGACCTCTTCGTCGTAGTCGATCAGGTAGGTGGCGAGCGCCTGGCCGGCCCCCGACAGGCTGTCCATGTTGTGGTCCCACTTGCCGATCCGCTCACCGGCGGCGGCCCAGTCAGGGGTCCAAGCGAAGTCGGCGGGATAGATGTCGGTTCTACGGGTGGGCCGTGAAAGCCCGACGCCGCTGGGGGCCGTAGCGGTGAATTCCGGTGGTCGAGGCGAGCGGCCACGAGGTCCCAAAACGCTGATGGCACGCTTCCCTCGCAGCAACTACGTTGCCGTGCAGCGTCTCCAGGGAGGGCCTATGAAGTCGCCACCTTTCGAGTATCACCGGGCGGGTTCGGCCGCGGAGGCCGCGGCGCTGCTGGGTGAGTTGGGTTTCGATGCGCGGATCCTGGCGGGGGGTCAGAGTCTGATCCCGTTGATGAATCTGCGCCTGGCCGCTCCCGCGTATCTGGTGGACATCACCCGAGCGCCCGATTTGGCGGGCATCGGCGCCGACGGCGGCGGGCTGCATATCGGTGCGGCGGCGCGGCAGCGCACGGTGGAGTTGCACACCGACACGCTGGCGACCGCGCCGGTGCTGTCCGATGCGATCTCCAATGCGGGCCAGGTGCCGGTGCGCCATCAGGGCACGGTGGTGGGCAGCATCGCGCATGCCGATCCGAGCGCGGAGGTGCCCGCCGCGTTCAAAGCGCAGGGCGGCACCGTGACCGCCCAGGGCTCCGGCGGGACCCGCGAGATCCCTTCGGAGGACTTCTTCGAGGGCTATTTCACGACGGCCCTAGCGGAAGGCGAACTCGTCACGGCGGTCACGGTCGACGCGTGGCCGGCGGGCACCGGGCATGGGTTCTTGGAGTTCAGCGTGACTGCGGAGAGTTGGCCGATCGCCCTCGCCGCGGTGCTGATCCATACCAGCGGCGGCAAGATCGATCGGGCCTCGGTGGTGCTGGGCGGGGTGGCGGAGGTACCGCTGCGCCGGCCCGAGGCCGAGGCGATCCTCGTCGGTTCTACGCCCAGCGCCGAGGCGTTCGAAGCAGCCGCAGAAGCAGCCGCAGCGGGAATCGAGCCCTTGTCGGATTCCTTCGGCTCGGGCGCCTACCGCAAGAAACTGGCCCGTGTCCTCACCCGGCGGGCATTGACAACCGCCGCCGAGCGGGCAGGAGGTAAGGCATGAGCACTCACGACATCACCGTGACCGTCAACGGCACGGCGACGTCGGCCAGCGTGGAGGCGCGGCGCAGCCTGGCGGACTTCCTGCGCCACGACCTGGGCCTCGTCGGCACGCACATCGGCTGCGAGCAGGGCGCCTGCGGGGCCTGCACGGTGCTGATCGGCGGCCGCAGCGTGCGGTCGTGCATCATGTTCGCCGTGCAGGCCGACGGCGCGGAGATCCAGACCATCGAGAGCCTCGCCCCCGGCGCGGACCTGCATCCGTTGCAGGAGGCCTTCCGGCGCCACCAAGGCCTGCAGTGCGGTTTCTGCACACCAGGGATGCTGCTGCGGGGCCTCGAACTCATCAGCGACAACCCCGACCTCACCGCCGAAGAGGCCCGGGAGGGGATCTCCAGCAACATGTGCCGCTGCACCGGCTACCAGTACATCGTCGACGCGGTGCTGGACGCCGCGGCCGAGATGCGTGCCGAGGAGGACTGACATGACCATCCCGAAGGTTCGCCAGCACCCCGAGCACCTGGAGTGGGTCGGCAAGTCGATCCCACGGGTCGAGGACCCGAAGTTCCTGCGCGGCCGGGGCAACTACATCGACGACTACGAGGTGCCGAACATGCTGGAGGTGGCCGTGGCGCGCAGCACCATGGCCCACGCCAAGATCCTCAGCATCGACACCTCCGCCGCCGAAGCCGTTCCGGGCGTGGTGGCCATCGTCACCAGCGAGAACGTCACGGACCACGTCAATCCCATGCCCGACTTCGGGCCCTCGCCCGACAAGCACACCTGGTACTGCCTGGCGGTCGACAAGGTGCGCTACATGGGCGAGGGCGTGGCCGTGGTGGCCGCCACCTCCCGTGCCGTCGCCGAGGACGCCGCCGAACTCATCGAGGTGACCTACGAGCCGCTCGAGCCGCTCACCGACATGCTCGAAGCGCTGGAGGAGGACGCGCCGCTCATCCACGAGGCACTGGGCTCCAACATCCCGTTCCACCGCAAGTTCACCTTCGGTGACGTGGACGGCGACTTCGCCGCCGCGGACGTGATCGTGCGGGACACCCTGCACTGGGGGCGCTCAGGCGGCCAGCCGCTGGAGACCGTCGGGGCGGTCGCCGACTACGACGCCGCCACGGGGATGATGACCATCCACGTGAATTCCATGTCGTTCACGCATTTCCTCTTCCTGCTGGCCAACACCCTGCGGGTGCCGAGCAACAAGCTGGATCTGCAACCCCACCCCTCCGGCGGCAGCTTCGGGGCCAAGTTCTTCGAGGTCAAGACCGCCACCATCGCGGCGATGATGGCCCGCATCACCGGGCGGCCGGTGAAGTTCATGCAGGACCGCCTGGACAACATCGCCAACGGCGACCACCACGGCTCGGACCGCTACTACGAGGTGGAGCTGGCCGCCAAGGCCGACGGCACGCTGCTGAGCACCCGCTACAAGGTGGTGGACAACTACGGCGCCTACATCCAGTTCGGCGTGGGCCAGCACGGCAACTCCCTCGCCCAGGCCGTCGGCCCGTACCGCATGAGCAGCATCGGATACGACCTCACCGCGGTCCTCACGAACAAGTGCCAGCAGGGCGCCTACCGGGGCTTCGGCTCCGAGGTGGGCAACTGGATCCTGGAGCGCATGGTGGATCTCATGGCCCTCGAGTTGGGCATGGATCCGGTGGACATCAGGCGGATGAACTTCATCCAGCCCGACCAGTTCCCCTACTTCATCCCCACCGGCAACGTCTACGACAGCGGCGACTACGAAGCCGTGCTGAACAAGACCATGGAACTCTCCGACTACAAGGGCTGGCGCAAGCGGCAGGCCGAGATGCGCGCCGAGGGCCGCCACGTCGGCATCGGCGTGTGCACCTGCCAGGAGCGCAGCGTGTTCAGCGCCACCGAATTCTGGTTCTGGTTCGACGAGCCGGTCGCCGCCCCCGTCACCAGCGCCCCCGAGAGCGTCACCCTGAAGGTGGACGCCATGGGCGCGGTGACCGCCACGCTGTACTCCAACGCCTCCTGGGGCAACAGCCCCGAGACGATGGTGGCGCAGTTCGTGGCCGAGGAGTTGGGCATCAAGCCCGAGGACGTCTCGGTGGTCTACGCCGGCTCGAATCAGGGCATGCCGGCCACCGGGCCGGGCGGCAGCCGCTTCACGATCATGGTGGGCGGCGCGGTGGAGGGTGCGTCCCAGAGCATCCGGGCCAAGGCCGCCAAGATCGCCGCCCACCTGCTGGAGGCCAACGAGGACGACCTCGTCTGGGAGGAGGGCGGCTTCGCGGTGCGCGGCAGCCCCGACCAGCGCAAGGAGCTCGCCGAGATCGCCCTGGCCGCCCACATGTTCAAACACTCCCTGCCCGAGGAGATCGAAACCGGCCTCGAGGCCAGCCACGTCCAGGACCACCCCTACACCACCATGCCCAACCCCGAGCGCACCAACCTGGGGGTCTTCTACCCCTTCGTCGGCCACGCCAGCCACGTCGTGGTTGTGGAGGTGGATCCCGAAACGGGGCGCGTGGAGTTCCTGGACTACGCCGCCGTGCACGACTGCGGCACCGTCGTGAACCCGCGCTCGGTCGGCGGCCAGGTCATCGGCGGCACCGTGCAGGGCCTCGGCAGCACCCTGTACGAGGAGTTCCTCTATGACGAGGACGGCGTGCTGCGCACACCCTCCTTCGCCGAATACCTCATCCCCTCCGCGCTGGACTCGCCGACGCTGCGGGTGGGCCACAACGAGACACCCAGCCCCTACACCCCCTACGGCATCAAGGGCGGCGGCGAGGCGGGACGCATGATGGCACCCTCCGCCATCTGCGCCGCCATCGACGACGCCCTCGGCATCCGCATCCGCCGCCTGCCCGCCACCCCCGAGCGCATTGTCGAGATGGTCGACGCCGCCAACAGCTGAACAGCAGCGGGTGACCCGGTAAGCATCTTGGACGGCTCCGGCCCGGACGCCGGTCCCCCCGCCGCGGGCGACTGGGTGGCGATCACCTCAGCCGGAGCGGTTGCTCCCGGCGAGGTCCTCGAAGCGACCCTCGACGGTGCCGAAGTGGTGGTGTGGCGCACCGAGAGCGGTATTCCGTGCGTGATGGAGGCACGCTGCCCGCACCAGTGGTCGCACCTCGGTGACTCCGGGGCCGTGGCCGGCGAGGAGATCGTCTGCCTCACGCACTTCTGGACCTTCGCCACCGACGGGAGCGGCTGGAAGGAGAACCTCGACGGCCGCCGTGACCGCAAGGGTGACATCGAGGTCCATCCCTGCCAGGAGGTGGCCGGGGAGATCCGGGTGCGGCGCCCCCCGAGGCGCGACCCTTGAGCGCCGTCGAGTTGGTCCTCGCCATCGCCGCGGTGGCGGGCGGCGCCATCGTGCAGGGCTCTGTGGGCGTGGGGCTGTCGCTGGTGGCCGCCCCGGCCCTCGTCGCCATCGACCCCGCGTTCATCCCCGGACCGCTTCTCATCGTGGGGCAGATCATCGGCATACGGCACATCATCGTGGAGGGCAGGCACATCGACTGGCGGGCGGTGAAGCACGCGCTCTGGGGACTCCCGGTCGGCCTGGCGGCCGGCTTCGCGGTCCTGGAGCTCGTGCCCGAGACGACCCGGACAATTCTGATCGGGGCTCTGGTCGCCGGCTCGGCGCTGATCCTGCTGGCGGGATTCCGCCTGCGGCAGACCCGCCGCACCGAGGTCGCCGGCGGGCTGACGTGCAGTTTCGGAGCCATCGCCGCGGCGCTGCCCGGTGCGCCCCTGGGGATCTGCTTCAGCGAGATGCGCCCGCCGGTGCTGCGCTCGACCTCTTCGGCCTACATCGGTGTGGTCGGCGGCGCGGGCATCGCCTTGCTGGCGGTGCGCGGCAACTTCGGTCTCCACGAACTCAAGCTGATCGGCTACCTGGCCCCGGGAATGTTCATCGGCCTCGCCGTCTCGCGGCTGGTGCGGCCGTTCCTCGACCGCACCTGGTTCCGCCCTGCGGTGCTGACCGTGGCCCTCGCCGGCGGCGTAGCCCTCATCGCCAGCCAGTTCGCATAGTCGCGCGCGGGCAGCTGTTCGCCACCGTGCACCGATGCGAACCGGCTACTCCCTGCTCTCGCTACACCGGCTCGACCGGTCACGACGACCGCCGCAGCATCCGCGACGGCGCGGCCAACGCCGCCTCCGCGTCACTTCGATTCAGATGCACACCGTCGGCACCCTCACTCGAGGCGATCTCGTCGCGCACCGACGCAAGTGCCCTGCCATGAAGATGGTCGAGTGCCTGCCAGCCCTGACTGTGGCACCGCGCCGCCGTGTCGAGGCGCTGATGAACGGCACGCCGCAACATCGCGAGATCGACCCGCGCGGCCTTCGGCGAATACTCAGCGGCAAGAACGACGAGCCGGTCTCGCAGCCGCGACGCTTCTGCCAGGTCAGAATCTCTGGCGACCGAGATGAGGCTGTTCTTGACCGCCGACCAGTCCGTCTCGTCGGGGGACTCGAGCCGCGGCATGAGGACGCTGAGCCTTGAGAGCAACTGCCACGTCCTGTACTCGATCAACTCCGCATTGACCTCGGCATGACCAAGATCGCGGAGCGCACGCTCGACGAGTCCTTCCAGTTGGTCGAGCCGGCCTCGAACGTCAGCGTCAAACTTGTTCGGCGTCCGGATCAGATCGAAGAACCCGGACGAGTCCATCTGGGCCGCGGCGTGAGCAGCCAGCTTCGCAAGTTGTTCCGCGTGCGACTGTGACCCCGCCACGACGAGCCCCCAGCGGTGCTCCGGCCCGTCCTCAAGCGCCCGGATCACAGCGCGGACGAAGTCCCGGATCAGCCTCCGTGTCTGTTCGTCGCTCAGCTCGGTGTTCGGCGAACGCCGAACACCGAGCGCCAGAACCAGGGAAGGCTCGTGCTCATCGGCGCGTGCCGCGTACACAACAAGATCGTCCACCGCGTGGGTCGGGGCCTGCTGGAACGTGACACTCAGAACACGCCGGCCGTCACCGAGTTCGACAGCACCATCGCCAACGAGCAGATGGGCAAGGTACTGGACAGCCACCTTCCGCTCGAAAGTCACCCCGCCGCCCCCGGTCGCGTAGGGGCTCACACCCGACGACGCCATCGCACCACTGTCGCCGCCTGTGTCCGCGGGGCCGCTCGCATCCCCTGGGCTGACTTCACTCATTGACGACTATCTAACCCGACAGATGCGCGATTCAGGTGCAATGTCGCGCCCGATTCAGGGCAATCGTGAGATTGGGATCTGTGCGGAGTGCCGGACCCCCTGCCCCAGTTCGCGCTACTCTGCCTCTGTCACAGTTCTCGACCGCGGCAGCAGAACATCCGCCTCGTCGCGCATGTCACGGCAGCGCACCCGCGACACTGAGCCCGAGTTGGTGCTTCGACGCGAACTCCATCGCCGCGGCCTGCGCTATCGAGTGGAGTACCCGGTTCCGGTTAATCCCCGGAGGTCCATCGACATCGCGTTCGTCGGGATCCGGCTCGCCGACTGCGTGGACGGCTGCTTCTGGCACGGCTGCCCGGCACATGCGACATGGCCGATGACCAACTCGCAATGGTGGCGGGACAAGATCGAGGCGAACCGTAACCGCGATCAAGACACGGATCGCCTCCTCCGAGAGCACGGCTGGGAGTCCCTGCGCCTGTGGGAGCACGAGGTCGCAACCGCAGCCGACCGCGTGCAGGTGGCGCACACTCGCCGCCGACTGGAACTCCAGCGGGGAGCAGCATCACCGGCCGCTCGGCGCCCGCGGTGCTCGGGGTCCCAGCCGCTCAGTGCTCGCAGCGTGCGATGTCTCACCCCTGTGGTGAAGTAGCTTGGCAGGCCGTGACGACGAGGGGACGGCTTCTGTGCTGAGCGCTGGCGAAGGACCCGAAATGAGCGTCGACATCGCCCTTGCGGACTTTTTCTCGGGCTGTGGAGGCACGACGCGTGGGTTCGCCGACGCGGGCATCTTGCCGATGCTTGCCGTCGACTGGGACCGCGACGCGGTGGCGACCTTCCGGATGAACTTCCCGGCCACGCCTGTCATCGAGCGCGACATCCGTGAGGTACCCGTCGCCGACGTGGGCGAGTTGCTGCGGCCGGCATCAGAGTCGGTCATGCTCTTCGCGGGGTGCGCCCCGTGCCAGCCGTTCGCCGGACACCGGCAGCAGCCATCGGCCGAGGACAGCCGATCGTTCCTGCTGATCGAGTTCCTCCGGTTCGTGACGGCCCTCAACCCCGAGTTGGTCTTCGTGGAGAACGTGCCGGGGATGCAGCGGGTATCGGCTTCGGAGGGCCCCTTCGCCGAGTTCGTGCAGGAGTTGGGCAGGACGCACCACATGAGCTACGGCACCGTCTGCAGTGCCGACTACGGCGTGCCCCAGACGAGGCGCCGGCTCGTGCTCGTGGCCAGCCGCCTCGGGCCGATCGGTCTGCCGGACCCCACCCACGGACCGGAAGCCGGGTGCCCGCGCTCGACGGTGCGGGAGTGGATCGGTTCACTGCCTCCGATCACGGCCGGGGAGCGGGAGTCCGGCATCAGCAGCCATCGATCGATGACGCTGTCGGACCTGAACCTCGAGCGGATCCGGGCCACGCCCGAGGGCGGCGACCGCCGGGACTGGCCCGAGCGGCTCTGGCCCGACTGCCATCGAGACGGCTTCAAGGGGCACACCGACGTCTACGGCCGACTCAACTGGGACAAGCCGGCACCGGCCCTGACCACGAGGTGCATCAGCTACAGCAACGGGCGCTTCGGTCACCCGATCCAGGATCGGGCGCTCAGCGCACGGGAGGCGGCACGGTTGCAGACCTTCCCCACCTCATTCGAGTTCGCCGGAA
>JAPOYM010000002.1 GCA_026706565.1 bacterium
CTCCCTTGGTCGGTGGTCGCGTGACCGGTAATTCCAGACCGATTTTGTCGGCAATGAGGCTAGCGCCCGCGGGCGGGAACACAACCGGGCGGCGGACGGGCAGGGCGCGTGCGCCTCTGCTGTTGCCGGCGACGGTCGCACTGGCCCTGATCTCGGTGGCGGCCACCGGCTGTCCCGACGACGGAGGCACCGGCTTGGGCGAGGCCATTCCGCCCGCCGCGCCCCCGACGACCGCAGCGCCCCCGAACCGGCCGCCGGAGGTCCGCGCCGACTCGTTCGCGACGACCGTCGGCGAGCGGCTCGAGGGGCGCCTGTCGGTCGGCGACCCCGACGGGCGTGTGACGGGGATTGCCTGGCGGCGTCCCCCGCCCGGCTTCGAATCCCCCGGCGGCGCCGACGACTCGTTCTCTTGGACGCCTCCGGTCGCCGGGACGTGGCAGGCGCAGGTGACCGCCACCGATGACGACGGCGCTTCCACCACCGCCGAAATCACCTTCATGGCCCGCCACCCGCACCGTCGGAACGTGCTGGTGGCGCTGGGCGATTCGGTGGCGGCTGGATTCGGCCTCGACCTCAGCGACGCGCTGCTGGGCGATCCCTGTTGGCGGGCCCCCGAGGAGGGCTACCCCGAGCGTGTGATGGACCGGCTCGTAGCCGAGGGCCTGGTGCCGGTCGCCTCGGAGGCCCGGGTCGTACTGGCGGCGTGCGCCGGGAGTTCCACCGTCGACGTGTGGGCGACGCCCACACAGCGGCCCCCCGGCGCGCCCGAGGGCTTCGGCGAGCCCGGCTGGAGCCAGCTGGACTGGGCCGTCGGGCTGAATCCTCGGTTCGTCACGCTCACGGTGGGGGCGAACGACGTGGGCGTCGTGGACCTGGCGATCATCGAGGACGGTGAACTGGATCGCGCCGAACTGGACCGCCGCATCGAGGCCGTGGCGGGCGGCGTGGGCTACCTGCTTGACGCGCTGGTGGCACAGACCGACTCCCGCATCGTTCTCACCAGCTATTACAACCCGACGGCCACCGATCCGACCGGGCTGGCGGGATGCCGCGGCGCTTGCTTCGTCGAGAAGGCAGCCCTCGTTCACGAGGCCCTCAACGGGGCCCTGGCGCGTGCGGCGGCGCGCCACGGCCCGCGGGTGCAGATGGCGGACATCGCCTCGCTGTTCAGGGGCCGCGAGGCCGGCGACTCGCTGGGTCCGTCCTGGCTGCGCGATCCGATCGAGGCGTTCCTGGGCGTGCGGGTGGGAGCGTACTGCTCGAAGGACGACCCTTCCGGCTCGTGGATCAGTTCCTTCGACTGCATCCATCCGACCGGCGACGGCATGGCCGCCATCGCCGGGGCGGTGGCGGCCGCGTTCGCGGCGCCTCGGGACTCCTGAGGCGGGCCGCGGCTCAGGGACCGTCGTCGCCCTCGGCCGGGGCTTCGAGGCGCTGCCCGCAGATCTCCCTGTAGTCCAGATAGACGAGATGATGGTCCCGGGCGCGGGGATAGTCGGTCCGGGCGAGCGCGGCCAGCGTGGCGCGGGCCGCGGCCAACAGGGCGCTGAGTTCAGCGCGCCGGAGCGGGTTGGGATGCGCGGCCACAGCCACCTCGATCGTCTCGGCGGCCGCAGGATCCGACGTCTCGAGCGCCGCGTGGGCTTCGGAGAATCCGTCGGCGCTGGCGCGGTCGAGGAGTTGTTCGTGCGCCGCTAGCCAGGCTTTGAGTTCGGCGGCGTGCAGCCGCCGCCACGCGTGCTCGGCGGCGGGGTCGGTGGGCGCCGGGGCGGGCGCCCTCTCCACGATCCGGTGGGAGTGTTCCTCCGCCGCTGTGCGCTGCCGGCGTCGCCTCCCGCTGAACAGGGCGACGCTCGCGCACATGGCGACGACCAGCGCAGGCAGCAGGTAGCGGACGTAGACGCTGCTCACTTCGTCTGCTCGGAGCAGCCGGCAGGTCGGGGGCCCGTGCGGCGCCGGCGACGCCTACGCCGGCGCGGGGACCTTGACTTGCAGCGGGGGTGCGATCACGGTGTGCGCCGAATGCCCGCACGCCCAGCAGCTGTCACCGAGTCGCCCGCGCCATGTGACCTCGCAGATCCCGCAGGCCATCACGGTGAGTGTCCGCTCGTCGCCGGTGGCGTCTGCCGGGGGCCCGGGTCTGCATGCTGCCTCCACCGGCGTCGGATTGTATGCAGGCCCCCGATCGGGGTGGTGGATGCCCTGCCGGCGTCCGCTGGGAGACCGGCGCCCCGCTCATTCGGGCGGCGGAATGAACAACTGGTCACCGGCGCGGATCACGTCGGGGTTCTCGATGTTGTTGAGTGCGATCAGCGCGTCGACGCTCACGTCGAATTGCCTCGCGATGCTGTAGAGGGTGTCGCCCTGCTCGATGGTGTAGACGAGTTCGCCGCCGATGTCTCGTTGCTGCTGGGTCGTCGGGGGCGGCGGCGGCTGGGTCGTCGTCGGATTCTGCGGCTGCTGGATGACCCCTGTCGTCTGGGTCACCGGCGGTTGGGGCGCGAGCGTGACGACGGTGTTGCCGCTGGCGCCTCCGTCGGTCGTGGGGCCGTCGAGGTCGTCGTCGCCGCCGAAACAGGCGGTGAGCGTCAGTGCCAGCCCGACGGAGAGCCCGGCTAGCAGGAAGCGTGCCGGTGAGGCGGTCCGCATCACAGACAGCACGCTACACCACGCTGCGGGCCGGTCAAAGGACCGACCGAGCAGCGAACGGGTGCGCCGAGGCGCCGGTGCCGGTTGTCGGTCGAGCGATGCACCAGCGGGCTCAGCGGGGCGGGACGGTCAGCGCGGCGGGATGGTCAGCGTGTCGTCTACGAAGATGACGTCGGGATTGGCGATGTTGTTGAGTTCGATCAACTCGTCCACGGCGACGCCGAATTGCTGGGCGATGCTGAACAGGGTGTCGCCCTGCTGCACTGTGTAGATGAGGGGCTCTGTGACGACCGTCGGCGGGGGCGGTTGCGGCTCGGCCACGATCGTCGGCGGGGGCGGTTGCGGCTCGGCCACGATCGTCGGCGGGGGCGGCGGCGGCTCGGCCACCGTCGGCGGCGGCGGCGGCGGTTGCGGCTCGGCCTGGGTTGTGGGCGTCGCGTCCTCGGGCTCGTCGTCTCCGCCGAAGCATGAGGTGAGGACCAGTGCAATGCCAACGGTCAGTCCGAGCAGCGCTAGATATCTGCGATGGCGCGTGCGACTCATGCATAGAATCCTACACTCGCCCTCCGGGCAGTTAGGGGATGCCGCGGACGGGCGCACAAATCCCCCCGTCGGGCGCCTCTGAGGAGTACGTTTGCCGCATGGACGGGGTTCTCGTAGGAGATCCGGCCGGCGTCGGCGTGGCCGCGCGCATCCCCGCGTTCCCCCGGAACGGCGCGGCCGAAGCGAGCGAGTGCGCGCACATGCTGTGCCGCGAGGCTGCGACGGCGGTCCTCCTGTTCGACCCCCGCGTCGCGACCGCCTGGCTGGTGAACGTCGAAGGGGCGGCGCCCCGCGGGCTGCCGATGTGTACCTCCCACGCCGGGCGGTTCCGGCCGCCCGTCGGCTGGGTCCTCTCCGACCAGCGCAGCCCCAGCGCGCGGGAGCCGTCGGGCGGTGCCGAGCCTGCCGGACCGGAGGCGGCGCCGGCGGGTCCCGACGGCGCCGCGCTCCCTCCGGGCGACGCCGCTGAGGAGGCGGAGCCGATCCCCACTCCGCTTCTGAGCCGCGCGTTCCGGACGACTTCGCAAGTCTCGACCTGACGGCGCCGCCGCGACGCGGCACACTGCGGGTTCGGTGAACTCCCCCCTATGGGCGTCGTGTGCCCGCGTCGCGGTCTTGACGGTGCTGGCAGTGCTGGTCGTCGCTGTCCCCGTCATGCTGATCGGCACAACGGAACGCTCCGGCGAGGTCCCCGCGGAGGCGGTCCACGACGCCCCCCCCCCGGTGGACGAGCTGCCGCCGCCGGCCGAACAGGAGCTGCCGCCGCCGGCCGAACAGGAGCCGCCGCCGGCCTCCGGCGCAGGCGGTTCGAGCGCAGGCGAAGCGAGCGCAGGCGGTGCGAGCGCAGCGGCGGTGCCCGGAGCGCCCCCTGCGCCCGAGCCCGAGCCGCCGGAGGTCTGGGCGGACCCTGCCGGCTTCGGGCGCCCGCCGGCCGGGGCGACGCGAGGGGTCCTCACCTTCCGGGGATCGCCGACCCGCAGCTGGTACGGGACGGGACCGGTGCCTCGGCGCCCGGAGCGGCTCTGGCGGTTCCCGCGGAACGAGGACATGTGCTCGTTCTCCAGCTACCACGGCGAGGAGATCGAATGGTGCGGAACCGGCTGGACCGGCCAGGCGGCGGTGTTCGAGCGCGGCGGGCGCACATGGGTGGTCTTCGGCGCTTTCGACAGCAACGTCCACTTCCTGGACGCGGCCACGGGTGAGCGGCTGCTCCCGGACTTCGAGACCGGGGACCTCATCAAGACTTCGGTCGTCATCGACCCCGACGAGCACCCCCTCGCTTACTTCGGCTCGCGCGACAACTTCTTCAGGATCGTGGCGTTCGACCGCCCCGAGCCCACCGAGCTGTGGCGCCTGGGGGCCTACGACTACGGACCGCGGCTGTGGAACGACGACTGGGACTCCACCCCGCTCGTGCTGGACGACCACCTCTTCCTGGGCGGGGAGAACAGCAGGTTCTTCGTGATCCGCCTCAACCGCGGCTACGGCGCCGACGGGCTCGTCACGGTGGACCCGGAGGTCGTCTTCCACTGGCAGGGTTGGGACGACCAACTGCTAGCCGACCTCGAGGAGTCCGACGAGGGCCACTACAACGTGGCCATCGAGTCCTCGCCGGCTGTCTGGGGCGACACCCTGTACTACGCCAACTCGGGCGGCCTCCTCACCGGATGGGACATATCCGGGGTGCGCGACGGCGCAATGCCCGAGCAGGTCTTCAGGTTCTGGGCGGGCGACGACATCGACGCCACGCCCGTGGTGGACGCCGACGGCTACCTGTACGTCGGTGTGGAGTACGAGGAGCGGGAGACCGAGCGGGCCCGCGAGGTCGGCCAGTTGGTCAAGCTGGATCCCTCGCGCCCCGACGACCCCATCGTCTGGTCGGTCCACGATCGGGGTCCGCCCGACAGGGGTGTCTGGAGCACCCCCGTGGTGTGGCGGGACATGGTGTATGCCACGACCCACACCGGCAAGTTCTGGGGCATCGACCGGGAGACGGGGGTGATCCGCTGGGAGAAACTCTTCCCGTCACTGCTCTGGAGCAGCCCGATAGTGGTGGACGAGACGCTCATCCTGGCCGACGGCGAGGGGCGGATCACTGCCTACGACGTGAGCGACACGTCGGTTTCGCCGCCGCAGCTGTGGCGCCTCGACCTCGACTGGCGTTTCGAGTCCTCCCCGGTCATGTGGGACGGCGTGATCTTCCTCGGCGGCCGCAGCGGGGCCTTCTACGCGGTCGGCGACCCGGGCGTCCGGTAGCGTGAGCGGCCGATGGACGCACCGCTGCTGGCCGAAGCGCCGAAGGTCTTGACGCCCGCTGAGATCCGGGGCGCCGCGGGGGCACGCCCGCAGGGTCGGCCATGACGCATCCGGGCGCCGACGTGGTCGACCGCGCCACCCTTGAGCGGGCGGCCCGCCGCTTCGGCGAGGCGGGCATCGTGCTGCCCACGTTCGCGCAGCTGGCCGAGCCTCAGCAGATTCCCGACGCCGCTCTGGAGGGCCTCTCGGGCGCCGGGCGCGACGACGCCGACGCTCGCAACCTCTGGCGCGTTCACTGGTACAACGACACCCTCGGCGGCGGGCAGCGCGAGGTCCCCGAGCATGTGGTGCTGGGGCCGGCCTTCACGGGAGTGCCGCCGCAGATCCTGGTGGTGTTCGGCGACACGTTCCCCATGATCGGCGCCCACAAGGTGCTGGCCGCCTACGCCTGCCTCGTGCCTCGCCTGGTCACCGGGGGTTTCGACCCCACTGCCCAGCGAGCGGTGTGGCCGTCCACGGGCAACTACGCGCGCGGCGGCGTGGCCATCAGCCGGATCATGGGGTGCCGCGGCGTGGCCGTCCTGCCCGAGAACATGAGCCGGGAGCGCTTCGACTGGCTGCGGCGCTGGGTGAGCGACCCGGCCGACATCGTCGTCACGCCCGGGTCCGAGAGCAACGTCAAGGAGATCTACGACGCCTGCGCCGAGATCGCCGCCGACGACCGCAACGTGATCTTCAATCAGTTCTCCGAGTTCTCCAACCATGTGGGCCACTACGCCGTCACCGGCCCCGCCTTGGAGCACGCCTTCGAGAGCCGCTCCGCCGTCGAGCCGGGGCTGCGCCTCGCCGCTTTCGTGGCCGCCTCGGGCTCCTCGGGCACCCTCGGCGCGGGCGACTACCTGAAGGAGCGCTACGGCAGCGCCACGGTGGCCGTCGAGGCTCTGGAGTGCCCGACGATGCTCTACAACGGCTTCGGTGAGCACAACATCCAGGGGATCGGGGACAAGCACATCCCCCTCGTACACAACGTCATGAACAACGACGCCGCGGTGGCGGTCTCCGACGCCGCCACCGACGGGCTGTTCCTGGCCTTCGGCCACGAGGACGGGCGGCGCCTGCTGGCTGGCCGCGGCGTGCCGGCCGACGTGCTGGCGTCGCTGGAGCACTTCGGGCTGTCGAGCATCTGCAACGTGCTGGCGGCCGTCAAGTACGCCCGCGCCGCCGGCCTCGGCAGCGACGACGTGGTCGTGACCGTGGCCACCGACGGCGCCGCCATGTACGACAGCGAGCGCCCGCGGATCGGCGCCGGGCGTTTCGGCGGATCCTTCGACGGCGCTGGGGCGGCCGCGCAGATCGAGGAGCATCTCGCCGGCGCGGACACGTCGCATGTGGAGTTGCTCGACGACGTGGGCCGCTCCCGCATCTTCAACCTCGGCTACTTCACCTGGGTCGAGCAGCAGGGCGTGCCGCTGGAGGACTTCGAGGCGCGCCGCGGGGCGGCGTTCTGGGACCGGCTGCACGCCATGGCCCCCGCCTGGGACGCCATGATCGACGACTTCAACGCCCGCAGCGGCGCTGTGATCGGCGGTTGAACCGCTCCGGGGCCGGCCGATGAGCCCGCTCTCGCGCGAGGCGGGCTGGTTGGGGTCTCCAGCAGGGTCGCGTTTCGAGGCCGACGACGGCAGCGACAACCCGTTCGTGCGCTATCGCCGCCTGCTGTGGGCCCACCGGCGGTTCGCAGAGTCGGGACGGACCGAGCGAGACTTCGTGGCGGCGGCGGAGCGGCTCGACCGCCGGGTCGCCGAGATCGACGGGCGGGGATTCCGCGTGACGCCCACATGGCCCGCGCCGGAGTTGAGCAGGCGCCTCGGCGTAGAGCTGTGGGTGAAGGACGAGACGGGCAACGTCACCGGATCGCACAAGGCGCGCCATCTCATGGGGCTGGCGCTGCACCTCGAGGCCGAGGGGGCGGCCGCGGCGCGCCGGCTCGCCATCGCCTCCTGCGGGAACGCGGCCTTGGCGGCGGCCACCGTGGCCCGAGCCGCCGACCGTCGGCTGGACGTGTTCATCCCGCCGTGGGCCGACGAGGGCATCGTGGCCGCCCTGGACCGCCTAGGCGCGCGCATCGCGGTGTGCCCCCGCCGGCCGGGCGAGGCGGGGGATCCCTGCTTCCTGCGTTTCAGGGAGGCAACGGCGGCTGGGGCGCTGCCGTTCTGCACGGTCGGCGCCGAGAACGTCTGGACCATCGACGGCGGCCGCACGCTGGCGTTCGAGATGATCGGGTCACTGGCGGGCGTGGGCGGTCTGGACGCGCTGTTCGTGCAGGTGGGGGGCGGGGCGCTGGCGTCCAGCGTGGTGCAGGGGTTCGTCGAGGCCGCCGACGCCGGCGCCGTGGCCCGCCTCCCCGCCTTCTACGCGGTGCAGACCGAGGGCTGCGCGCCGCTGCGGGCAGCGTGGGAGCGGCTCTCGTCGCTGGGCGCGGAGCTGGGGATGGACGCTGCGCTGGAGGCGGCCGTAGCTGACCCCGAACGGTTCATGCAGCCCTGGGCGCCGCCTGAGGGGGACACCCCCCAGAGCATCGCCACGGGCATCCTGGACGACGTTGCCTACGACTGGCTGCCGGTCGCTTGGGGTGTGGCTGCGACCGGCGGCGACGTCGTCGTGGCGCCCGAGCATCTGGTGGCCGAGGCCCACGCCTTGGCCCGGCGCTGGACCGACGCGCCGGTGGACCCCACCGGCACGGCCGGCCTCGCCGGGCTGCTGGCGGCGCGCCGAGACGGGCTCGTGGCCGACGGGGCGCGGGTGGGGGTGCTGTTCACCGGGGCCGACCGCGGCGCCTGATCCCTGCCCGGAGCCTATGGAGAGCCGCTGACTCGATGGACAGCGGCTGGCTCGTCGAGTGAGCCATCGCTTTCCCCCGGCACTGGATCGGATCTTTGGTCTGCTTGACTTGACTGCAGCAACAACCGAACGGAGCGTCGGCGCCGCCTGACGCTCCCCGCCGGCGAATTCCGCACAATGGAGGTGAGGGCATGGAACCATCACCCGCCGCATTGAGTTCTCTGATCAGGCGCCTTTGGGGCTGGGCCCGGCGCCACTGGATCGTCACGACGCTCGGAGTCGCCGCGGCCGTCGGCCTGGGTATTTGGCTGATTTTCTTCTTCTTCGCCGTGCAGACCTTGTTCATCGACGAGGAGGTGGACGAGGCGCTCCCGACGTTCGGCGCGCCCACTGCTCCTGCGGAGGCGCCGGGACCGGTGCCCGCCACCGAGCCGGCTGCTCCGGCACCGGGACCCGCGCCGGCCGACGAGGCGCCCGCGGCCCCTGCGGCGCCCGCGCCGGTCCCGGCGGAGGGCTCTGCGCCTGCTCCCGCACCGCCGGCCGCCGAGGCGACCGACCCGCCGGGGGAGACGGCCGCCGAGGCGCCGGCTCCTCCCCTCGCCGAGACCGCTCCCGCAGCGCCGCCGGCCGAGGGGCCGATGGTTGCCGGGCCCGGCGCCTCGGGGATGCCCGGCGACGAGATCACCGCCGAGCGGGCCGACGCCATGAACGAGGCGATGGCGTCGGGGGCGATGCCGCGGGAGGTGATCATGAACGAGGAGCGCCCCATGCCGGTGGCCCCGCAGATCGTCACGCTCGTCTCCGGCGAGTTCTCCTCCCGCAGTCACCGGACCTCGGGCCGGGCGCTGGTGCTGAACGACGGCTCGCCCCAGCGCTTCCTGCGCTTCGAGAACTTCCGCACCGACAACGGCCCCGACGTGAACGTCTACCTCTCCTCGGCGCCGCACGACGCCCCGGCCAGGGACTTCGCCTCGGATTTCGTCGACCTCGGCGATATGAAGGGCAACGTCGGTGCGCAGAACTACGAGATACCGCCCGAGGTGGATCTCGATCACTACTCGACGGTCGTGGTCTGGTGCGTGCGTTTCAGCGTCGCCTTCGGGGTCGCCCCCTTGGCCTGACCCGGGCCGCCCCTGTCGGCCTCACCGTCGTCATCCCGGTCTCTCGCTCGTCATCCCGGCGAAGGCCGGGATCCAGTGTCCGGCGCGCCGTCCGTTCCGGCTCAGCCAGCGGGAACCTGGGGCCAGGTGTGCGGAGCTTCGATGCCGCTGCGGTGCAAGAGAGCCCGCTGAGCCTCGGCGGCGGCTCTGCGGAGGTCCGCCACGTCGACGGTGGTGCAGCGGCCGTCGCGCACCACCGGGCGCCCTCCGATGAACACGTCGCGCACGTCGCGCCCGTCGCTGCCCCAGACCAGCTGCAGGGCCACGTCACCGTGGGGCGTCAAGGCCGACGCCTCGCAGTCGAAGATCACCACGTCGGCCAGCTTGCCCACCTCCAGCGAACCGATCTCGGCGCCCTTGCCGATAGCCTCGGCGCCCCGGATGGTGGCCAACTCGAATGCGTGGTGCGCTCCGAATCCTTCGGGATCCACCGGCATGTCCCGCGCCAGTCCGGCCGCCAGCGCGGCGGCCCGCAGCACGTCGGGCAGGTCGCCGGCGTTGCCCGCGTCACAGCCGAGGGCCAGGCGGCCGCCGCGCCGCGCCAACTCGAGGTGGCGCCCCGCCACGGTCACGCCTTGGCCCAACCGGAGGTAGGCCCACGGGCAGTAGGCGACGGCGGTCTCGCTGGCCAGCACCAGCTCCACCTCGTCGTCGTCCAACCACACGGCGTGGGCCAGCAGCAGGTGACGCCCCAGGATTCCCAGCCTGTCGAAGTGCGCCAGGGGACGGGCGCCGCGCCTGCGGAGGTAGCTCTCGGGGTCAGACGACGTGGGCGAGATGTGCATGGTCATGCCGCAGCCCGCGGTGCGCGCCAAGTCCGCAGCGCCGACGAGAAGCTCGTCGCTCGCCAAGTCGTGGCCCACCAGCGTGACCCAGCCCTCCACGAGCCCCCCCGGCGGGTGCGCTGCCAGCACCTCCCTCTGACGGTCCAGCACCACCTCCGCGGGTGCTGCGAACGGGGCGCCTTCGACGTCCCAGCCCCAAGTGCCCACCGTGCCCCTCACGCCCACGGCTGCCAGTCCCGCCGCTGCCCGGTCGGGGTTCGCCACCGTGCCGGCCTCCACGAGCGTGGTGACCCCGCAGAGGGCGCTCTGCACCGCGGTCAGCTTGGCCGACATCTCATCGTCGTCGGGCGTGTGCTCTGCGTGCAGCGGCACAGCCCACGAGAAGATCGACTCGCCGGGCGCCAATAGGTCGGGGATGCAGCTGCGCACCAGCGGGTCGCCGGTGAGGTGCTGGTGGGCGTTGATCAGCCCCGGCGTCACGATGCACCCCGACGCGTCGAGTTCGGTTGCACCCGGGTAGGCCGACCGCAGCGTCGCCGTCGAGCCGACCGCCACGATGCGGTCACCGGCGATCACGACGGTGCCGCCCACCAGAACGTCCCGGCGGGCGTTCATCGTCACCACGTCACCGCCGCAGATGAGCAGTACCCCCGGCGACTCTGTGGTGCCGACCATCGCCGCGGGGGCATGGTCCGGTCTGGACTTGGCCCTGGGTCTCATGGGGCAAATCAGTTGGCTTGGCAGGGTGTGGTGGGTGTGGTGGTGCAGGTGGTGGAAGTGGAGTCGGGGTTGGGGGGTTGGCCTTCGCTGGCAGCTCGAGGGGGTTGGGGCCTAGGAGTGAAGCGTCGGTTGACGGCGACGCGGGTGGTGTCGTAGCCGTAGACGCTGAACCGCCACGCGCCCGGGCGGTCTTCGCCGAAGTGGACCTGGCCGAACCCGTCAAAGCCGAGCGTGTACCGCCCCACGGGTTCGGGTGCGGTCACTGTGGTGGATTCTGATGGGTCAGCCACCAGCGACCATCGACGCTAGTGAGGGTCAGATTCTCCACGGCCGGCGGGTGATGGATGGCGTGCAGATCCGCCAGATCACGCTCCATAATCGTCGCCGAGAAGCAACCCGCGAGGTCTGGCGACCCGTCGGGCTGGCCGCCGGGGTCGGGTCCGTAACTCATTATCGACGGCTCCACCGCACCGCCGGTGTCCACGAGCCGCCAACACCCGTGGTCGTAGTCCGCCAAGCCCAGAAAATGCGCCAACTCGTGGCGCAGAATCCGCTCCAGTTCCTTGCCGATCCCGGCATGATCCATGGCGAGGCTGGCCAATATGCGGAGTCTATTTCCCCCCACCCGGGGCGGATCGCCAGAAATGTCGTTGCCCGCGGTGCCCGCGGTGCCAGTCGGGGTTGTGCAGCTTTGGGCGGTGCCCGCGTGACACGAGCGTAGGTCGAACACTCGGATGTAGTCGGTGTCGGTGTCCTCCAGCCCGGTCGGGCAGGCGGGTTTCGCCGCGTCGAAGGCGAGCGGGGCGTAGCCGAGGCCTTGTCGCATGGACGGGTCAGGGTTGTTGTGGTTCGGGGCGAGCAGGTTGGTCCACTCGCTGGTCGCTGCCGTGATGGCCGGCACGAGCAGCCCGTCGCGGGCGCCGCCTTCGACGCACACGGTGATCGGGTCGCCGACCAGCAGCGACGGGTGCGGGCCCACCGCTATCTCGCAGGGGATCCCGTGCAGGTTCAGAGGGTTCGCGGGGAGGGCACCGTAGGGGAGCCAGCGGCCGGTGTCGTCGGCCAAGAGTTCACCCGTCCTGCTGTAACACGTCGGCGTCGCATCGGATGATTGCGGCCGGTCCGTGTCAGGGAATAAAGGGGTCGGGGGCTCGTTCCGGGGGTCGCCTTCGGGGAACGGGGTGGTGCGGATGTTGGCTAGGAACCGGTCCCACATCTCGTTCTCAGCGCCGGTCAGCGGCTCTCGATAGGCGCAGCGCGAACCGCCGCCCTCGTTGACGTGGCAGACCTCGCGGCTGAGTTCGGGCGGTCCTTGCTGGCTGGTCCCTGCCATCAACGAATCCAGCCCCGCCGCAACCAACACCAACCCGCCGCCGACACTCTCCGCCGCGCCCGCAGCCACCATCTCATCGACCGGCACATCCCCCACCGCCACCGCCTCGAAAGTCGGTTCGGCATCCTCGTCGACCGCAGAGGCGTCCACGAGAACCGAACTAGACCGCGCCGCCGGCCCGCACGACGGCACCAACAGCAGCACACCGATCAGCACGTACGCGAACCGCCCGATCACCGAAGCAGCACCCCCTCAAGCCTCAAGAAGTCGCCAATGCCGACCTCACAGTATCAAGCCGTGCATCTACCGCCCCGCCGGTACCCTCGGCACATGGACCTGGGGTTGGCGGGGCGGCGGGCGGCTGTGGCGGCCTCCTCGGCGGGGCTGGGCTTGGCGGTGGCGGAGGCCCTGGCCTGCGAGGGTTGCAGCGTCGTCGTCTCTGGACGGGATCCCGAGCGCCTCAGCCGGGCAGCCGAGCGGATTCCCGGCGCGCTGCCGGTCGCGGCCGACCTCTCCGACGCTGCCGGCGCCGAGGCGTTCGTGCGCGACGCCCGCGACGCCCTCGGCGGGGGCATCGACATCCTGGTCGTCAACGCTGGCGGCCCGCCCGACGGCGACTACGAGGCCTTCGAGCCGGCGGACTACCTCGAGGCGGTTCACCTGAACCTGATGTCGGTGGTGGCCATGTGCTACGCCGTCACCGGTGAGATGCGGGAGCGCCGCTGGGGCCGGATCCTGGCGATCACCTCGGTCACGGCGCGCCATCCCCTGCCGGGCCTGATCCTCTCCAACACAGCGCGCGCCGGCGCCACGGGGTTCCTGAAGACGCTGGCGACCCAACTCGCCGCCGACGGCGTCACCGTGAACTCCATCCAGCCGGGCCTGCACGACACCGCCCGGCTGCGTTCGGTGTGGGGCGACCGCCTAGAGGAGGTCACCCGGGCGCGCGTTCCGGCCGGTCGCTTGGGCTCGCCCGGCGACTTCGGTCGCTTGGCGGCCATGATGTGCTCGGAGTGGGCGGGTTATCTCACCGGCACGGCCGTCCCCGTGGACGGCGGCCTGGCCCAAGGCCTCCAATAGTCTCGCCTGCTGGCGGATCTAACTGGGGATATCTGGGGCTATCATCCCTGTAGGCCGGATTCGGAGGTGGGCCATGACCGACATCCTTGTGCGCAACGTACCCGACGATGTTGTTGCGGCCATCGATGTGAACGCCCGAACGGCGGGCATCTCGCGGGCGGAGTACCTGCGCCGGTTGCTGGAGAGAGAACGCGCCGCGGTTGGAGGCGAGGTGACCGTCGCGTCGCTGCGTCGCTTCAGCCAGAGGTGCGGTGATCTGGCCGATCCCGACGTGATGCGGTCGGCCTGGTCGTGACCGCCTGGTTGATCGACAAGTCGGCGCTCGTCAGACTCGAATCGAGTCCCGATGCAGCGGAATGGGCGGCGCGCATCGAACGCGGCCTAGTGCGGATCTCGACACTCACTCGACTCGCAGCGGGCTACTCGGCTCGCTCGGCCCTCGACTTCCGCCGGATACGCGACGAGCCGCCGCTCAGCGCCATGCCGGTCGAGTACCTGACCCCGGCCGTTGAGGAGAGAGCGGTGGAGGTTCAGCAGTCTTTGGCGGCTGCCGGGCGTCATCGTGCTCCGTCTATACCGGATCTGTTGATCGCCGCAAGCGCCGAAGCTGCTCGGCTCACAGTTCTCCATCTGGACAAGGACTTCGACCTGATAGCCGAGGTCACTGGCCAAGCCGTCGAACGGCTGGCGCTGTAGCAGTCCGGGGGCAGGTCAGTGGGAGGCATACTCCATCGGCGAGTCTGTCGAGCCTGTTAGGAGCCTGCGATGCCGTGGCCCGAGATCCCCGACGATCTGCTGTTCGGCCGCATCGGCGCCGAAGAGGAGCGCCAGAACACCACCCTGCAGCTGATCGCCTCGGAGAACTTCGCCTCCCCGGCGGTGCTGGCGGCCACCGGCTCGGTGCTGACCAACAAGTACGCCGAGGGCTATCCGGGCCGGCGCTACTACGGCGGCAACCACGTCATCGACGAAGTGGAGGAGTTGGCCCGCGTCCGTTGTCGGGACCTGTTCGGCGCCGAGCACGCCAACGTGCAGCCCCACTCGGGCGCCAACGCCAACATGGCCGTCTACCAGGCCCTTCTGAAGCCCGGCGACGTGGTGCTCGGCATGGCCCTGGACCAGGGCGGCCACCTCACCCACGGCTCGCCGGTCAACGCCAGCGGGATCCTGTACCGCTTCGTGGCCTACGGGGTGGGGGCCGATGAGCGGATCGACTTCGACGAGGTCCGCGAGGTTGCGCTCGAGCACAGGCCCCGGCTCATCGTGGCCGGCGCAACGGCCTATCCCCGGCTGATTCCCCCCGAGCCGCTGCGCGCCATAGCCGATGAGGTGGGTGCGCTGCTGCTGTTCGATGCGGCGCACATCGCCGGTCTCATCGTCGGCGGTGCGCACCCCGATCCAGTGCCGCACGCCGACGTGGTCACGTTCACCACCCACAAGACCCTGCGCGGCCCCCGAGGCGGCTGCATCGTCTGCAAGGAGCCCTATGCCCGAGCCATCGACCGGGCGGTGTTCCCCGGCAGCCAGGGCGGTCCCCTCGAGCATGTCATTGCCGCCAAGGCGGTGGCGTTCGCCGAGGCCGCCACCCCGGCCTTCGCCGCCTACGCAGCCGGCGTCGTGGCCAACGCCCGCGCCTTGGCCGCAGCGCTGGCGCAGGAGGGGTTCCGGCTGGTCTCCGGCGGGACCGACAACCACCTGATGCTGGTGGATCTGCGCAGCTTCGATGCCGATCTCACCGGTGCCGAGGCGCAGACCACCCTGGACAGGGCCGGGATCACCCTCAACAAGAACACCATTCCCGGCGACGAGCGTTCCCCGTTCGTCACGAGCGGGTTGCGCATCGGCACCGCCGCGGTCACCACCCAGGGCATGGGGCCCGACGAGATGGAGCAGATAGCGGCGCTGATCGGCCACACCCTGCGCCACCGCGACGACGAATCCGTCCCGCCCACTGTGCGCGACGAGGTGCGCGGCCTCTGCGGCCGCTTCACCCCCTACCCGTAGGGGCACAGCCCGGGACCCTCATCTGTCGGATGGTCGGGCGGTTGTGGTCGGAAGCCGTGAGGCGGCGGCGCTTGGTCGGTGTCGTGGTGGTGGTGTGGTTGGTGGCGGGGTCTTGTGCGGGTTCTGGTCGCACCTCTCAAGTGGGCTCGGTGACCGGAAGCGAGAGCTTGTCCGGCGCGGCGGCACCGGGGCCTGAGGGGCGTGTCGGTGGTTCTGGGGGCGTGGCTGCAGGTGATGGGTTGGCCGAGGTCCTGGAACCGGAGCCGGATACATCGTTGGACGGCTCCGCGGGCTCGGGTCCGGTCGCGGTTGAGGGTTTGGTCGCGGTGTCGGAGGGGCCCGCTGGCGGAATGGGCGGTTCCGTTTCGGGCGGGTCGGGTTTTTCGGCTGTGGCGGTGGGTTACAGGTTCGGGTGTGCGGTTCGTTCCGATGGGTCGGTGGTGTGTTGGGGCGACAACGAGTTCGGCCAGACCGACGCGCCGCGGGGCCGGTTCGTCGACGTGGTGACCGATGTTCTGGGCACGGCGTGCGGGTTGCGCGTCGACGGCCGGGGGGAGTGTTGGGGCAGGCATGGCGAGGAGTACACGGCTGTGTTGGAGGGGGAACTGGCCGCGGTCGAGGCCGGTGTGGACGTTGTCTGCGGTATCCGTCGGGCGGGCGGGACCGTGGTGTGTTCGGGCGATTATCGCGACGATTACGCTCCCTGGGTGCCCGGGTGGACCGTGGGGGTGCCTGCGGTGGCGCTGGCGGTGGAGAGCTTCGCGTCGTGTCTCGTCACCGGCGCGGGCCGGCTGATGTGCAATTCGAGTCCGCGGCATGATTTCGCGCCGCCGCCCGGCGGGGGTTTCGTGTCGGTGGTGCTGGGGTATCGGCACGGTTGCGCGCTGCGCGAGGGCGGGGAGGTGGCGTGCTGGGACGGCCCGCAGGCGTTGGCGGAGGCGCCGGGGGGCCGTTTCGAGGCGGTCAGCGTCGGCGGCGGCCACGCGTGCGGGCTGCGCCCGTCGGGGCTCGTCGAGTGTTGGGGGCGGGACGACTGGGGGGAGACGCGGGCGCCCGGCGGGGCGTTCGCGGCGGTCTCGGCCGGGTCGGACTTGAGTTGCGGGCTGCGCCCCGGCGGCGAGGCGGAATGCTGGGGCGACAACTCGTGGTGGGCGGCGAGCCCGCCGCCGGGGCGGTTCAGCGCGGCGGCCGCCGGGAGGAAGGTCGCCTGCGGCATACGCCCCGGCGGGGCGGCGGAGTGTTGGGGCCTGCGCGCCTCCGACCACGCCCTGACGGGCGCCTTCGGGTCGTTGAGCCTCGACGGGCACGGCTGCGGGCTGCGCCCCGACGGGCGGCTGGCTTGCCTGGCACCGGAGGTGCACAGGCGCCACTACGTCCATTCCCCCCCTGACGGCCCCCCCGGTTTCGATTACTCCAAGGCTCATTACTACGGCCAGGAAGGGGAGCCCGAGCCGCCGACGGCGCCGCTCGCCCGGGCGACCGGCGCGTTCGTGTCGGTGAGCGGGTCGGGGTCGCCTGCGGCCACGACACAGGATGGGGCAGGGTCGGCGAGACACCGCCCCGCGAGGCCGACAGCCCCCAGGACGGCGCGTACACGAAGCTGAGCGTCGGCTACGGGCGCCTCTGGCGGGACCCCAGAAGCATCGACGCCTGGAGCCGCAACCCCACCAGACAGCACGCCTGCGCCATCGACGCCGCCGGCGGCCTCGCCTGCTGGGGAAACAACTCTCTCGGCCAGACGACGCCCCCGCCGCCGTGGCTCGACGCCGCCCCCTACGGCGACGTCGCCGCCGGATACAAGCACACCTGCGCCCTGGACCGCCGCGGCGAGGCGCTCTGCTGGGGCGACAAGACATACGGCCAGACCGACCCGCCCCCAGGCCCGTTCACGCAGCTCAGCGCCGGGATGTGGCACACCTGCGGCCTCCGCCCCGACGGCGACGTGGAATGCTGGGGCGACCACTACGCCGGCGAATACACCCTCTACGACGCCCCGCCCCCCGGCGCGCCCGCCGCGCCGCCCCCCGGGCCCTACACCCAGGTCGCCGCCAGCCAATGGCACACCTGCGCCCTCCGCCCCGACGGCCGCGTCGAGTGCTGGTACAGCTATTGAAATGACCCACGGCCGGCGTCGGCGTACTCCTGGGCGCTACTCCCAAGGGCTCGGGCGATGCGGGTCGCCTGCACCGCTCAAAGGGCGGATCGGCACGAGCGGCCGGGGCGGCGGGGGTTGTGAGCCGAACCGGTCGCCGGTAGCTTGCGCGTGGTTTCACAAGCGGCTGCTCGGGCCGTGCGCGGCAGGTGGGGATCATCGCAGGTGGCTGACAGGTTGGGCGAAGAGACGGGCATGGGCCGGCGCGACCTCCGCAAGCACGGCGCGCACGTGAGGCCGCACGGCGCCGGCGACGCGCTGTCCACGGCCTTCGAGATGATCGCCACGCCCGCACTGTTCGCCTTCTTCGGTCTGCTGCTCGACAGGGGCGTCGGCACAACGCCGCTCTTCACGCTGCTGTTCATGTCGATCGTGCTGGCCTACACCACCTGGAAGGTGTTCAAGCGCTACGAGCATCGGATGCAGACCTTCGAGAGCAGGCTGCCGGGACGGCGAGGCGCCGATGTCTGAGCGGACCCCCACACCTGCAGCGGGTCCGGCGCCCGACGCTCCCGAGCGGAGGGTCGCCGGCGACATCGCCCGCAGGGGCCTCCTGGCAGGTCCGCCGCTGGTGCTGTTCTGCGCACTCGGCTGGGGGCTGGACGGGCTCTGGTCGGCCCTGCTGGCGCTGGGCCTGGTGCTATTCAACTTCCTGGCGGGGGCGGCCATCATCGGGCTGTGCGCCCGCGTCTCCCCGACGGTGCTGATGGCCGGCGTGCTCGTCGGCTACTTCCTGCGCCTCGGGATCATCACCGCGATCGTCGTGCCGATCCGCAATGAGGCGTGGTTCGACGCGGTGCCGTTCGCCATCGTGCTGCTGGTGCTGCACATCGGCCTGCTGATCTGGGAGTTGCGCCATGTGGCGGCCTCGCTGGCGCACCCCGACCTGCATCCTGGTACAGGCCTGTTCCGTACCGGCGCACGCAAGCGTCCCCGCCGGGGGCGCGGCGCAGATCCGGGCACCCAGACCGCTCCGGCAAGTGACGCGAGCGTGACGGCATGAGCATCTTCGCCCTGGACTTCCCGGCGGTCACCCATCTCTTCGAGTGGCCCGACATCGCCTTCAGCGACACCTACCTGGCGCTCAACAAGACGTCGCTGATCTACCTCGCGGGGATGATCCTCACCGTGGTCACCTTCGGCTTGGCCGCCCGGAAGCGTGCCCTCGTGCCCAGCGGCGTACAACACGTTGCCGAGGGCGGCATCAACTTCGTCGAGCAGAACATCGTGATGCAGACCATCGGTTCCGACGGCCGGCGGTTCATGCCGTTCCTCACGTCGCTGTTCTTCTTCATCTTCTTCATCAACATCTTCGAGGTCATCCCGTTCATCCAGTTCCCGGGCAATTCCCGGATGGCGGTTCCGCTGCTGCTGGCCCTCGTCGTCTGGGTGATCTACAACTACATCGGGATCCGCAGCCAGGGTCTGGGCGGCTACCTCAAGAACTCGCTGTTCCCGCCGGGGGTGCCCAAGGCGCTGTACCTCATCGTGGCCCCCATCGAGTTGTTCTCGACTTTCCTGATCCGGCCTCTCAGCCTGGCGATCCGGCTCTGGGCCAACATGATGGCGGGGCACCTGCTGCTGGTCACCTTCGCCGTGCTGTCGGCCGCGCTCTGGGGCTTCGGCTACGTGCCGGGGCTGCTGCCGTTCTTCATGCTGGTGCTGCTGACCGCCTTCGAGATCTTCGTGAGCGCCCTGCAGGCCTTCATCTTCACGATCCTCACCGCCGTGTACATCGGCGGCTCCCTGCATCCGGAGCACTAGCCGCCGAACCCATCCGCCAACCGGACTCGATCGAAAGAACCGCATCCCACCAAGAGGAGAAGCAACGTGAACCTCCTTGCCACAATCGGCATCCTTGCCCAGACAGAAGCAGGCGAGTTCCTCGACGGCCTGCAGGCCATCGGCGCCGGACTCGGCTACGGCCTGGCGGCCATCGGTCCGGGCATCGGCATCGGCCTCGTGGTCGGCAACGCCGTCACGGCGATGGCCCGCCAGCCCGAGTCGGCCGGCATGGTGCGAACCACCATGTTCCTCGGCATCGCCTTCACCGAGGCCTTGGCCCTCATCGGTTTCGTCGTCTTCATCCTGCTGCTTCCGTAGCCAGCGGGGGCACGCCATGAGAGCACGCATCCAGGACGGCGGACGGGCGAGGCGCCCGTCGCGGCTGCGACGGCGAGCGATCGCCGGCGCGCTGATATTCCTCGTAGCCACCGGGCTCGGCACCTCACCGGTGATCGCCGCGGGCGAGACGCCCGGAGCCTGCGTCGTCGAGAAGGTCGAAGCCCTCGAGTTCGGCGGCCGTCACGGCGGCGAGGCGCTGGCGCTCCTCGAGGAGACCGCCGCAAGGGGCGTCGACGAGGGCGCCGAGGAGAAGTTCAAGTCCTTCGAGAAGAAACTGCAGAGTTGCCTCGACGCTCCGAACCCGATTATTCCCGAGGTGACCGAGATCATCTGGGGCGGCATCGCCTTCGTGGTGCTGCTGGCGCTGATGCAGTGGAAGCTGTTCCCGGCCGTCAAGCGGGGCATGGACCGGCGCGCCGAGAAGATCCGCGACGACCTCGACGCGGCCGAGACGGCGCGGACCGAGGCGCTCGAGGTCAAGGCGGGCTACGAGGCCGAACTGGCCGACGCTCGCGCCGAGGCCGGCCGCATCATCGACGCGGCCCGGAGCGACGCCGAGGGTGTGCGGGTCGATCTGATCGCCCGCGCCGAGGCGGAGGCCGCCGAACTGCGGCAGCGCGCGGACCAGGACGTCGAAGCGGCCAAGCGCCAGGCGCTCAGCGACATGCAGAGTGAGGTCTCGGCAATCGTCATCGGCGCCGCCGAGACGGTCATCGGACGGAACCTCGACCACGACACGCAGGTGGAGCTCATCGAGAGCTACATCGACGACGTCGGGTCGCGTAACTAGCCCGCCGCAACGGTCGCCACCCAGGAAGGCCCCGATGTCCGCCGAGAAGGTCAGCAGCTACGCCGAGGCGCTGGTCGCCGTGGTGCAGGCCGAGGGAGACCTGGCCGCCACCGAGGACGAACTGTTCGCCGTGGCGCGGGCACTGGCCGACTCCGACGAGTTGCGAGAGGTGCTTGCCGACCGGCGCATCCCCGCCGCCCGCCGGCAGCAGATCGTGGAGGATCTGCTCGGGGGCCACGCGGCCGAGACCACCGTGGCGCTCGTGTCGATGGTGGTGGGTGCCGGGCGCGGCAGCGACCTCGTGCGGATCATCGAGGCGGCCGTGGAGCGCAGCGCCGGCCTCCGCAACAAGGCTGTGGCGGAGGTCCGCTCGGCGATCGCGCTCAGCGACGATCAGCAGCAACGCCTGGCCGAGGCGCTGCGGCGGGCCACCGGCAAGGACGTCACGGTCAAGGTGATCGTGGATCCCAACGTCATGGGCGGTCTCGTCACCCGCATCGGCGACGAGGTCATCGACGGCAGCGTCCGCACCCGCATCAACCAACTGCGTGAAGCGTTCTAGGAGAGACATGGCAACCTTCACACTCGACACCGGCGACATCACCGCCGCGATCCGTCGAAATCTCGAAGGCTTCTCCCCCGAGATCAGCCAGACCCAGGTCGGTCGCATCGTGGAAGTGGGCGACGGCATCGCCCGCATCAGCGGCCTGCCGGGCGCGGCGGTCAACGAGATGCTCGAGTTCGAGGACGGCACCGTCGGACTGGCCCTGAACCTGGACGAGGACACCGTCGGCGCCGTGGTGCTCGGCGAGGTCGACGACATCGAGGAGGGCCAGGCCGTGCGGGCCACCGGCGACATCCTCTCGATCCCGGTGGGCGACGCGCTGCTGGGCCGGGTGGTGAACGCCCTCGGCGAACCCATCGACGGCAAGGGCCCCCTCGGTGCGGTCGAGACCCGCCGCATGGAGGTGCAGGCCCCTGGGATCACCGGCCGCAAGCCGGTTCACGAGCCGATGCAGACGGGGATCAAGGCGATCGATTCGCTGATCCCGATCGGCCGTGGCCAGCGCGAGCTCATCATCGGCGACCGCAAGACGGGCAAGACCACCATCGCAGTGGACACGATCCTGAACCAGCGCGGCCAGGACGTGCGCTGCATCTACGTGGCCATCGGCCAGAAGGCCTCCACCGTGGCCCAGACCGTGGCCACCTTCGCCGAGCACGGGGCTCTCGAATACACGGTCGTCGTGGTGGCGCCCGCCTCGGACCCGGCGCCGTTCAAGTACCTGGCGCCCTACGCCGGCTGCGCCCTGGGCCAGCACTGGATGGACAACGGCGGCCACGCCCTAGTGGTCTACGACGACCTCTCCAAGCAGGCCGAGGCGTACCGCCAGATGTCGCTGCTGCTGCGGCGCCCGCCGGGCCGCGAGGCTTATCCCGGCGACGTGTTCTACCTGCACAGCCGCCTGCTGGAGCGCGCCGCCAAGCTGAGCGACGACCGCGGGGCCGGGTCGCTCACGGCGCTGCCGATCATCGAGACGAAGGCCGGCGACGTGTCGGCTTACATCCCGACCAACGTCATCTCCATCACCGACGGTCAGATCTACCTGCAGGACGATCTCTTCAAGTCGGGCATCCGCCCGGCTGTGGACGTGGGCATCTCTGTCTCCCGGGTGGGTTCGGCCGCGCAGATCAAGGCCATGAAGACCGCCGTGGGCACGCTGAAGGCCGACCTGCAGCAGTTCCGTGAACTGGAGGCGTTCGCCGCCTTCGGCTCCGACCTCGACGCCGTGTCGCAGGCCCAGCTGGAGCGCGGCTACCGGCTGACCGAACTGCTGAAGCAGGGCATCAACAGCCCCATGCCCGTCGAGGAGCAGGTGATCTCCATCTTCGCCGGCACCAGCGGCCGCCTGGACGCCGTCGGTACCGACGACGTGCCGCGCTTCGAGGCGGGCCTCCTGGAGTTCGCCCGCAGCAGGCACGCCGATCTGCTGCGCACCATCGTCGAGACGGGCGCCGCCGACCCCTCTGCCGTCGAGGCCGCGGTGACGGCGTTCGCCGAGCAGTTCCAGGCGAGCGTCGCCGAGGGCGGGACCGAGCCGGAGGCCGCCGAGCAGGCCGACGCCTCGAGCAGCATGGTCGACTCCGACCGCACGCTGCCCGAGGAGGAGATCGACCGCCCCGAAACCGACGACGCATAGGCGGGGGGCTCGGGCATGGTGAGGACCACCCCTGTTGTCATTCCGGCGGAGGCCGGAATCCACCGCCCGGCGGCCCGGCTGGGGCTGCGGACGGTTCTTGCGAAGGCCTCCTAGGCGGGTCGGGTCATGCCGGGCGGCGAGGAACGGATCCTCCGGCGTCGGATCTCTTCGGTCCAATCCACGAAGAAGATCACGCGGGCGATGGAGTTGATCGCCGCCACGCGGGTCGTCAAGGCCCAACAGCGCGCCCACGCCGCCCGCCCCTACGCCAACCGCATCACGAGCGTCATCGAGGACCTCGCCGCCGCCGGGGCGGCCACCGAGCACGCCCTGCTCCGCCGGAGCGACGACGTCCGCCGGGTCGGCTACGTCGTCATCACCTCCGACCGCGGCCTGGCCGGGCCGTACAACTCCTCGGTGATCCGGGCCGCCGAGCGGGAGATCATGGCGGGCACCCGCGAAGGCCGCGACTACTCCCTGATCCTGGTCGGGCGGAAGGGGCGGGACTACTTCAGGTTCCGCAACTACCGGATAGACGCCTCGTTCGAGGGCATGAGCGACACCCCGCGCTACGCCGACGCCCGGAGGCTGTCCGAAGAGGTGTCCGGCCGCTTCGTCTCAGGAGATGTCGACCAGGTGATCCTGGTCTACATGGAGTTCATCTCACTGGGGTCGCAGAAGGTGGCCGTGCGCCGCTTCCTGCCCCTCGCCACCATCGAGGAGATCGCCGCACTGGGCGGCGGCAGCGCCGAGGCGCGCGCCGCCTTCGAGTTCGAGCCCTCGCCCTCGGGGGTGCTGGAAGTGCTGTTGCCCCGCTACGTGGAGAGCCGGCTCTTCTCGGCCCTGCTGGACGCCGCCGCCTCCGAGCACGCCAACCGGCAGCGGGCCATGAAGGCCGCCACCGACAACGCCGAGGAACTGATCGTGAAGCTGACCCGCATGATGAACCGCGCCCGCCAGGACGCCATCACGACCGAGATCATGGAGATCGTGGGCGGGGCCGAGGCCCTGCGCAGCGCCGGCTAGTCGCCGCGCCGGGGCCGCCGAGCACCGCCCGACCAGAACGAAGGTGACGAGGAGAGACAGATGAGCGAAAACACCCCCGACGGCCGGGTCGTGGCCATCGCCGGCCCGGTGATCGACGCGGAGTTCCCGCCCGACGCCCTGCCGGAGATCAACACGGCGGTGTCCTTCGACGTGACCGTCGACAGGGAGACCGTCACGGTGCTGGCCGAGGTCGCCCAGCAGATCGGCGAGGGCCGGGTCCGCGCCATAGCGCTTCGCCCGACCGACGGGCTGACCCGCGGCACGCCGGTGCGCAACCTGGGCCGGGGCATCGCGGTGCCGGTGGGCGACGTCACCCTGGGTCACGTGTGGAACGTGCTCGGCGACTGCCTGGACACCGACCGCGACAGCCTCGACGTCGGCGAGGAGTGGGAGATCCACCGTCCGGCCCCGCCGTTCGACGAGCTGGAGCCCACGACGCAGATGTTCGAGACCGGCATCAAGGTCATCGACCTGCTGACCCCTTACAAGCAGGGCGGCAAGATCGGCCTGTTCGGCGGGGCGGGCGTCGGCAAGACGGTGCTCATCACCGAGATGATCCGGCGGGTGGCCGAGCAGCA
>JAPOYM010000021.1 GCA_026706565.1 bacterium
GCGTCGGCAAGACGGTGCTCATCACCGAGATGATCCGGCGGGTGGCCGAGCAGCACGGCGGCGTGTCGGTGTTCGCCGGCGTGGGCGAGCGCACCCGCGAGGGCACCGACCTGTTCCTGGAGATGGGCGAGTCGGGCGTGCTCGAGAAGGCCGCCCTAGTGTTCGGCCAGATGGACGAGCCGCCCGGCGTGCGCCTGCGCGTGGGCCTCGCCGGCGTCACCATGGCCGAGTACTTCCGGGACGTGCAGAACCAGGACGTGCTGCTGTTCATCGACAACATCTTCCGGTTCGTGCAGGCCGGCTCGGAGGTGTCCACGCTGCTGGGCCGGATGCCCTCGGCGGTGGGCTACCAGCCCACGCTGGCCGACGAGATGGGCGAGCTGCAGGAGCGGATCACCACCACGCGGGGCCGGTCGATCACCTCGCTGCAGGCGGTCTACGTGCCCGCCGACGACTACACCGACCCGGCGCCGTTCACGTCGTTCACCCACTTCGACGGCACGACGGAGCTGTCCCGCGACATCGCCGCCCTGGGCATCTACCCGGCTGTGGATCCGCTTGCCTCCACCTCCACGATCCTCACCCCCGAAGTGGTCGGAGATCGGCACTACGGGGTGGCCCGGCGCGTGCAGGAGATCCTGCAGCGCTACAAGGAGCTGCAGGACATCATCGCCATCCTGGGCCTCGACGAGCTGTCCGAGGAGGACAAGGTGACGGTGTCCCGCGCCCGCAAGGTGCAGCGCTTCCTGTCCCAGCCCATGTTCGTGGCTGAGGTCTTCACCGGCATGCCGGGCATCTTCACGTCGGTGTCCGACACCGTCGAGAGCTTCGAGGCGCTGGTGTCCGGCGACCTCGACGACCTGCCCGAGCAGGCCTTCTTCATGGTCGGCGGGGCTGCCGACGCTCAGCGCAAGGCCGCCGAGCTGCAGGCGCAGGCGGCGTAGCGTGTCCCTGCGGGTCGAGTTGGTGTCGCCTGAGGAGGTCGTGCTGGAGACGACCGCCTCGATGGTGCTGGTGCGCACCACCGACGGCGACATCGCCTTCCAGCCCGGCCACGTGCCCTTCGTGGGTGTGCTGCTGCCCGAGCGGGTGCGGATCTACGGCGACGACGGCGACACCGAGCTGATCGCCGTACACAGCGGCTTCGTGGAGGTCTCCGGCGACAAGGTGGCGATCCTGTCCGACGTGGCCGAACTGGCGGGCGACATCGACGTGGACCGGGCGACTGTGGCCGCCGAGCGGGCGAGGGCCGCGCTGGGTGAGGACCCCGACGACACCGAGGCGGCGGCGGCTCTCAAGCGCGCCGAGGTGCGCCTGGCCGTTGCTGCCGGGACGGCGGTCTAGCTGCTGCGGCGTACTCGATTCGTCACTCCGGCGAAGCCCAGAATCCACACGCCAGCGGCCTGATCAGCGTCTCCAGTGGATCGCGCGGCGCACGTCCAAGGGGCACTGCCGGGTAGCAACTCGCTTGCCGGGCGGCCGGCTGGGGCATTCTGACCGGTACTGCGTAGCCTTCGGACGGTCGTAAGGGCGGCCGTTGCCGACGGTGTGCCCTCAGAGGAGATCACCCGATGAAGCGAATCACGTGGAACCGGGCGCTGGTGACGGGGGCATCGGCTGGCATCGGCAAGGCCATGGTCGGGGAGTTGGCGCGCCGAGGCACCCACTTGGTCCTCGTGGCGCGCAACGCCGAGCGCCTCGGGAAGCTCGCCGCGTCGCTGGAGGTCCCGGCCGAGGTGCTTCCGGCCGACCTCACCGATCCGGCGCAACTCGATGCCGTGGCTCGCCGCTGCGCCGCCGCCGATGAGCCCATCGACCTGCTCGTCAACAACGCGGGCATCTGGAGTTTCGGCCCCCTCACCGGTCCCGCGGGCGACGCGGCCGATTCGATGGTGGCGCTGAACGTGGCGGCCGTGGTGGCGCTCAGCCGGGCCGCCGCCGGCCAGATGGTCGCCAACGGGCGGGGATCCATCCTCAACATCTCCTCCATCGCCGGGTCGCAGCCGCTGCCCTTCGAGGCCGTCTACGCCGCTTCGAAGGCGTTCGTCACGTTCTTCGGCCAGGGCCTGCACGAGGAGCTGCGCGACACCGGCGTGGCCGTCACGACCGTGACCCCCGGCCTGACCCGCAGCGAGCTGCACGCCCGCGCCGGCCAGCAGCGCCAGATCAGCCGAGCCCCCGGCTGGCTGTGGATGGAGGCCGAGCAGGTCGCCCACCTGGCGCTGCGGGCCGCGGCGCGCCGGAAGGTCGTCTACGTCCCCGGCCTCGGGTATCGCATCGCCTCGAGCCTCGCCGAGGTGATGCCCCGCACCGTCAACCGCCGCATGGCCGCCATCATCAACAGGGGCCGAGCCCACCTGACCTGAGTGCCCGGTCCGTCGGGGCGACCGCCGACTGGGGGCAACCGCCGCTCGGTGCTGCCGCCCCGGCCGGGAATTCGCGCGCCGGGCAGACTGTCGTTCGCCGTGCAACCGGCGGTCGCTCCACCGCCGGGGCGGTCTCCGCTGGTCGGTGCCGCTGTCGGGACCCTGCCGCCACGCAACCGCTATC
>JAPOYM010000087.1 GCA_026706565.1 bacterium
CGCGGCGACGGTGGCGCTGCTGCACAGTGCGGCGCCGCTGGGCTTCGGCTGACGGCCGGTCGGCTGGCGCCGGCGCCGCCTACTCGCCGCGGCGCCAGACCTCCAGGGCCGAGCGCATGGCGGGGTCCAGCCAGGCGTCGAAGCGCTTGCGGGCCACGGCGAGGGTGTCGCGGAAGTTGACCTGGAACGGCTCCCGGGACACGACCTGGTGGTCGTAGATCTCACCGCCCCGCTTGCGGTAGAAGATGAGGACCGCCGCGATGACGCCGCGGAACGACTGTCCCACGGCGTGGAACGACAGCAGGATCTCCGAGCGACCGTTGGGCGTGTCGAGGCCGATGCGGTTCCAGGCGCTGTAGTTGCGCAGGTTGGCGAAGTACCCCTGGCGGCGAACGCCGTCGATGACCTGCTTGCGGTGCCAGTTGCGACGCTCGGGATGGTCCGGGGGCGAGTAGTCCGAGAAGACCCGCCGCTCGCCGCTGTCGTCCTCGACGGCCTCGCCGAGGTCCGACTCGATGCCGGCGATCCGCGACTTGGCGTGCCAGAAGACCTCCGCGGCCACCATCACGGACTCGGCGAACTGGCGCCGGAGACTCGATGTGCCCGCCCGGAACTGGTCGGAGATAACCGATATCACGCTGTTCAGATCGTCGGGCTCCGAGGACACCCGACCCAGGGCGCTGACCGCCTGCAGGAAGCTGCGGCGCTGGGCCACCGAGACCACTTGCGACAAGCCCGCCAGCCCGTCGCCGCCGGCCGCGGCCATGGCGTCGGAGAAGGCGTTGCGGTCCTCGCGGCGCACCGTGAGCGGGAACAGGTCAGCTGCCATCAGCCAGTACGAGGCGGCCGCCCGCGCCACCCGGTCGCTGCTGGGGCCGAACGGCTTCAGGCGCCCGAGACTGTGGAGGAGCCAGGCGGCCCCCAACTCCGGCGGCGACTCCTGCGAGCGGGGCGGCAACGCCGCGATGACCTCCGCCAGAGCGTCGGCAGCCGACTCCGCCTCGGTGTCGGGTTCGGCCCAGCGGCCGCCGGCCGGCTCGACCTCGGGCACCAGCCGCCGCCGGATCTCTCCGAGCAACGCGGCGTCTAGGAGAGGGCCCCCGTCGTCGGGTTCGTCGAGGCGGTCCAGCAGCCACAGCAGGGTCTCCTGCAGGCCCGAGAGGACGTCCACCTGCCACTGCTCCATGTTCCCGGCACCGGAGGCTTCCCGGCCGGCGGCGTCGAACCCGTTGGCCGCCAGCCGGAAGGCGAGGCTCCGGTCGATCTCGACGAGGTGCTCGGCGGCTGCGACGTCCAGCGCCCACTCGCGGGCCATCCGCGCTTCGACGTCTGTCAGGCGGTCGGGATTCTCATCCAGCGACAGGTCGCGGAGGTCGGCCCACGCCTCGGCGAGCGCGGCGCATTCGATGCTCGGCGCGTCCCAATCGACAGCGGCCCGGTCCCCCGAGAGACCGTTGGCCGCATCCCCGTTTCTCATAGACTTTCTTCTCTAGACAACAGCATGAGCCAGTAGGCGTCGTTACACTGTCATGTACCCTGATTGTCCTTTGCTGACAGCACCCGACACTACCAGATCGCGCCGGGGACAGGAAATCCTCCGCCCCGGCCGGCCGCGGGGGCCGCAGGCATCGCTCGCCGGATGCGGGCCGGCCATCCACGATCACAGGAGCACGCGGTGTGAGAATCGAGACATGACTCCACGACGCCGGGCCGCCTCGACAGCCGGCATGCCGTTCGCCGGGGAGATCCTCGACACCCCGATCACCCAGGAGGTCTCGGAGTCGTTCTTGGCTTACTCGCTGTCGGTCATCACGTCCCGGGCCCTTCCCGACGTGCGCGACGGGCTCAAGCCGGTGCAGCGCCGCATCCTGTACTCCATGCTGCGCATGGGCCTGCGGCCCGAGGGACCGCATCGCAAGTGCGCCCGCGTCGTGGGCGACACGATGGGCAACTACCACCCCCACGGCGACGCCGCCATCTACGACGCGCTGGTGCGCATGGGCCAAGACTTCAGCCGCGCCGTCCCCCTAGTGGACCCTCAGGGCAACTTCGGAACCCCCGACGACCCTCCGGCGGCGGCCCGCTACACCGAGTGCCGGCTGGCGAGGGCCGCCATGGAGATGCTCGACGAGCTCGACGAAGACACCGTGGACTTCCGGCCGGCCTACGACGGCGAGGCCTCCGAGCCGGTCTGCCTGCCCGCGAGGCTGCCGAACCTGCTGGTGAACGGCACGAGCGGCATCGCCGTGGGGATGGCCACCAACATGGCGCCGCACAACTTGCGCGAGACCTACGAAGCCGTGCGGCTGCAGATGGCCGACCCCGACGTCTCGGTCACGGACCTGCTGTCGGTGCTCGGTGGGCCGGACTTCCCCTCCGGCGGGGTCGTGCTGGACGACGGGCTGGCCGAGACCTACGCCAGCGGGCGGGGCAAGATCCGCGTCAGGGCCCGGGCCGAGATCATCGACGTGGGCGGGCGGCGGCAGGCCATCCGCATCGTGGAGCTGCCGTGGCTGGTGGGGCCCGAGAAGGTCGTG
>JAPOYM010000117.1 GCA_026706565.1 bacterium
GCCGGTTGGGCCAGCGGGCCACGTCGCCGGCGGCCACCACGCCCGGCGCCGCCAGACAGGTCTCGTCGCACACCACGCCGTCGTCGATCCGCAGCCCCGAGCCCTCCAGCCATTCGGTGTTGGGGACAACACCGACGCCCACCACCACCACGTCGGCGTCGAGGCGGGTGCCGTCGCTGAGGACCACCTGCTCCACCCGGCCGGCACCGCTGATCGACGCGACGCCGACCCCGGTCCGCAGGTCGACGCCATGGTCGGCGTGGACGTCGGCGCAGACCCGGCCCATCTCGGCACCGAGCACCCGCTCCAGCGGCGTCTCGGCCATTTCGACCATCGTCACCTCCAGGCCCCTGCCGCGGGCGGTGGCCGCCACTTCCGCGCCGATGAACCCGGCGCCCACTACGACCACCCGCCGGGGGGTGGCGTCGAACTCCCAGCGGATCGCCAGGCTGTCGGCGAGGGTACGCAGCGTGTACACCCCGGCGAGCCCCTCGGTGCCGCCCAGGGTGCGCGGGCGCGCCCCGGTGGCGATCACCGCGCCGCCGGCTGCCAAGCGCTCGCCGTCGGCCAATGTCACGGTGCGGGTGGCGGCCTCGAAGGCCACCGCCCGGGTTCCGAGCCGCCACGTCAACCGCAGGTCGGCCAGCGCCTCATCGCTGTAGAGCGCGGTCCGCTCGGGTTCCCACCCCCCTGCCAAGACTTGCTTGGACAGCGGGGGCCGGTCGTAGGGGCTGTCGGTCTCGTCGCCGACGATGGTGACTTCGCCGTCGAAGCCCTCCCGGCGCAGCGCCTCGGCCGCCCGCATCCCCGCCAGGGAGGCGCCGACGATCGTCACCGATCGCACGCCCTACCCCTCACTCGATGCGCCCGGACAGGACTCGTCATCCCAGCTAGAGCCCGCCCCAGACTCGACGCGGGGCCTGAGTCTCACGCCGGCGCAATGCCAGCAGTGCTGTTGGAGGCCCCTCAGCCCTCGGCCACGGAGATGGCCTGCTTGGGGCAGCGCTGCACCGCCTCGTCCACCTTGGCGCGCATATCCGCGCCCGGCGTCTCGTCAAGGATGTACAGGAAGTCGTCGTCGCGCACCTCGAACACCTCCGGCGCCACCTGCATGCAGATGGCGTTGCTCTCACACAGATCGAAATCGACGACGACGCGGTAGCTCATGGGGCGATCGTTTCTCCTCGACGGCGGGACGTGCTCAGACTAACCCGTGGCCCGCAGAGCGGGTAGCGCTCTACAGTTCGATGACCTGGCGGACCACGTCGCCGGCCTGCACAGCCTCGATGGCCTCGTTGACGTCCTCGAGGCGGATGCGCCGGTCGATCATCCCGGCGAGGTCCAGCCGGCCGGCCTCGGCGAGGCGCAGCATCCGACCGAAGTCCACGCGCACGTCCGCGCCGCCGTAGTAGGAGCCGACCAGGTTCTTCTCGTTGAAGAAGAACTCGAAGGCGCTGAAGCTCACCTGCTCCTCGATGCGCCCCACGCCCACGATGCAGCAGGTGCCGCCCCGGCGGACGGCGTCGTAGGCGGCGCGCATCGTGGCGGGACGGCCGATGCACTCGAGGGCGTAGTCGAATCCCTGGCCGCCGTTCATCTCGGCCTTGGCGGCGTCGAGGTCGTCAGGCAGCACCGCCTCGGTGGCGCCGAACGACCGGGCCACGGCCAGCTTGGCGGGGTTGCGGTCCACGGCCACGATCTCCGCGGCCCCGGCGATGCGGGCACCCTGGATGGCCGCCACGCCGACGCCGCCGACGCCGAACACCGCGACCGACGAGCCGGGGGCGACCTTCGCGGTGTTGAGCGCGGCCCCGACGCCGGTCATGACGCCGCAGCCCACGAGAGCGGCGGTCTCCAGGGGAACGGAGGGATCGATGCGGACCACGGCCTGCTCAGGCAGCAGCGTGCGCTCGGCGAACGTGCCGACGCCGCACATCGCCCCCAGCTCGGCACCGCCCTGGCGGAAGTGGGAGCGCAGCATGATGCCGAACTGCAGGTCGGCGCACAGGTTCGGGCGCTTGTGTACCAGGCAGTAGACGCAGCCGCCGCACGGCGGCGACCACACGGCGATCACATGGTCGCCCACCGACACCGAGGTCACGGCGTCGCCCACCTCGGCGACGACGCCCGCTCCCTCGTGGCCGAGAACCGCCGGGACGTGCTGGGGGATCGTGCCGTTCATGACCGACAGGTCGGAGTGGCACACGCCGGTGTGCGTGATGTCCACGACGACGTCGCCGGGACCGGGATCGATCAAGTCAACGTCGTCGCACACCTCCAGCGTCGTGTCGCCGACGCTCCGCAGTACCGCAGCCCGCATGTCCGTGCTCCCTCGTGGATGTCGCCGGCGGCGGCTAGGCCAGGGCTCTCCAGACGCGCTCGGGGGTTGCCGGCATCGCTACGTCGCGCACGCCGAGGGGTCTGAGGGCGTCGGCGATGGCGTTGATGACCGCCGGCGTGGAGGCGATGGTGCCGGCCTCGCCGACGCCCTTGACGCCCAGCGGGTTGGTGGGGCTCGGCGTGACGG
>JAPOYM010000074.1 GCA_026706565.1 bacterium
ACGCGCCGGCGGGGAGTTTCACCGCGGTGTCCGCCGGCGGCAGGCATTCGTGCGCCCTGCGGTCTGACGGTTCGGTCACCTGCTGGGGCTACAACGACGACGGCCGGGCGGACGCGCCGGCGGGGAGTTTCACCGCGGTGTCCGCCGGCGGCAGGCATTCGTGCGCGCTGGGGTCTGACGGTTCGGTCACCTGCTGGGGCCGCAGCGAGGCCGGGCGGGCGGTCGCGCCGGCGGGGAGTTTCACCGCGGTGTCCGCCGGCGGGTTGAGTCCCTGCGCCCTGCGGTCTGACGGAGCGGTCACTTGCTGGGGCTACAGGCGCTCCTATCATCCGCCCTCGTAGAGTCCGCGGGCGACTCAACCTGTGTAGGTCTGTTCCGGCAGGTGACCCGCCCGAGTAGCGCCGAGGTGTGACGGCCTCGACGGCGCTGCGTAGAGTCCGCGCCAGCGGATGTCTCTGCCGCCCGTGACTCGGTGGCTGCTCCCGGCTTCGACGATCCAGCGTTCCTGGCCGACCCCGACGAGACGCGTCAGGCCCTCGCCGCCGAGGCTGCCGCCCGCCGCGCCGCCGAGGCGGAGGTTGCGGCCCTGCGCGCCCGACTGAACGAGCAGGTGTAGGAGCGAGCCGAGCGCGCGGGCCCGCCGGACCGCTGCGGCAGGCCGTGCGCCAAGCCGGTACCGGCGGCCGGTCGGAGGAAGCCGCACCCGGCTCCGGCCGGCCATGGTGGGCTACGGACTTCGGCGGCGCAACCCGATCTGAGCGCACTTCGCTCCTCGACTCGGCGGGCCGCTGGTGCCGATTGTCGGGGTTGTCGGCTGGGCGTACGCTCCGCGCATGAGTTCGGAGCCGATCGTCGACGTGGTGCGAGGCGCCGGTGCGGACGGCCCGGCGGCCGGGCCGCTGCGAGACTTGCCGAGAATTTGCGGCATAAGTTCTGCTATGCTGTCTATGCTGTCTACGCTGTCTACGCTGTCTACGCTGTCTACGCTGTCTACGCTGTCTACATGAGAACGATGATTGTGTTGCCGGACCACCACCACGCCGAGGCCAAGCGCCGGGCGGCTCGCGAAGGCATCTCGATGTCGGAGTACATCCGCCGCCTCGTGGCGAACGACCTGACCGACGGCACGCCGCCGGGCGACCCTTCGGTCATCTTCGGGATCTTCGACAGCGGAGATTCGAGGATCGCCGACGGGAAGCAGGCCATGATCAGCGAGGCGATGAACGAGAAGTTCGCCGCGAGGAGGCGCTGAACCGTGGCGCCCGCCTTCGTCGACACCAGCATCTGGTACGCCGCCGCCGACGCCGGCGATGCCGACAACCACGTCGCCGCCTCGCTGCTCGCCGGGCACGCCGGGGAGCTGGTCACGAGCGACGTCGTTCTCGCCGAGTTGTGGAGCCTCGTGAACGCACGCCAGGACTGCCGGACCGCGAACCGCCTCGTGGAGGCGATCACGTCGGGCATCAGCCGTGTCGAGTGCACGACCGGCGCCGACCTCGAGGCGGCGTCGCTGGCCCTGACGGCCTTCGGCGATCAGGCGTTCTCCCTGACCGACCGTACGAGTTGGGCGCTCATGGAGCGCCTGGCGATCACCGACGCACTGTCGCTGGACAACGACTTCCGCATCTACCGCTACGGCCCCCAGCGGCGTCGGGCCTTCACGGTTCACCCGTAGAAGGGAACGGCACGGGCCCCCGGCGACGGTCGGACCTGCCGGGCCGGGTGTATTTTCCCTCCGATGGGGCGACCCAACGTCCTGCTGGTCATGGCGGATCAACTGGCGCCGCACTTCAATCGCCGGCGCCGGAGACCTAGGGATGCTCGTCCGGTCCGATTGACCGGTCCGACCCGTCGCGGCTGCAAGTTCTGTCCGGTGTCTGCTGAGCGGGATGCGGCCCTACGTCGCGTCTCCTCGGTGCGATGCGCCGCGCATGTCTCGGCTGGCGGGGACCGGTGCGGTCCCTGTAAGCGCATTCGACCAGCCCGAGGCGGTTCTCCGACACCCCCATTTGCAGGTTTCTGGGCTATCCGGTGGGGATACGGACAGGGTCCGGGGCGCGCCCGTAGGCTGATCCCGTGGCGCGGGGGCGACGATGAGCGACGTGGCGCGGCGGCTGGCGGCGGCGCTTGGCGCCACCGAGGGTGCCACCGAGGCGGGCGCCGCCAAGCTGGTCCGGCAGAACAAGCTGTACGTGCGGGACCGCCTGGGATTGCTGTTCGACCCCGACACGTTCGTGGAGGACGCGCAACTCGCCAACGCCACCGCCGAAGGGCTGCCCGCCGACGGCGTGATAACGGGACGTGGCCTCGTGGAGGGCCGCCCCGCCGTGGCGGTGGCCAACGATCCGACGGTGAAGGCCGGCTCGTGGGGTGCCCGCACTGTCGAGAAGATCGTCCGGGCCACCGAGGTCGCCCTGGCCAACGAGCTGCCGATCTTCTGGCTGGTGGACTCCGCGGGGGCGCGCATCACCGATCAGGTGGA
>JAPOYM010000091.1 GCA_026706565.1 bacterium
GGGCGGCGTGAAGACCCGGCTGCTGGCCTACGGCGGCTGGGGCTACGCCCACACCCTCAACCATGTGGTGCCGCTGTTCCGCGACGCCGGTTGGGGCGACGACGAGGTGGAGACCCTGATCGTCGCCAACCCGGCCCGCGTCCTGGCTATCGAGGGGCTGGACGGATGATTTCTGAGGCGCCGAGACTCCCGCCGGGGACCGACGGCGGGCGGCTCCTGACCCGCGGCGGCAGCAACAACGTGCCGGTGCGCTTCGCCGTTCCCGAGCCGTTCGCCGACCCAGCGTCGAGTCCCTGAGGTGCGCCGTGCCTGTGCCTGAGCCCTCCGGCGTCGGCTTCGGGGCTCTGGGCGCCGGACTCGAGGGCCGCGGCGTCATCGTGACCGGTGCCGCCGGTGGCGTCGGCGCCGCCACGGCGCGGGCCATGGCAGGCGCCGGCGCCCGGGTGGCGGCCGTGGACATCAACGGTGCCGGGCTGGCCGAGGTGGTAGCCGGATTGGACGGCGCGGGGCACCGTGCGATCACGTTCGACCTGCGCGAGGTGGAGTCCATCGACGATCTCGTGGCGGGGATCATCGAAGACTTCGGCGACCTCTGGGCGCTCGCCCATGCGGCCGCCTTGCTGCGGCGCCAAGACCCCGATGACGTGACCTCCGAGGACTGGGACGCCCAGAACGACCTCAACATGAAAGCCACGTTCTTCTTGAACAGGGCGGTGGGGAACGCCATGGCGGCCGCCGGCGGCGGCGGACGGATCATCAACTTCAGTTCGGGGGGATGGTGGGGCGGGCCTGTCTTCGGCAGCGACGCCTACCTCGCCGGCAAGGCCGGTGTGATCACGCTCAGCCGCGGCTTCGCCCGCCGTTACGGCCCGCACGGCATCCTCGTGAACTCCATCGCGCCCGGCGGGGTCGACACCCCGATGCAGCGCGACGACCTGCCCCCCGAGATAGAGGAGGCCTTGACGAGGGCGTGCCCCCTGGGACGGATCGGCCGGCCCGAGGAGTTGGCCGCCGTGGTGGTGTTCCTAGCGTCGATCCACGCCAGTTTCGTCAACGGCGCCACGCTCAACGTGAGCGGGGGCGGCCTCATCTACTGAGCCGGACCGGTCCGCGCTCCGGTGCCCTCGAAGGCGCCGTTGAAGACTGTCGCCTCGTCGGCGTCTGGATTCCCCTCGACGAAGAGACCCTGCTCGTTCAGTCGAACAGGGCTGGCTGGGGGGTGGGCGACACGGGCTCTGCCCGGCGTGTCTCACCGCTGGCGGGTCTCGCACGTCCCAGCACCGTGGCCTGAAGTTCGTCGAGTGATGTGATCGGCACCGCCCCCCGGTCCTCGAGTAGAGCGTTGCCGGGACCTTCGCCCGCACCGCGCCATACGGCGACCCGACCGAATCCGCGTTTGAGTGTCTCGGTGGCACCCGCCCAGGTGCCTCCCGTGCCGACGTCGGCGGCCACCACGAGTGTGAGATCCGACAAGGCGTAGATGAGCTTGTTGCGACCCATGGCGTTGCCCACGCTGAAAGGAGCCTCGGGGCTGTAGGGGGTACACATGACGGTGCATCCCTCGTAGATCGCCCGGCGCACGTCGGCGCTCCGGAGCTTGCGCGCCAACGACTCCGCCAATACCCCCACTACCGATCCGCCGGCCTGGAATGCTGCGTTCATGGCGGTCTGATCGATGCCGCGCGCGCCACCGGACACCACCGGCAGCCCCAGCCGGGCCGTCAGTTTGGCCGCCGCCGCGGCGAGATCTGCCCCCTCGGGCGACACGTCTCGGCTGCCTACAACCCCTACGCCTGGCTCGTCGAGCGACTCGACGGCACCAGCCGCATACAGCAGTGCCGGCGCCGTCGCACCCAGCAGGTCGATGAAGCGACGCGGGTAGTGATCCTCGAACGGGGTGAGTGTCGAGATCCCGGTCTGATCGAGATGCTCCAACTCGAGGGCCATCCCCATCGCCCGATCCAGCAGTGTCGCGATCCGGACCGCTAGGTCTCCCGCAAGCCCGTGCTCGGCTGCGAGCTGCTCGACTCCCAATCCCAGCAGCGCGCTCGGCTTTGCGACCCGATTGCAGAGGCTCCAGAACTCCGATGCCTTGAGCGGCTCGACAGGCTCCTCGCGCAGGCGACCCACCAGCAGGATCGTCGCCAGCGAATCTTCGTTCACCATTTCAGCAGCTTCCCCGGCGATGCTGGCCGGTGCCAGTCGAAGTATGGACGGACTCCGGTGCCGGCGCTCACTGCACCGACCTCCCAGCTGTGTCGGTGAGGGCGAACGGGAACACCGGGCCCGTGCCAGCCTCCCGAAGCTCCATGCCGACAACGGCCAACGTCCACCGGGAGTCGACGATGTCATCCACGAGCAGGACCGGCCCGGCAGGGACGTCCGCGCGGACCTCGAAGGCGTTCTGAACATTGCGGTACTGCTGGGGACTGTTCTGCATCGTCTTCTGTGGCTCGGTGTCCCGGATCTTCGCGACGACATCTTCACACGGGAGGCCGAGCGATGCGGCGAGCCGACCCGCGAAGTCCGCGACCAGTCCCGGATTCTGCCGCGACGGTACGAAGGTGACCCAGGTCGGTGACGGCTCCGGGTCCCACCGGTTCCTGATCAGATCCGCCGCGGCGTCCACGAGCTGACCGTCGAACAGCCCGGACTTCTGCTTGCCCGTCTGAACGAGATTGCCCCAACCGCCGTCTCCCCAGACGCTCAGCGATCGGCCTTGCTCGTGACGCCGGTCGATGGGGATGCTCCCGCCGACCGGCAATCGCTGGCGAGGTTCGATGATCCGTTCGTCTCGGCGAAGATGGTCGACCGCTCGCTGCACGGTTCCAGGATCGAGCGATACTTCGAAGCCGCTGCCCGAGCAGTTGTCGCAGATGCCGCACGGCTCGGAGGTCTGATCGTCGAGGTAGGAGCCCAGGAGTTGCATCCTGCACCCGCCGGTGGCGACGTACTCGAGCATCTCTTCCTGCTCGGCGATCCGCAGAGCGGTCACCGACTCGACACGTTCGTGATCGTATGACCACTGTCGCAGAGTCCGGGTCCAGTGACTGCCGACGCGCTCGATGGCACCATCGACCTCCAGGTTCTTGAGGAGGGATTCGATCTGGCCGCGCCGAACGTTGAACGACTCGAGCAGGTCGTCCCGGGTCATCGGTACGGCGCGTTTGGCGAGGCGTGCGACGACCTGTTCGGCGAGGTCGGCTGGCGGAAACGCGGAACGGATGAAGAAGTCTTGGATGTCGGCGTCCTCGTTGCCGCGGAACAGGATTCCCCATGATTCGCTGAGTCCTCGCCCGGCGCGACCGACCTGCTGGTAGTACGCAATCGGCGACCCCGGTGACTGATAGTGAACGACGAAGGAGAGATCAGGCTTGTCGAAGCCCATGCCGAGAGCAGAGGTTGCCACGACCACCTTCACGTCGTTCGAAAGAAGGTCCCGCTCGGTCTCGATGCGCTCGTCGGAGTCTGTCGAGCCGCTATAGGCGACGGCCAGGATCCCGACCGACTTCAACCACTCGGCCACGCGTTCGGTGTCAGCGATCGTGAGGCAGTAGACGATGCCCGTGCCTGGCAGATTGGGGATCACGTGGGCAAGCCATGTCAGGCGCTGTGCTTGACTCCGCATTTCGAGCGCGTGGAGCCTGAGCCCGGGCCGTCGAAGCGGTCCTCGCACGGGGGCGAGGCTTAGACCCAGTTGGTTGGCTACGTCATCGACAACGCGATCGTTCGCCGTCGCCGTGCAGCACAGCACCGGAACGCCGGCAGGAAGAAGCCCCAGAACGCGCGTGATCCGCCGGTAGTCCGGACGGAAGTCGTGGCCCCAGTCGGAGATGCAGTGCGCCTCGTCGACCACCAGCAGACCGCTGCGACTCCCGACCTTGGGCAGCACGTCTGAGCGGAACTCCGGGTTGGCCAACCGCTCGGGCGAGATCAGCAGCAGGTCGACGGCGTCTGCCGCGAGGCACTCCAGCACTCGCTCCCAGTCCTCGCGGTTGGCGCTGTTGATCGTCTCGGCCCGCACCCCCATCCGCCGCGCCGCTTCGATCTGGTTGCGCATCAGCGCTAGCAGTGGCGACACCAGCAGAGTCGGCCCGCTTCCCCGGTCGCGCAGCATGCGGGTGGCGATGAAGTACACGGCGCTCTTGCCCCACCCCGTGCGCTGCACCAGCAGCACCCGCTCACGGCGCCCCACCAGCCGCTCGATCGTCTCCAACTGGTCCGGCCGGAACTCCGCCGCCGGATTGCCGGTGAGCCGCCGCAGCAACTCCAGCGCCTCGCCGGCGAGCCGTGGCTCCGCTGCCGAATGGCTACCCGATTCCGGTTCCGCTGAGCGATCCGTCATGATGCGAACCCTACGGCGGGGGTGTGACAGGTTCCCGCCTGGAGGCGTCCCGGTGCCCCGGTGGTGGGACAGACGGGTGGTCGTCAGCTTGTGACGCCCGCCGACGTTCACGCCGCGCAGGAGCACGATCCAAGTCGCCATCGCCGTGTCTGTATGGTGTGTTCATCTTGGGTGAACTCGTGGACCTCGTTGCGGGCCGTGCAGTGGCCGAGGGTTCCAACGAGTCGTCTTGGCCCGGCCTCGCCTACGACCGGTTCGACGGCCCGGCTCGGGCCCGCGACGAGGTCGTGACGTCGCTTTCGGTCTATGTCGTTGTGCAGGGCCGCGAGAGGGTCCAGTTCGGTGAGCAGACTTGCGTGTGCGGCCCTTCTGACTTCCTCGTGTTGGTGCAAGGCACGCGGCTCGCAGCCGATGTGACCGAGGCTTCTCGTGAAAGGCCGCTGCTCGCAGTGATGTTGAGGATCGATCCTGTGCTCACGATCGAGTTGCTGAGCCAGATCGAACGGTGTCCCGATAGTACCCCCCCCCCCCGCCCGCCCGAGCCGAACTCGCCGCCGGGTGGTGAGCCGGCCTATGTTAGCCCGGTCGATCACGGACTCGCCGGCGCGTTGGCGCGGTTCGTCCGGGCGACCGACAGCGACGTGGATCGTCACGTCCTCGCCCCCATCGCCCTCCGGGAGACCGCCTACAGGGTGTTGCGGAGCCGACAGGGGGCGGCGCTCGCCGAGGCGGCGCACCGCGAGAACGCCGGTGATCGGATCAGCGCCGCGATCGCGTTCATGCGGGACGAGCTGGACAAGCCGATCAGGGTGGAGGACATGGCGAACCATGTGTCGATGCCGGTGTCGACGTTCGCGCACCTCTTCAAGGCGAGCACCGGCTCGGCGCCCTACCAGTACTTGAAGCGGCTGCGGTTGGATCGGGCCCGAGCGCTGCTGGTGGAGGAGAACCGGGCGGTGAGCGAAGCGTGCCGGGCTGTCGGCTACAGCACGGTCAGCCACTTCATCTCCGAGTTCAAGGGCGCCTACGGCGAGACGCCCCGCTCCTACGCCGCCAGGCTGCGACGCCTGGGAGGCTGCTGAGCAACGCTCCCGACGCCCCGCCCGAGTGTCATTCCGGCGGAGAGCCTGCCCCGGACTCGATCCGGGGCCGGAATCGAGGACTGTCGCCGTCCGACTGGGCGCTGCCCGTGGATTGCTCGGCACTCTCCTAGAGCCGCGGCTTCCGCCCCTCGCGGACACCCGCCCCAAGTAAATACAGGATTTTATCCATAAACTATCGTAAGTCTGCTCCATCTGTGCTAGACATGCCGAGTCGGCCGAGGCCGGCACCGAGGCAGGCGGCGCAGAGGAGCGGGTCATGGACGACGGTGGGGCGCGTGGTCGGCGGGCTGTCGTGTCGTGGGCGGTGTCTGTGGCGCTGTTCGCCGGCGCGTTGGGGGGAGGGGTGCTGTCGCCCTCTGGGGCCGCGTCCGGGCAGGCGGCTGCGCCTGCGGCGTCGGGCCGCGCCCCGGATGTGGAACTGAGCCTCGGCGGCGCGGCGCGCACCGTCGAGGCCGCCGGCTACTTCACCGGCGTCGTCACCTCCTACCGGGCCGCGAGCGCCGACCCGGCGGTCGTGTCGGCCTCGGCATCGGGTTCGACGGTGACGCTCACGGCCCGCGGTGCCGGGTCTACGACTGTCACAGTCACCGCCGCTAACGCCGGCGGCAGCGCCGCGCAGGCCTTCGCCGTCAAGGTCCTGCCGGCGGGCTGCGTAGTCGAGCTGGGGGCCCTCGCGGCGGGGTCGGTCACCACCAAGACCGGCTCGTGGGTTCGCGGCGACGGGTGCCGGTCGGTGCACCGCGCGGCAGGCCAGCCGGGCTATTCCGCGCGGTACTATTCGTTCACGGTCACCGAGCCCCTGGAGGCTTGGTTCCGGTTGTCGAGTTCTGAGAGCAGGCGCCTGTACCTCTTGGAGGGCGCCGGCACCGGGGGGCGCGTCCTCGACTCGGCGGGCACCCCGCGGGCGGCCTCGGCGTCTCTGTGGGAGGCCTTGCAGCCCGGTGCCTACACTTTGGAGGCCACCACCTACTACCGGAACCGGGAGGGGGACTTCAGCGTGAGCATCGACTCGATGGCGCTGTCGCCCCCGGCGGCGTGCACGGCGTCGCTGGGGACCCTGGCGGCGGGGTCGGTCACCGCCAAGACCGGCAGCTGGGACCGCGGCGACGGGTGCCGGTCGGTGCATTTCCCGAACAGCCGGTCTCAGCGCTACTTCGCGCGGTACTACGCCTTCACGGTCGCCGAGCCGCTGGAGGCGTGGTTCCGGCTGTCCGGCGCCCAGGGCAAGTACCTGCACCTCCTCGAGGGCGCCGGCGCCGGGGGCGTGTGATCGCCCGGAGGGGCACTCCGAGCGCGGCCACGGAGGCGTCGGGGTGGCGAGCGTTGCAGCCCGGTGCCTACACCGTCGCGGCCGCGACGTACTACCCGAACCGGGAGGGGGATTTCTCGCTGTCGATCGACTCGATGGCGCTGTCGCCGCCGGCGGCGTGCGTCACTTCACTCGGGGCCGTCGCGGCCGGGGCCACTGTCACCCACAGCGGCTCTTGGGCCCGCGGCGACGGCTGCCGGTCGGTACACGCCACCTCGAGCCAGACGGTCCGCTACTACGCCGACTATGCGACGTTCACGGTGCCCGAGGCGGGCGAGGCGCGCATCGCCCTCACCAGCGGCCCGCAGGCGCGCCTGTACCTGCTGGACGGCGCCGGGACCGGCGGGCGCCTGCTCGCCTCGGCGGGCCACAGCCGCCTCGCGTCGAATCCCTCGATCAGGCGTGTCCTGCGGCCCGGCGCCTACACCGTGGAGACCGCCGGACGCGCGCCCAGGGTCCAAGCCGACTACGCGCTGAGCGTCTCTGTGGCGGTGTCGGCGCCGACGCGGGGCGACGCGCCCGCGGCCCGGGAGATACCCGCGCGCCGCGCCGCCGCGCAGGTCGACGTGTCCGGGGCGTTCAACGGCGCCGTCGACACCTACACCGCCGCAAGCAGCGACACGTCCATCGTCACGACGAGCGTGAACGGTTCGGTCGTGACGCTCAACGGCGTCGCCGCCGGCGCCGTCACCGTCACCGTCACCGCGACCAACGCCGCTGGCAGCGCCGCCCAGACCTTCGCCGTGACCGTCACCGCCGCCGCGCCCCGAGCGGCCGGGGCCCTCGCCGCGCAGACCCTCACCGCCGGCGGCACCGCCACCGTTGATGTGGCCGCGGCGTTCACCGGCAGCGTCGACACCTACCGCGCCACTTCGAGCGACACAGCGGCGGTGACCGCGACCGTCAACGGCTCGGCCCTCACCCTCACCGGCGTCGCCGAGGGCCGAGCGACCGTGACCGTCACCGCCGCTCACAGCACCGGGCGCGCTACCCAGACCATCGCCGTGGCCGTCGAACCGGCGGCGCCCCAAGCGACCGGCACCCTCGCCGCGCAGACCGTGACCGCCGGCGCCAGCGCCACCGTGGACGCAGCGGGCGCCTTCAGCGGCGCCGTCGACTCCTATCTGGTGACCTCCAGCAACGCCGCCGTGCTCGACGTCGCCCTAGCTGGTTCGGTGGTCACGCTCACCGGCGTCGCCGCCGGGACCGCCACGGTCACCGTCGTCGCCGCCAACCGGTCCGGCAGCGCCGCCCAGACCCTCTCGGTGGCCGTGAACCTCCCGCCCGCGCCGACCCTCGGCGGCCCACTCGCCTCACAGACCCTCCAAGTCACCGAGACCCTCGCCGCGGACATCGCCGCCGGCTTCAAAGGGCGGATCGACACCTACGCCGCCACCTCCGGCGACACCGGCACCCTCACCGTCGCCGTCGACGGACCGGAAGTCTCCCTCACCGGCGTGGCGGTAGGTTCCACCACGGTCACCGTGACCGCCATCAACGCCGCCGGGCGCGCCGCGCGATCCTTCAACGTCACCGTCAACGCCCTCACCGCCCCGCAGACCGCCGGCACGCCCCTGGCGCGCACCATCTCCGCCGGCGCCGAGCTCCCCATCCACATCGCCGACGCCTTCACCGGCATCGTCCACGCCTACACCGCCACCAGCGGCGACACTGCCAAACTCACCGCCACCGCCGACGGCTCGACGGTCACCCTCACCGGAGTGGCCGCCGGAACCGCCACGGTCACCCTCGCCGCCGCCAACGCCGCCGGGCGCGCCACCGCCGCCGTTCCCGTCACCGTCACGGTCCCCGAAGCCCTCATCGTCGCAGTCGACGCGCCCCCGTACTGCCTCGGCTCCGAAGGCGCACGGGCGCCCGGCGGCGGGCGCCGGGGCGTCGGCTCCATCGACGTCACCTACCACGTCACCGGCGGCGCGCCCCCTTACACCGTCACCAGCCCCGACGCCCCCGGAACCACCCGCGCCGAACCCACCGGAACCCTCACAATCCCCTGCTCCCGACGCGGCATCGACCTCGCCACCGCCCGCCCCGACGCCAACGTCGTCGAAGCCGGCCCCCGAACCCTCACCATCACCGCCACCGACAACACTGGCACCGCCGCCGCCACCAACGTGCAAGTCGAGGTAGCCGAGGACGCCTACACCACAGAATACAACGGCGGCCTGATGCACGGAGGCAAGACCTACGTCCTCGGCACGCTCGACGAGTGGGTCCTCATCAAGCTCCCGCAAGGCCTCACCCTGCGGTTCACCGGCCTCAGCGAAAACGACATGGCCCACTTCACAGAACCCGCCACCGGCTCGGAAATCGTCTTGGACTGGACGACCGGCACCGAGATCCGTCGAACCACCCCCATCGCCGGCACCGCTGGTCGCGCAGGACGATCGGGCGACGCGACCCCGAGTTCCGACGGAGAAACAACCACCCCCGCCACAGATCTACTCGACCAACTGACGCCCGCAGCCCTTGTGCCGGGCGAGACCTTCCCGAGGAATACCGTCAACGGGACAGATTGGCGACCTTACCGCGGGCTGCCCGAGAAGACGAGCGTAGCGATCCATCCCAAACTATTCGACGGGCGCCCCCTTGATGTCTGCATCGATGAGACCACAACCAATGAGAACCTTGGAACGGACGCCGCTTCTGCGATCACTGCCCTCACAACCACGATCGCCGACGCAGTCAACCTTTGGAACAGCAAAACAGGTCGGAGGCCATTTGGCGCGCGCGCAACGCGAGGCTTCACTCATGACGTCTTCGAATTCGACTCTGCCAGTCCAACTTGCGGCGGACCGAACTCCGGGGACGTGCGACTCATCGTCGCGCGGGGTCTCCGATGTAATCGCAAGCCTGCCGCCGGTTGCGCGCACTGGGAGGTTAAAGGAGATCCTCCACAGGTCACCGGGAAGAGGATCCAAATTAATTTTGGTTCGAGAGCCAAGGAGTCTGTTGTTGCCCACGAGTTGGGGCACTTCTTGGGTCTCGGAGACTACGACCCCGTCTGCCCGACCCAGTTGACCAGAGTCGGTGTTAGCAGTGCCGTGATCAAGGTCGACTCTCTCATGGCCTACGCATCGTCTGGATGTGAGTCCGACACAATAGAAGCTCGAGATCTTGACGACTTGAGCAGCATTTACCATCCTTCGGCACGCACCGGAGTGGAGATTCGGGCGAATGTTGGCTTGGGCGCTGCTTCCTACTATGTGTACACGGGCGACTTGGCTCATGACTTCAATGAGAATCAGGTGGAGGTGGCCCACAAGTACGCATTCTTCGAACGTGAACTGACCCCGGACAGCGACTGGAGCTTCGTCGGATGGTACGACCTAGACTCTGTTAACGGTCTTGCTAATGAGAGCGGTAGTATCCCTATCAGTTACGACCCGTGGAGTTTGGTTTACGAGCTTACTGATCGCCCAAGAACCGAATATGCGATTGTAGGTGTCGCGAAGGGCGATCACAAGAGGATCGATCGATGGCCCCAAGGCATGAAGTACTCGGTCCTTCGAAAAGATGGCGAGAGTTGGAGTTTGGGCACGCCGGCTGTCGCGGCCGATCCGGCGAGGCCGGGTTCCGGCACGGGTTCCTCCGATAAGGATCCAGATAGACCTAGGACGACTGGCGGCTCGGGCGGCCCTGCCGCAGCGATCAAGGGGGTTCCCTATTGTCTGAAGACGGGTGGTGTTCAGTGGGAGCGGCGCGCCGACGATAGCGGTGCTTGGTGGTGTGACCGTGCGGACGAGGCTGCGGTAGTGTCGACGGTGGTGCGGCGGTGTGCGGCGTCCGCGGGCGAGCCGCGCGTGGGCGCTGGCGGCGTGGTGGAGTGTGTGCGGGAAGTGCCGGGGGCGTTGCGGTCGCGTCCGGGCCCGCCGGAGTGTGAGGCGGGCTTCGCGTGGGTGCCGACGTCGCGGGTGTGTTCGCGGACCGAGTCGGTGCCGGCGTCGTCGTTGACTAGGTACGCGTGTTCGAAGGGGTATGCGCTGGTGGTCACGGTGGTGCCGTTCGGCACGCCGTTGCGTCAGTGCAAGAAGTCGGTGCCTGCGACGGCGAGATGGCAGTACGTGTGTTCGGAGGGGTACTCGTTGGTGAGGGTCCCGTTGGGCGGCCAGTATTGCCGCAAGTCGGTGCCGGCGTCGTCGTTGACTAGGTACGCGTGTTCGAAGGGGTATGCGCTGGTGGTCACGGTGGTGCCGTTCGGCACGCCGTTGCGTCAGTGCAAGAAGTCGGTGCCTGCGACGGCGAGATGGCAGTACGTGTGTTCGGAGGGGTACTCGTTGGTGAGGGTCCCGTTGGGCGGCCAGTATTGCCGCAAGTCGGTGCCCGCGACGGCGACGTATTCCTGTCCGTCGAGGTACAAGCGCAGCGGCACGACCTGTTACAGGTACCTCTACACCAACCCGTCGGGCACGAGGTGCCCGACGGGGTACGCGATCATCTACAACGGTTTGTTCTACCTGTGTCGCAAGAAGTTGACCATCGCGGCCACTGTCTCTTATTCGTGCCGGTCGGGGAGGCTGTCGGGCTCGGAGTGCGTGTTCACTGCGACGCCGACGACCGAGACGGTGTATTCGTGCCGGTCGGGGAGGCTGTCGGGCTCGGAGTGCGTGTTCACTGCGACGCCGACGACCGAGACGGTGTATTCGTGCCGGTCGGGGAGGCTGTCGGGCTCGGAGTGCGTGTTCACTGCGACGCCGACGACCGAGACGGTGTATTCGTGCCGGTCGGGGAGGCTGTCGGGCTCGAAATGTATCTCCACCTCCGCACCCACGTCCACGGTCACCTACCACTGCGACAACGCGCCCGCCGGCTACACCATCTCGGGCAAGCGCTGCGTCAAGACGACCACCCGGACCGCCACCCAGACCACCGCGTACTACTGCGACCGCGGCTACACGCACGACACCGGCGACAACACCTGCAGCCGAACGATCACCTCAACCCCCACCGAGATCACCGTCTACGGCTGTCCCAGCGTCCCGCCCGGCGAACCCCCCTACCGACTCAGGACCACAACGACCGCAACGACCGCAGCCAAGACCTGCACGCGGACCATCACCATCGCCGCCGAACGCGGTCCTCCCACCTGCCCCCCACCTCCCGACGGCCAACGCCCCTACACACTAACCGTCACCGACAACGGCGACGGACCTCGCCACATGTGCATGCAGCCCAGCGGGGATCAATGAGGAGGCCGCGGCACTTCGACGGGCGGCCGCGGCGCTCGGGCCGGTCGGGCTTGTCGGTCCTGGGTGCAGTGGTTGTGGTTGTGGTCGCCGCGGCGTGCGCCGGCGAGCGCGAGGTGGCGCCGCCGGCGGTGCGCGCCCCGGGGGCCTCGGGGTTCGGCGAGGTGAGTGTCGGCGCTTCGCATTCGTGTTGGCTGCGCGACGATGCGTCCGTCGTCTGTTGGGGTTTCAACCACTACGGGCAGGCCGACGCGCCCGCTTGGGCGTTCACCGCGGTCAGCGCCGGCGGGGAGCACTCGTGCGGGTTGCGCGTCAGCGGGACGGTGGCCTGTTGGGGCAACAACGGTCAGGGTCAGGCTGACGCGCCCGGCGGGGCGTTCACTGCGGTCAGCGCCGGCGGGGAGCACTCGTGCGGGTTGCGCGTCGGCGGGGCGGTGGCCTGCTGGGGTTACGACGGCTCGGGGGCGACCGACGCGCCCGGCGGGGCGTTCGCGGCGGTCAGCGCTGGCTGGAATTTCGCTTGCGGGTTGCGCGCCGGCGGGAGGGTCGTCTGTTGGGGTTTCGACGGCTCGGGGGCGACCGACGCGCCGGGCGGGGCGTTCGCGGCGGTCAGCGCTGGCGGGGCCCATGCGTGCGGGCTGCGCGCCGATGGGACGGCCGCCTGCTGGGGCGAGGACTACGACGGGCGCGCGACGGCGCCGGGCGGGGCGTTCGCGGCGGTCAGCGCCGGCGGGGCCCATACCTGCGGCTTGCGGACCACCGGGCTCATCAGCTGCTGGGGCGACGACACAGACGGGATCGCGGACCCGCCGAGCGGGGCCTTCAGGGCTGTCTCCTCCGGTTCTTCCGGTTCGTGCGCGATACGCGGCGACGGGACCGTCGCCTGCTGGGGGTCCTCCTACAAGGCCGCGTCGACGGTGCCCGACGGGCCGTTCACGGCCGTCGCCTCCGGCCGCGGCTATTGGTGCGGGGTGCGCGGCGACGGCAGCGTCGCCTGTTGGGGCTTCGACGGCGAGGGCGGGCACATCGACCGCGGCCAGGCGGACCCTCCACACGGGACGTTCCGCGCCGTCAGCGCCGCGAACGAGCATGCGTGCGGGCTGCGCAGCGACGACACCATCGCCTGCTGGGGCGACGACTACTTCGGGCAGACCGACGCGCCCGGCGGGACGTTCCGCGCCGTCAGCGCCGCGGGTCACTATGCGTGCGGGCTGCGCAGCGACGGCACCGTCGCCTGCTGGGGCGACGACCACTTCGGGCAGACCGACGCGCCCGGCGGGACGTTCCGCGCCGTCAGCGCCGCGAACGAGCATGCGTGCGGGCTGCGCAGCGACGGCACCGTCGCCTGCTGGGGCTACAACACGCACGGACAGGCCGACGCGCCCGCTGGCGAGTTCACCGCGGTCAGCGCCGCGTACGACTATTCGTGCGGGCTGCGCAGCGACGAGACCGTCGCCTGCTGGGGCAACAACGACTATGGCCAAACGGACGCGCCCGGCGGGACGTTCCGCGCCGTCAGCGCCGGCGCCTTCCACGCCTGCGGGCTGCGCAGCGACGACACCGTCGCCTGCTGGGGACTGCACCAAGAACACGCCGCGGGCCCGCCCGAGGGATCGTTCACCGCCGTCGCCGCCGGGGAACTCGCGTCGTGCGGCTTGCGCCCCGACAGGACCGTGGAATGCTGGCTGAGCCTGCCCCGCGGGGTGCGCCCCGCGGACACCGACTACCGGCCGAGCGAACCGAGGCCGCGCTGACACCCCGCAGCGCGCACCTCCCCGAGCCCGACGCGCCTCTCGCATCACGGGAACTGCTGGAGCCGCTCAAGGTCCTGCGGCGCGACCGATGTCGGCGGGCCGGTCGAGTACGCGTTCGCGGCAGTCTCTGCGGGCGGTTCGCACGCCTGCGGATCGCGCAGCGATCCCATCGGGCGGATCCGGGCGCCGGACCGGTTGGGCCCGGTGGGTTCTCGGCGCGGTTGGCGTGGTGCTGGTGGCGATGGCGTGCGCCAATTCAGACCCGGCTGATACGACCGTCGGTCATCCACCTTCGCCCACTGAGTCCGAAGCGTCGCGGCCGCTGGCGGTGGTTCCCGTGGCAGAGCCGGAGCTGGTTGAGTTGCTTGAGGTTCCGCCGCTGCCGGCGGGTGTCGGGATGCCGTGGGCCTCCCCCCAAACCGTGGAGGATTTGGTTGGGTGAGTCGCCCTGGGTTTTGTGGAGGCTGAGCTTGGAGGCGAGAATAGGGCGATGGCAGGACAGCGGGCGGCAGGTGGGGGGTCTTCTCGTCGTTGCAGCGGGGTGGGGAAGGCCCGGGCGGTGCGGTTGGTGCGGGCGTTGCGCGCCGAGTTGGGCGCCAGCCGGGGCGCGGTGCGGCGGGTGGCGGACTAGTTGGGCTTCGGCGTGGGGTCGGTGCGCGAGTGGGTCCGTCAGGCCGGCGTCGGCGGCGGCGCGGCGGCGGGCGCCATGACGGCGGACCGGGCGCGGATCCGGGGGTTGGAGCAGGAGGTGCGGGAGCTGCGCCGCGCGGACGCGGTCTTGAAGTCCGCGTCGGGGTTCTTCGCGGCGGAGCTCGACCGCCCACTGGTGTGGTGGTGGGCTTCATCGACGGGCGCCGCGAGGAGTTCGGGGTCGGGCCGATCTGCGAGGTGTTGCCGATCGTCCCGTCCGCCTACTACGCCGCCAAGAGCCGCGCGCCCTCGGCGCGGGCGCGCCGCGGCGCCGCGCTGATCCCTCGGCTCGTGGCGCTGTGGCGGGCGAACTGCAGTGTCTACGGGGCGCGCAAGCTCTGGTAGGCGGCCCGGCGGGCGGGCATCGACGTGGGCCGGGACCGGGCGGCGCGCCTGATGCGCCTCGCCGGCATCGAGGGCGCCCGCCGCGGCCGGCGGGTGCGCACCACCCGCCCCGACCGGGGCGCCGAGCGGCCCGCGGACCTCGTCGAGCGGGACTTCAGCGCCGAGGCGCCCGACAAGCTGTGGGTCGCCGACCTGACCTACGTCCCGGCATGGGCGGGCGTCGCCTGCGTGTGCTTCGTCGTCGACGCGTTCAGCCGGGTGATCGTCGGCTGGCGCGTCGCGGCGCGCATGCGCGCCCAGATGGCCCTCGACGCCCTGGAGACGGCCCGCGCCTCCCGCGGGACGCGCCTGGGCGGCCTCGTCGCCCACACCGACGCCGGCAGCCAGTTCACCTCGGCGCGCTGGGCCGAACGGATCGGGGAACTGGGCGCAGCGCCGTCAGTCCGCACCGTCGGCGACAGCTACGACAACGCCCCCGCCGAGACCGTCAACGGCCTCTACAAGACCGAACCCGTCCGCGGCCCCACCGGCGGGCCCCGGCGCAGCGTCGGCGACGTCGAACCCGCCACCCTGGCCTGGGTGCACCGGCACAACACCCAGCGCCTCCACGGACACCTCGACGACATCCCCCCAGCAGAATACGAGGCCGCCCACGCTGCCCAACGAACCGACCACACACTGGTTGGAAACCAAAAAACCGAGCCTCCAACAAACCCAGGGCGATTCAGACACCGCACCAGAGTTTGCGCGACCCTCGGAGAGCTTCATGCAGACTGGACTGAGATACGACCACCAACCCACTGGACTTGGGCGTCGCGGATCTGGGGGTGCCGGTCGGGCGGCGCGTCGGCTGTTCTGCGGCAGCGGCGGGCGGACCGTGCGGGTGGCGATCTTTGCGTTGGTGTTGGTGGCGGGTGCGTGTGGGGGCGGCGAGCCGCCGCAATCGGTCGGGCGTGTGGTGGATGCGCCGGGGGTGTTCGTGGAGGTCTCGGCGGGTTTTCGCCACGCTTGCGGGCTGCGGGCTGACGCCACGATCGCCTGCTGGGGTCGCAACACCGACTCCGGCACCAACCGGGAGGGGCAGCTCGACGCGCCATCGGGGCGCTTCACGGCCGTCTCCGCGGGGAACTGGCACACCTGCGGGCTGCGGGTTGACGCCACGATCGCCTGCTGGGGCGACGACAGGGAGGGGCGGCTCGAGGCGCCGCCGGGGCGCTACACCGCCATCTCCGCCGGTAGCGGGCACGCGTGCGCGCTGCGCGAGGGAGGGTTCGTGGACTGTTGGCCACCCGATTCTTGGGGGACGAGGAACGTTCCGCCGTGGCGGTTCGCTGCCGTCGACGCCGGTGACGCCCATTCCTGCGGCCTGCGCGCCGACGGCATCATCAAGTGCTGGGGTGTGCAGGGGTACGAATCTTTGGCGCGGGGGCCGTCGGGGCGTTGGGACAGGCTCGCTGTCGGCGGTGCCAGGGCATGCGGCTTGCGCGACGAGGGAACCGTCACATGCAACATCGGGCTCTGGACGCACCCGGAACTGTTCGACAGCGCCGCTGTCGGCTGGGACCACGCCTGCGGTGTGCGCCTCGACGGTTCGGTGGCGTGTTGGAATTGGGGCGCTGATGACCCGCACGGCCCTGAGGTGCCTGACTACGGGCAGGCCTCCCCCCCGCCGGGGCGGTTCGAGGCGGTGACCGCCGGCGGCGAGCTTTCCTGCGGCCTCCGCGGCGACGGCACCGTCACCTGCTGGGGCAACGTGGGGCCCGCCTCGGCGGGCTGAGCCCCGCCGGCGGCGACCGGGCGCGGCCGGCTCCACTGAGACCGCCCGCGTCGGCGCGCACCCCGAGCCCCGCGCTGCGACCGCTGAGGGAATCCTGCAACACCGGCTACACCCTCGACGGCACGTCCTGTTGCAAGCACACCTGCACCAACCCGACGGGCACGACGTGTCCGGCGGGCTCCACGCTCGTCTACAACGGCCTCTACTTTTCTGTGCCGCAAGAAGCTCACCGCCGCCGCCACGGTCACCTATTCGTGCAGTTCGGGGAGGCTGTCGGGCTCGGAGTGTGTTTTGACGGTGGCGCCGACGTCGACGACGACGTATTCGTGCAGTTCGGGGACCTTGTCGGGCTCGAACTGTGTCCTCACTGAGCCACCCACGGTCACCTACGACTGCGACGACACGCCCGCTGGCTACACCCTCTCAGGTGCCGACTGCGTCCAAGTCACCACCCAAGCCCCCACCCGGCCCACGATCTACACCTGTCCCGCCACCTACACCCGCAACGAACCAACCGACCCCACCATCCCGCCCACCTGCACAAAGATCGACACCATCAACGCCACCGTCACCACCACGCCACGCAGCTGCCCAACAGCCCCCGCCGGACAGCCCCCCTACCAACTCTACGAAGACCACGTCGCCGGCGCCGTCAAACGCACCTGCGAGCGCACCATCACCACCGCCGCCCTCACCGTCACCACCCACAAGTGCCCCAAGGGCTACACCCTCCACAAAACCGTCCACGATGATCAAACCGAATACACCTGCCGACTGAACCCACCCACCGAACCAAACTAACACCACGCCATCCACACCTCCAGACCGCCACACGTGATGACCCACACCCCACACCCCACCCCCACCTCGCACACGATTCCAGCCGTCGCACCCAACCCTCACCCCGAGCCCGCACACCGATGGCGTGGCGCCGCGGCGCGCCTCACGCGGAGGGCCCGCATCGGCTGGCTCGCCGCGGTTGGCTCGGCGCTGGTCGCGGCGGCGTGCGCCAGTGTGCTGCTTGAGGTTCCGGCGCTGCCGGCGGGGGTCGGCGAGCCGATCGAGCCGGTCCGGTATGCGTTCACGGCGGTCTCCGCGGGTTCTTCGCATACGTGCGGGTTGCGCGGCGACGCCGCCGTTGTGTGCTGGGGGCGGAACGGTTCAGGTCAGGCGAGACCTCCGGAGGGGTCTTTCACGGCGGTCTCTGCGGGCTCCTCGCATTCCTGTGGTGTGCGCGGCGACGCCGCCGTTGTGTGCTGGGGCCAGAACGAGTACGGCCAGGCCGACGCGCCCGCAGGCGGGTTCACCGCGGTGTCCGCGGGCGCCTCGCACTCGTGCGGGTTGCGCGGCGACGCCGCCGTTGTGTGCTGGGGCCAGAACGAGTTCGGCCAAGCCGACGCGCCGGCGGGCGGATTCGCCGCGGTGTCCGCTGGCTCCTCGCATTCGTGCGGGCTGCGCACGAACGCCACCGTCGCCTGCTGGGGCGACAACGAGCTCGGCCAGACCGACGCGCCGGCGGGCGAATTCGCCGCAGTCTCCGCGGGCAGCAATCTTTCGTGCGGGTTGGCCCGCGACGGCACCGTCGCGTGCTGGGGAGACCTGATCTGGCGAACCGACGCGTCGGATGGCGAGTTCGTCGCGGTCTCCGCCGGCGGGCGGTATGCGTGCGGGCTGCGCGGCGACGGCGCCGTTGTGTGCTGGGGCTACCCCGGCTACGGCCGCACCGACCCGCCGGGGGGCGAGTTCGTCGCGGTCTCCGCCGGCTGGAGCCATGGCTGCGGTTTGCGCCCCGACGGCACCGTCGGGTGCTGGGGACGGGACGACCACGGCAAACTGGACCTGCCGCCGCAGGGCCCGTTCGTCGCCATCGCCGCCGGCTTGAACTTCGCGTGCGGCCTGCGCCCCGACGCCACCGTCGGGTGTTGGGGCGATCGGCATGACGCTGACGGGATATACCTCGGCAATCTCAGCCCGCCGGGGGGCGAATTCGTCGCGGTCGCCGCCGGCGAGCTTCATGCGTGCGGTCTGCGCCCTGACGGTTCGATCGCGTGCTGGGGAAATCACGCCGACGGCGATACCGACGCGCCGGAGGGCTCCTTCGCCGCTGTGTCTCTCAGCAGGGGCGGCCGGGACAGTTCCTGCGGCCTGCGCCGAGACGGCACCGCGGCGTGCTGGGGCAACGACACCTTCGGCGCACCCGATCCGCCGGAGGGCGCCTTCACGGCGGTCTCCACCGGCGGCGAGTATGCGTGCGGGCTGCGCCCAGACGGCGCCATTGCCTGCTGGGGCAACAACGAACACGGCGAAACCGACGCCCCGGCGGGCACCTTCACCGCGATCTCAAGTGGCGGCCGGCATTCCTGCGGGCTGCGCAGCGACGCCGCCGTTGCCTGCTGGGGCGACAACGAGCACGGCCAGACCGACCCACCCGCGGGTGTCTACATCGCGGTTGCAGCCGGCCATTCGCATTCGTGCGCGGTGCGCAGCGACCACACCGCCACCTGCTGGGGCCAAGTCGCCACCGACCTCCGCGGCGGGAACGACCCGTGACCCTGCCGGAGCCGCCTGACCGCCCGGCGGCGACGTCGTGGGCGCCGCGGCGCGATCCCGGCAGCGGCTAGAAGTGAACCCACCCGCCACACCAAACCCCCCGACCCAGGACCGCAATGACCGCAATGACCGCAGCCAAGACCTGCACGCGGACCATCACCATCGCCGCCGAACGCGGTCCTCCCACCTGCCCCCCACCTCCCGACGGCCAACGCCCCTACACACTAACCGTCACCGACAACGGCGACGGACCTCGCCACATGTGCATGCAGCCCAGCGGGGATCAATGAGGAGGCCGCGGCACTTCGACAAGCGGCCGCGGCGCTCGGGCCGGTCGGGCTTGTCGGTCCTGGGTGTAGTGGTTGTGGTTGTGGTCGCCGCGGCGTGCCTCGGCGGATCCGAGCCGGCGCCGCCGGCGGTGCGCGCCCCGGGCGCCTCGGGGTTCGGCGAGGTGAGCGTCGGCGCTTCGCATTCGTGTTGGCTGCGCGCCGATGGGACCATCGTCTGTTGGGGTGATCACAGCGAAGCTGACACGCCCGCCGGTTCCCTTATTGCTGTCAGCGCTGGCTGGGATCATGGGTGCGGGGTGCGCGCCGGTGGGACGATCGCCTGCTGGGGCGACGACCACGATGGGGCGACCGACGCGCCCGCTGGTGCTTTCTCCACTGTCGGCGTCGGGTACGACTATTCGTGCGGGTTGCGAGTCGGCGGGACGATCGCCTGTTGGGGCAACAACAAGGACGGGCGCGCAGCTGCGCCGGACGGGACGTTCACCGCTGTCAGCGTCGGATTCAACTACTCATGCGGGTTGCGCAGCGACGGCACTGTCGCCTGCTGGGGCAACAACGACTATGGCCAAGCGGACGCGCCCGACGGGACGTTCAGCGCTGTCAGCGCCGGCGCCTTCCATGCCTGCGGGCTGCGAAGCGACGACACCATTGCCTGCTGGGGACTGCAACCGCGCGACGCTGCGGACCCGCCCGAGGGGTCGTTCACCGCCGTCGCCGCCGGGGAGCTCGCGTCGTGCGGCTTGCGCCCCGACAGGACCGTGGAATGCTGGCTGAGCCTGCCCCGCGGGGTGCGCCCCGCGGACACCGACTACCGGCCGAGCGAACCGAGGCCGCGCTGACACCCCGCAGCGCGCACCTCCCCGAGCCGGCCCGCTGCGCTGAGCCGGACACCCCCGTCAGTCGCCCGCGGTCGGCCCTGATCGGCCACACGGCCGATCAGTCGCAACCACCGACGGATTTGGCCGTGGAATCGCCCGCTGATTGCAGGATGCCGCTAGTAATGTGCAGGATATGGATATTCCGCATCTGGCGGTTCGGGCTGCTCGTCGGGCGCGGCGGCGAGTCGTTGAGGGGTGTGCATGGGGTGGAGGTGGGGCGTGTCCGGTCTTCGGCGGCAGGGACCGCGGGCCGGGTCTTCGCCGCCGCGGCGGGTCTGGGCCTGGTAGCGCCGAGGCGTCGGCGCCCGCGAGCCGGCACAGGCCGGCGTGCTGACCGGGATGAGGGCGCGGCGCGCGGGCCGCGCCGGGGAGGCCGGGTTGGTGACGTTGGAGTGGCTGCTGGTTGTGGCGGCTCTGGCGGGCCTCGCGGCGCTCGCGGTGGTCCTAGTGCAGCGCCTCGTCGACGACACCGCCGAGCAGGTCCGCGCCTCACCGGCGAGGAGGACGGCAGCCGCGGTGGCGGCCACGGAGGTCGAACGGCAGGCGCGGGGGGCGACCGCGGCGAATCCGCGAACAGCGACCTGGGCGGACTGGTCGAGCCACTTCTCCGCGCGGTGCGCGCGGCTGGCGATCCTCTACAACGACGTAGCCGTCGAGGTGGACGCGGCGTTCGCGCGGCCGACGACCGCCAGCGGCGGCGACCCGATCAGCGAAGCCGCCCTCGAATCTGCGACCGAAGCAGACGCCACAAGCTCTACGCCTCAGGCCAAGTGCAACGTCGACGAAGCCGCTGGCCCGGTCGCACCCGACCCGGCGCCCCCGGCCGACCCGGCGCCCCCAGCGGACCCGGCGCCTCCAGCCGATCCGGTGCCCCAACCGCCGAGCATCGAGGATTTCCGCCTCGCCGCGCGAGCGATCGCCAATGCTGCGGCTACGTTGCGACCCGGCGACACATGGGCGACGTGGAAGGCGCACTTCGAGGCGCAGTGCAGCAACCTCGCCGCCGTCTACGCGCACCTCGGCATCAACGTACTGTCGCACTTCAACAGCCCGACCGATCAACTCAGCCCCAGCGCAGCGGTCACCCAAGACCTCCTCGACGCCGCTACCGCCGCGGTGCCCGCGAACGGCCGACCCCAGATCAAATGCGAAGCCGACCAATGAACCGCCGACCGCATCCACAGGGCCCAAAGAACCGGCGACCGTCCCGAGGCGTAGACCGGTTGCGGTGCTGGTACGAGGCGTGACCGGCTCAGCAGCTTGATTTCCGGCGGCTGGCCGGTCGATCATGAGTCTCACCGAGAGCAGTAGCTCGAGGAATCGGACCCGCTTCCTCTCCAGAGGGCGAGCAGTCGGGTCCTGCACTTCTACGTTACGTGAACCTGCTCGCCGGGTGATCTGGGAGATTTAGATCTCTGCCTCGGCACCATCGCTGCCCGTCAGAGCGCGTCGGCGAGGGTGAGGCTGCGGGGACACGCGGGGTTCAGCGGTGGCTCACTGACACTGTGACCCCAATGCGCGACTAGTGCGGGAGATGGTTTGCTCGTTCCTTCAGCGCTGCTAGGAGTTCGGCGGCGTGATCGAGGCGCTCGCGTACGTCATCTTCGGACAGGAAATCCCCATAGAAGTTGGCGTGGAGCGATTCGACGGAACTGAACAGCAAGCGTCTCCTCTCGGCCTGTACACCGTCCTTGCCGATGATTCTCTTGACGTTCTCGACCAGTCTGCGATGGGTCCCGACTCGCCAGCCTTGTTTGATGGCAGGGGATCATCGTCAATGTGACAGACGACTCGCCTTCCAACTCGACCGTCTCCCTCAACGGCAAGTGACCCTCGGCGGCACCCGCCTAGGTGCCTCCCGTGTCGACGTTGGCGGCCACCACGAGTGTGAGATCGGACAGGGCGTAGATGAGCTTGTTGCGCCCCATCGCGTTGCCCACGCTGAAGGGTGCCTCGGGGCTGTAGGGTGTGCATATCACGGCGCGCCCTTCGTGGATCGCCCGGCGGATGTCCGGGCTGCGCAGCGTGCGCATCAGCGACTTCCCGACGAGGTTGGCTGGCGCCAGTCGAGGGATGAACGAACTTGGGCGCCAGCGCTCACTGCACCGACCTCCCGGCAGTGTCGGTGAGCGCGAACGGGAACACCGGACCGGCGCCGGCCTCCCGAAGCTCCATGCCGACGACGGTGATAGTCCAGCGGGAATCGACGATGTCGTCCACGAGCAACACCGGCCCGGGAGGGACATCCCCGCGGACCGCGAACGCTCTCTGGACGTTGCGGAATTGCTGAGAACTGTTCTGCATCGCCTTCTGCTGGGCAAGCCATGTCAGGCGCTGTGCTTGACTCGGCATTTCGAGCGCGTGGAGCCGGAGACCGGACCGTCGCAGCGGTCCCCGCACGGGGGCGAGGCTTGCCCCCAGTTGGTTTGCGACATCGTCGACGACGCGATCGTTCGCGGTTGCCGTGCAGCACAGGATGGGCACTCCGGCGGGGAGGAGCTCTCGAACCCGTTTGATCCGCCGGTAGTCGGGGCGGAAGTCGTGACCCCAGTCGGAGATGCAGTGCGCCTCGTCAACCACGAGCAGACCGCTGCGACTCCCGACCTTGGGCAGCACGTCTGAGCGGAACTCCGGGTTGGCCAACCGCTAGCAATTCCAACGCCTCGACGGCGAGCTCCGCCGCTGCTGCCGGATGGCTGCCCGATTCCGGTTCCGCTGAGCGATCCGTCATGGTGCGAACCCTACGGCGGGGGTGTGACAGGTTTCCGCCCGGAGGCGTCCCGGTGCCCCGGTGCTGTGACCGGCGGTGGAGCCGCTCAGGAGCGTTGGGTCAGACGAGCGCCCGGATGGCTTTCACCGACCGGCAGTTGCGGGCCGTCGTCTCGGTCCCGATGAACCGGTGCATCCGTTCGACCAGCTTGGACCGGCCGAACCCGTTGGGAGTGTGGAGGTAGAAGACGCCGTCGGTCAGCACGAACTCCTCGCCTCGGGTGGCCAATTCCCGCAGGCCGTCCAGATCGGCGGTCGGATCGGGTTCGGCGAGGAAGAAGAAGTGGACCGCCTTCGGGTCCTGCTCGCTCTGGG
>JAPOYM010000129.1 GCA_026706565.1 bacterium
AAAAACTCGACGTCGTCTTCCTCGGCTTCATCGTGTTCGTGCTGATCGTCGAGGCCCTACGTAGTGTTAACACGCCCTAGTGTGTTTACCTACTTCACTATGGCAGATGCCCTATGAACTTCGTCGTCGACGGATCAGCCAGACCAATGTGGGCACGACCACCAAAGCCAACCCGATGTATATGCCGTAACTTTCCAATGCCTCGCGAGCTGGCTGGGAACTGTAGAGGGAAATTCCGATCCCGGCTAGTACCGCCACCCCAGCCCCCGCCCTAATCAGTATCCGATCCTGAACGGCCGGCAGTTCCTCTCGAAGCAACTCACGAATCCTATCGGTTAACCCATCTTGAGCACGGGCAGTTTTCTCGACGTCCCTTTCGAGTCGCTCGATAGACTCACGGATCTCGGCATATTCATTGGTTACGGTTCTGAATTGATCGCCAATCACCTTGAACCGCGTACCTAGCACGTTCCAGGGAAACCCCGACTGAATCAATCGATCAAGCAAGGCTTCGGGACCTTCTTCCGTAGTTGAATCCTCCCAATCCACCGCTCGCATGCCCGTCGGAGCACCTTTTCTCTCCGAGCGAACGTACCCCTCTCGGTTCTGATATGCGCCTCCATAAAGCGTATCGGGTCGTTCTCCCTCGGCCAGCTTCAATATGGACAACCGGAACAGTCTCTCGCCGAAAACGAAGCGGCGTTCCTCGCTGGAGCTATTGCTTAGCGTCCAATTGAGCGTACCTCGGTACCCGGCATCAACCTGCGTCGTTGGGGCGACGACGCCTTCTCGCTGTAGATCTGTCGTTGGACTGACAATTCCGTGGAGGTCGCAATCGGGGAAGTGTTGCATCACGGTCTCCCGCGTGAAATTGATCGTCTCAAACGCGGTGAGAGCGACCGATTGTCCCGGCGAAACTATGATGCCCTTCTTGTCATTGGGACCCGATCCGAGTTCGAATTCCTTGCCAGTGGTATGAAACTCCCCGACGGCACCGAGCCTCAACACATAGGAATTCGGACGCACGCAGTCCTTGTCGCCGTTCTCGATCACGGAACCCAAGAGTTGCGTAATTTCCTTGTCGTTGAGTAGCTCAGCCATTTCAATGCCTCAAGAGTCCAGACGGATGCTATCGCACCTGGGGCCTTTGCTTGAACTCCGTTCCTACTGAGGGACTTGCGCTGTGGCGTCTTTTGGCATGAGCCGGCCGCTTCGGCGACCCGACGCTGAAAACCCCGCTTTCCGGGGGTGAAGAAAAAACCCGCCCCCCGCTATCCCTTGCGGGTGGCCGCTCTCTCAGAACAGCGCAAGTGCCTCCTACTGATCCCAACCAAGGACTGCTACCCGGGACGTCAAAGTACCCGCAACGCCGCGTCGATGGGCATGTCGCCGTCGAGCAGGCCGAAGGACTTGCCGATGGTGTTTTCAAGATCCAGGCACATGGCCAATGCCTGCGCCAGATTCTCCCGCGAGGTCAGGCCTAGACCCTTGAGGTCGGCGCTCGCAACGACCCTTCCGGTGCCCGGTTCATCCGTCAATCTGCCGGGACAGACGATGGTGTAGGCTAGGCCGGACTCGCGCAAATGGTTGTCTGCATGGGCCTTGGCCTTGTGATAGTGCGCGATTCGCGATGTGCTGTGAATGTCCGCATTGAGCGAACTCAGCATGATGTAGCGGCGCACGTCGTGGACCTGTGCGGCGACCGTGGATCGAATCGCGCCGAGGTAATCCACCAAAACAGTCTTGTCCTTGCCGGTATGGCCGCCCGAACCCGCCGCGAACATGATCGCATCCGCGCCGGAGACGGCATGGTCGATGGGATACTCCAGGTCGCCAAGCACAGCAGGCACGCCAAGCGCGTCGAACTTCGCGCGTTGCGCCGGATCCCGGATCATTGCTACCGGATCGTGGGGTCCCTGGGCAAGGCGTCGCACGAGGCGCGTTGCCGTGTTGCCGTTCGCACCGATGATCAGAACCTTCATTGCCACTCTCCTTGCGCCCCTTGCGCCGCCGGCGCGCGATGGTGCGCCCGGTCTCGTCGAGGCCTGTCGACCCGCATAGTGTAACGGCCCCAATCATGCAACCGCCTGCGCCCGCCGGACGACCGCGCGGCAGCTTCACCGACGGCGATCTGCCCGGCCACGTGATGCGCCTGTCGGGGTTCATGATCATGGGTTTCCTGGCCATGACCCTGGCGCAACTCGTGGAGGCCGTATATCTCGGCATTCTCGGCACCGGCGCGATCGCCGCCGTCACCTTTACCTTTCCCGTCGTCATGGCACTCAGCGCCGCGACCCGAGGCATCGGCATCGGCGCCAGCGCGGTGCTCGCGCGGGCCGTCGGCGGCGGAGAAAACGAACGGGCGGCGGTCCTCGCCAGCCACGGCCTGTTGCTCGACCTGATGTTCAATGTCGTCTGTGCCGTGCTGCTGGTCTCGTTCGCCGAGCCGCTGTTCCACCTGCTCGGCGCGCGAGGCGACATCCTCGATCTCGTCGTTTCCTATGTCTCCATCTGGGCGATCGGGTTCCCGCTCTTCGGCCTTGCGATGGTGGGCTCCAACCTCATGCGCTCCATCGGCGATGCCGCGTTTCCGGGGCTGGTCATGGCGGCCGGATCCGGCGTGCAGGTGTTGATCGGCCCGTTCCTCATTTTCGGCTGGTTGGGATTTCCCGCGCTGGGCGTCGACGGCGCGGCCTGGGCGTTCGTCGTGGCGCGGATCCTGTCCTTCCTCATGACCGCCTACTGGTTCGCCCTGAAGCGCCGCATGATCCGCGCTTCCCTGCGGCAGTTCTTCGCTTCCGCGCGAACCATCCTCCACGTCGGCGTCCCCGCCATGGCCACAAACCTCATGGAGCCGTTGTCGTCCGGCATCATCACGCGCCTGCTCGCTTCTTTCGGTACCGCCGTGGTCGCCGGGTTCGGCGTCGCCGCCCGCATCGATGCGGTAGCCTTCATGGTCGTTATCGGCATCTCGTCGAGCACGACGCCTCTCGTCGGCCAGAACTGGGGGGCTCGCCTGTTCGACCGCGTCGACCGGGCGCTCGCCCTCTGCTATCGCTACTGCCTGCTATGGGGCGTGATCGCCGCCACGATCATGTGGATCGGCGGACGTGCCTTCGTGTCGCTGGTCAACGACGAACCGCAGGTGGTTGCCACCGCCACCACCTACCTTTACATCCTCCCGATCACCCTCGGATTCGCGGGCATGCTGAACGTTGCCAACGGCGCATTCCAGGCGTTGTCCAGACCCGCGCCCCCGTTGCTGCTCTCCCTGATGCGGCTGTTCGTCTTCTACGTTCCGCTCGCGCTGGCCGCGAGCCGCCACTGGGGTTACACGGGTGTTTTCGCCGCCGCCGCGCTGTCGAACGTGGTTCTCGGACTTTGGGGACGCGCGTGGAACCGCCGGGTGATCGCCAGGGAACGCGAGCGGCGATGAACCGGGCCGAGACGAGGCATCGTCAGACCCGGAGGGGCCGACGGTCTTCGTCGGGAGTGGGGCGGGGAGAACAATGGACGAGCTTGGGCGGGAGGCTGCGCGACACCAGCGATCAGCGTTGTTGACGTCCAAGGATCAGAATCATATAAGTTCATTCCAACGTTGGTTAGTGTTGTGCGGGCATTCGCAACGCTCTGGCGTTGCGGCCCGAGGGACGTCTCCGTGGCGTCATTGCGGATCGCTTCCGTTTTCTCAGCGGGCCTCGCTGCCCGCTCGTGGTTTTTTGCGATCAGAAACCCGCGTGTGCTCCGGGCGCTCCTGCTCCTGGCCATGCTCGCGCTCCCGGTCGCCCCCGCCGCCGCCCAGAACGCCGCCTGGTCGCTCGAAATCAGCCCGGACGCGATCACCACCGGCGGCGCCACCGTCCTCGTGACGCCGAAGTACGCCACCTTCATCGGCACCGGGCGCTCGTCTCTGGTGAGCGTGGCCAATGCCGATGACCATCCGGGCATGTTCGACGGCAACGGCAACCCCACCGCACTGTTCCGCAGCCGCATCACGCTGGCCCGCGCACCGCCGGGCCTGCGGATCACCGGCGTGACGCTCGACAACCGCACCCAGGGCACCCACGGCCTGGCCGCTCACGAGCATCACCGCGAGGCACGGGTAAGCGTCGCCTATACCGGCCCGCCGCTCACCACCGACCTTGAAGTCGCCTTCACCGTCGATGCGAGCCTGCTCCACTTTGCCGATGCGAACGGCAACGTGCCGGGTGTGGGGGGCGACACCGGCATCCTGTTGGCGGGTCGCAACCTGTCGCACTCGCTGACCCTCCGCGCGAACCGGGGGGCCGCCGCGCTCGAGTTCGACGGCGTCCCGGTGCGGGCGTCCGAGGGCAAGGGCGCGAGCGGCTATCGCACGGCGCTGCGCAACGACCCGGGGGCCGGCAAGACCGTCACGGTCACGCCGACCTCGAGCGATCCCGGCGCCGCGACCGTATCGCCCGCGACCATGACCTTCACCGGCGGCGACACCGGCACCTGGCAGACGCCGCAGCGGGTCACGGTCACGCCGGTGGACGATGCCGACGGCGCGCACGAGGCGCTGTTCGTCAACCACGCCATCAGCGGCCTCGCCGGCGTCACCGACGGCGGCCTGGTGCGCGTGCGCGTGACCGACGACGAACGCCCGGGCGTGCTGGTGCGGCGCAGGTCCCTCACCTTCTACGGCGGCGAGGCGGCGGGCACCGCCCTGAGCTACACCATCCGGCTCCTCACGGCGCCGACCGAAGCAGTCGCGGTGACCTTGCAGATCTCCGATCACACCTACATTTCCACCCCGAGTCTCGACGGGGTGGACTTCACGCTCCATCCGTACCGAATCCCCTTCGGGCCGGACGACTGGGCCACGCCGAAGACCGTGAGCTTCACCAAGGGGCCCGCGACGGCCCGCGGAACGACGACCATCGCCCACCGGGTCAGCTCGACGGATGCGGTCTACAACGGCATCGGCGCGCCCTCGGTCACGGTCTCGTACAACCCGAGCGCCACTCGCCCGTTCGGGCGACTGGTGTTCGCCGATACGCCGGTGACGGTGTCGGAAGCCAGCATCGAAACCTACACCGTGCGGCCGCGCCACAATCCCGGCGCTTCGACCGTCAACGTCACGCTCGCGTTGAGCGACCCGCACGCGGCGACCGTGTCGCCCGCGAGCCTCACTTTCAACAGCGGCAACTACTCGTCGCCGCGCACCATCCGGGTGACGCCCGTGCCGGACAGCGACGGCGACGACGACGCGGTGACCATCCGTCACGCGGTCAACGGGCAAACCGATGCCAGCGACGAAGTGGCGGTGCGGATCAGCGACGCCATTGGCGCGGGCCTGGTGTTCGACACGTCGGTCGTGACCGTGCACGAAGACGAGACGGCGAGCTACGGACTCCGCCTCCGGAGCCGGCCGAGCAAACTCGTGCGGGCGCCGCCGAACGCGGACGTGACCCACGTCGAGGCGGCCGCCAGCGTGGAGGTGACGGTGTCGACCAGCAATCCCGCGGCCCTCGGGTTCCCGGATCGGGGGAGCACGCGGAGTCTCACCTTCAATACCGGCAACTGGGACCGCCCGCAGCGGGTCACGCTCGCCCACGCCGGCCAGAACGGCTCGGTGACCGTCTACCACACGAGCACCTCGGACGACCCCAATTACCACAACGTCAGCGCCAACCTCGGCGCCCAGGCCGCGGGCGCACGCCCCGCGTCGTCGCTGCCGCGCGCGGTGCTGTCGGTGGACTCCGCCGCGACCGTCGAAGGCGGCAGCGTGACGGCGACGGTCACGCTGACGGGCGGCAGCGCGCCCGCCTCGGCCAAGATCGTGCCGCTGCTCTACACCAATGGCAGCGCCGCCGACGTCGACTACACGGCCGTCGGCAGCGTGCGCGTCCTCGCCAACCAGCGCAGCGCCGCGGCGACGGTCGCCATCGCCGACGACGCCGCCGCCGAAGGCGACGAGACCTTCACCATCGCGCTCGGCGAACTGCCGTTCGGCGTCCTGCCGCCGCTGGCGACCCAGACGGGTTCCGTCGAGGTCACCATCGGCGCCAGCGACAAGCCCGAGATCGGCATCGCGGCGGACAGCGCGAGCATCGCCGAAGGCGGCACGGCCGGGTTCACGATCACCGCCAGCAACGAAGCGCAGGCCGGCGTCGCGGTCGGCGTGACGGTGAGCCGCGAGGGCGGCTACCTGGCGTCGAACGAGCTTGGGGTCCGAACCCTCACCCTGCCCGCGGGCGAGACCTCGCTGGACCTGGACCTGGCCACGAGCAATCTCGCCAGCGACAACCCGAACGGGTCCGTGAGCGTGGCCCTGAACGCCTCGGCCAGCTACGCCATCAAGAGCGGCGCGGCGTCCGGCACGATCGCGGTCATCGACGACGAGCCGACCACGGTGACGCTCTCCGCGCCCGCCGGGGCCGTCGCGGAAACCAACGGTTCCAAGGTCGTCAGCGTGACGCTGGGGCGCGGGCTGGTCGCCGGCGAAGCGCTCACCCTGCCGCTCGCCGTCGGCGGCGCCGCCGTGCTCGGCACCGACTACACCCTGAGCGCACCGAGTTCGGCGCCCGCGGGCGTCACGTACCAGACGCTCGGTTCGGCGCCCACCATCGTCTTCACCGGCCCCTCGAACGGCGCCACCGCGACCGCCGCGACTTTCACCCTGTCCGCCACCCACGACGCGTTCGACGAGGGCACCGGGGAAACGGTGACCCTCGCCCTGCCCGCGCTCGACGCGGACTCCGGCGTGGGGCTCGCCGGCGGCGCGTCCGGGTCGGGCGACGTCAGCCTCACCATCACCGACGACGACGACGCGCCCGTCGTCGGCGTGCGCGGCCCCGCGTTCGCGCTCACCGAAGGCGATGCGGCGACCTTCACCATCAGCGTCACCGGCACGTCGCAGTCGGCCCTGACCATCGGCTTCACGGTGGCGCAGACGGGCGCCTTCGCCGCCTCGGGCGCCATCGGCGTCAAGTCGCTGAATCTCGCCCCGGGCACGACGCGCCTCACCCACGTCGTCAACACCATCGGCGATTCGGACGACGAACGCAGCGGTTCGCTCAAACTCACCCTCAATGCCGGGGAAGGCTACGCGGTCTCCGCCGACGACGGTTCCGCCACCGTCGACGTCACCGACGACGACGCCACCGGGGTCAGGCTGTCGGCCACGGGCGGCGGCATCGCGGAGGCGGGCGGCACCCGGACCGTCACGGTCGCCATCGACCGGGAGCTCGTCGCCGGCGAGTCCCTGGCCCTGCCGCTCGCCATCGGCGGCACGGCGACGCTCGGCACGGACTACACCTTGAGCGCGCCGGCCTCGAAGCCCACCGGCGTCACCTACCAGACCCTGGGCACCAGGCCCGGCGTCACCTTCACCGGCCCGAGCGCCGCCTCGGCCACGCTCACCCTGCGCGCCACCCCGGACAACCTGGACGAGGGCACGTCGGAGTCGGTCACCATCGCACTGCCGCGCCTGACCGAAAAGTCCGGGACGGGCCTCGACGCCGGCGCCAGCGCCGGCGGCGCACTCGACCTGCGCATCGACGACGACGACCCGGCGCCGCAGATCAGCCTGACCAGGCAGGGGTCGGGCAACCTGACCGAAGGCGAGGACCTGGTCATCCGCATCCGCGCGAACCGTCCGTCGGCGAAGGACCTGAGCATCGGCCTGACCGTGACCGGGAACGGCGATTTTCTCGCGGCCGACGACGCGGGCGCGCAGAGCCTCGAACTCGCCGCCGGCGAAACCGAGCTCGGCTACACGCTGGCGACGGTCACCGACCTGAGCGACGAGCCCTCCGGCTGGGTCGAGGTCGATCTCAACCAGGGCGACGGCTACACCGTGGACACCGCCAACCGCGAGACCGGTCGGGTCAACGTCCGCGACGACGACGCCACCGGGGTCACGCTCGACGTGCCCACCGGCGACATCTCCGAGTCGAGCGGCACGAAGACCCTGACGGTCACGCTCGGGCGCGGGCTGGTCCACGGGGAGGCGCTGCAGGTCAATCTCCGGTTGACCGGCGCCGCGCGGAACGCCTCCGACTACACCCTGACCGCCCCTTCGCAACGGCCGCACGGCGTCACCTACGCCAACCTTGGGACCACGCCGCGCATCGTCTTCACCGGCCCCAACACCGGCCGGACGGCGACCGCCGCAACGCTGATCCTCCGCACCCTTGCCGACAGCCTCATCGAAGGTTCCGAGAACGTGGTGGTGAACCTGGCGTCGCTCCCCTCCACCCATCTCCACGGCAGGACCGCCGGCAGCGGCGGCGGCAGCTTCTCCATCACCGAAGGGAGCGGCACGGCCGAGATCGGCGTCAGCGCGGGGAGCGGCGTGACCGAGGGCATGAACGCCGGGTTCACCCTGACCTCCAGCCTTTCCTCGACCACCAGCCGCAGCGTCGACGTGACCGTCACCGAGAGCGGCGACTTCGTCCCGGCGACCGCACGGGGAAGCCACAAGGCCGTCATCCCGGCGGGCGCGACCGAGGCGACCTTCGCCGTGCCGACCCGGGCGGACGCCGTCGATGAGTCCAGCGGCTCGGTGACCCTGACCATCGCCGCGGGCACGGGGTACGGCATCGCCGCCGGCGCCGGGTCGGCGAGCGTGGCGGTCGCGGACGACGACGTCACCGGCGTGGCGCTGGCCGCCACCGACACCACGGCGACGGAAGGCGACGCCACCGCCACCGCCGGCTTCACCGTCACGCTGAGCCGCGCCCTCGCCAGCGGCGAGACGCTTGCGGTGCCGCTCGCGGTGACCGGCCTCGCGCCGGCCGAGTACTCGCTGGCGCTGGCCGCGGCCAACCGCATCGGCCTGAGCGGCGGCACGCTGACCTTCACCGGCGGCACGAACGCGGCGCGCGCGGCCGCCATCACCTTCACGGCGAACGCGGACGGCGACACCGAACGCGACGTGGCGACGGTCACCATTCCCGCCTCCTCGGCGCGCGGCTCGCCGCGCATGAGCGCCACCGGACTCGACGGCGGCGCGAGCGGCGGCGGCAGGGTGCGGATCGCCGTCACGGACGCGGGCGCGACCGCCGGCGTGACCCTGAGCGGCGCCGCGCTGACGCTGGACGAGGGCGGCGCGGGGCGCTACAGCATCGTGCTCGACTCCGACCCGGGCGACGGCGTGACCATCGGCGCGAGTTCGGGCAACACGGACGTCACCCCGTCCCCGTCCAGCCTGACGTTCACCGGCGGCGCCTCCGGCAACTGGAACACGCCGCAATGGATCACGGTGACGGCCGCCGCCGACGGGGACGCCACGAACGACAGCGCGACCATCGGCCACACCATCGCCGGCTACACGGGCGTGACGGCCGTGCCGAACGTGACCGTGACGGTGACGGACACCGGGTCCGGGTTCGCGGTCACGCCGGGCGGCCTCAGGGTCGTGGCGGGAAGCACCGCGACCTACACCATCGCGCTCAAGAGCGCGCCGAGCGCCAGCGTCGTGCTCAACGTGGCCAGCGACGACACCGGCAAGGCCACCGTCACGCCCTCGACCGTCACCATCGCGCCGGGGGCCTGGCGGACGGGCGCCGCGGTCACCGTCACCGGCGTCGCCGCGGGGTCCGCCGACATCAGCCACGCGCACGGCAGCCCGACGGACACGACCTACGGCGCACTGACGGCGCCCGCCGCCGTGCCGGTCACGGTGCTGGCCGCCGCGCAGCCGGTGCTCGGCATCAGCACGTCCACGCCGAGCGTCACCGAGGGCGGCACCGCGGCCTTCCGCGTGGAGTCCGACATCAGCGTCACCGGCAGACTGGACCCGGGCCTGTCGAGCGTACAGGAAGGCGACTTCGTCAGCGGGGGTCTGCCCACCGTCACCACGCTCAGCGGCAGCAATTCCGTGTCGCTCGGAGTCTCGACAACCGACGACAGCACCGACGAGCCCGACGGCGGCCTGACGGTGAGCGTGCAGCCGGGCGCCGCCTACGGGTTGGCCGACAGCGCCTCGGCACGCGTGGTCTTCGTCGACAACGACCCCACCAGGGTCACCCTCTCCGGGTCCGGCAACATCGCGGAAACCGGCGGGGAAGCGAGCCTGACCGTCACGCTCGGCCGGGCGCTGGTCGCGGGCGAATCCCTGCCGGTGCCGCTGTCGTTCGCGGGCACGGCCACCTTCGGCGCCGACTACGCCCTGGCCGCGCCGGTCGGGGCGCCGCCGGGCGTCAGTTACGGCAGCCTCGCGACTTCCACGCCGCGCATCGTCTTCACCGGCGGCACCGGCGCCTCGGCCACCGCCACCCTGCGCGTGCTCGCCACGCGAGACACGACCGCGGAGTCCCCGGACGAAACCGTCTCGGTCGCGCTCGGCACCCTCAACTCCTCCTCCGGCACCGGCCTCGGCGGCGGCGCCGGCGGCACCGGCAGCGCCACCTTCACCATCGTCGACGACGACGGCGCCAATCCCGCGGTCAGCGTCACGGCCGGCGCGAACGTCACCGAAGGGACCGGGGCCGGCTTCACCGTGCGCGCCTCCCCGGCGCCGGCCGCCGATCTCACCGTGAACCTGAACGTCGGCCAGATGGGCGACTTCGTCTCCTCCGCCAACGCCGGCGAGAAAACGGTGACCATCGGCGCCGGCGACGGGACCGCGACGTTCCGGGTCGCGACGGCGGGCGACGGCACGGACGAGCCCGACGGCTCGGTGAGCGTCGCGGTCGCCCCGGGCCCGGGCTACGCGGCGTCCGGCGGCGCCGCCACGGTCCAGGTGGCCGACGACGACCCGACCGTCATCGGCCTGGCCGCCACGACCACCTCCCTCTACGAGGATACCGGCCGGACCGAAATCCGGCTGACGCTCGGGCGGGCGCTCGCCGCCGGCGAGTCCCTGACGCAGGCCCTCGGTTTCGGCGGCGCGGCCACGTTCGGCACGGACTACGGCCTGAGCGCGCCCGCGTCCGCGCCGCCGGGCGTCGCCTTCACGAACTTCACGAGCACCGATCCGGCCACCGATCCGCCCACCGTCTCCTTCACCGGCGGCGCCGGCGCGTCGCGCACGGCGACGTTCACCCTCGCCTCCACCCCGGACACCGACATCGAATCGGGCGCCGCGGAGTCGGTGCAGATAACGCTCGGGGCCCGCGCGGTCCAGGGCCTGGGCGGCGGCGCGCGCGCCGGGCCCGGTTCGCTCAGGCTCAACATCGTCGAGGACGACCGCCCCGGCACGCCCACGGTGAGCGTCCGCTCGGGCAGCGCCGAGATCAACGAAGGCGCGAGCGCGAGCTTCACCCTGACGAGCACCGGCGCCGCCCCGAGCGGCGGCCTGAGCGTCAGCTTCACGGTGTCCCGGACCGGCGACATCACGGCCGCGGGCGCGATCGGCGCCGGCAAGTCGCTGACCATCGCCTCCGGGGAGACCGAGGCGACCCATGCGGTCGCCACCACCGGCGACTCGAACGACGAGCCCCCGGGCGCCGTGAAGCTGGCCCTCGCCGCCGGCGTGGGCTACCACGTGCACGCCAGCCGGGGCCTCGCCGCCGTCGATGTCAAGGACAACGACCCCACGGGCGTCACCTGGTCCGGCTCGACGGACGCCATCCCCGAGACCAACGGCGCCAAGGTCTTCGGCGTCGCCCTGGAGCGGCCACTGGCGAGCGGCGAGAGCCTGGCGGTGCCGCTCGCGTTCTCCGGCGACGCCACGCGCGGCACGGACTACGCCCTGAGCCACCCGAACCCGCCGCCCGCCGGCGTCAGCTACCAGCTCGGCGTCAATTCGCCCACCATCACCTTCACCGGCGGCCGCAACGTCGCGGACGAGGCGACCTTCACCCTCACCGCGTCACCCGACATCCTCGACGAAGGCGACGGGGAGGAGGTCACGGTCGGACTCGGCACCCTCGGCACGACTTCCGGCCGCGGCCTCGACGGCGGGGCCAGCGGCAGCGGCTCGTCCACCTTCGACATCACCGACGACGACGGCACGCCGGTGCTCAGCGTGACCGGCGGCGAGCCCGTGACCGAAGGCAGCGGCGCCCTTTTCAGGATCAGCGCCGACCCGGCCCCGCAGGAGAACATCACCGTCAACCTGAGCGTGGCGGACGACGCCACCGCCGACTTCCTGGCCACGACCGCCGAGGGCGACAAGACCGTTTCGATCCAGGCCAACGAAAAGTCGGCCACCTACGAGGTCGCCACGGTGAACGATTCGGGCGCCAACGCCGACGAGCCGAAGGGTTCGGTCGCCGTCACCCTCAAGTCCGGCACGGGCTACACCGTGTCGTCCAGCGCCACCGCTTCGGTGCAGGTCAGCGACAACGACGCGACCAGCGTCACCCTGTCCGTGCCCGACGCCTCCGCGACCGAGGGCAGTTCCAGCGCCACGGCGGAGATCCGCATCGCGCTCGGCCGCGCCCTGGCAAGCGGCGAGAAGGTCGTCGTGCCGTTCTCGTTCACCGGCGGCACCGCGGGCGACGACTTCGAGCTCGGCGCGCCGAGCCCGAAACCGGGCGGCGTCACCTACGCGCTGACGGCCTCGCCGCCGCGCGTCACCTTCACCGGCGGCACCGGCGCCGCCGCTGCGGCCACCATCGAGCTGACGGCCGGCGTTGACGCCGACGAGGACAACGACCTGGTCACCGTCGCCCTCGGCACGCTCACCGCCACCGGACTCGACGGCGGCGCCGCCGGCGCGCGCAGCGGCGACGGCCGGATCACCCTGGTCGACGCGGGCGCGCAGCCGGCGGTGGACCTCGACATGAAGGCCCTCGCGCTGAACGAGGGCGGCGCGACCAAGAGCTACCAGGTGAAGCTGCACACCAACCCGGGCGGCACGGTAACGGTCACGCCGAGCTCCGGCGACGCGGACCGGGTAACCGTGTCCGGTGCCCTGACCTTCGACGCCACCGACTGGGGCGACTGGCAGACGGTGACGGTCACGGCGCTCCCCGACGGCGACCTGGCCAACGACGAAGTCAAGATCACGCACGACGTCACCGGCTACGGCACCATCGCCAAGGGTCCGGAGGTCACGGTGTCCGTGGTGGACCGGGGCCGCGGCGTGACCGTCGGCAACACCCCGGTCGCCCTGGCGGAGGGGGCGAGCAAGAGCTACACCCTGGCGCTGCACAGCGCCCCCACCCACAACGTCGTCATCACGCCGACGAGCGCCAGCACGACCACGGCCACCGTCGGCGGCGCGGTGACCTTCACGCCGAGCGACTGGAAGACGCCGAAATCGGTCCAGGTCACCGGGGTCAACACCGGCAGCACCCGCATCACTCACGCCATCGTCTCGACCGACACCCACTACGCCGCGATCACGCCCGATCCGGTCAGCGTCTCCGTGTCGGCCACCGCCCGGGTGCGCGCCTCGAGGCAAGCGATCACCGCGGTCGAGCACGGCGCGCCCGGCACCTACCAGGTGTGGCTCAACACCGACCCGGGCGGTCCGGTCACGGTCACGCCGTCGACCACCAACGCCAGCCTCACCCTGTCCGGCGCCCTGAGCTTCAACAGCGGCAACTTCGGCACGCCGAAGACGGTGACGGCGACGGTGGCCCCGGACGCCGACACCGATTCCGAGAGCGCGGTCATCACGCACGCCGTCGGGGGCTACGCCGGCGTCACCTCGGGACCGAGCGTCGACGTCACCATCCAGGACGCGGGCGCCCGCGTCCTGGTTTCGCCGACCAGCCTGACGCTCCGGGTGGGCCAGACCGCGAGCTACGACGTGAGCATCACCACCGAGCTGCGAAACGGCGTGCTGGTCACCGCGACAAGCACCGCCACGAGCGTGGCCGCGCTGACCTCCACGGTGGCGACCTTCAATCCCGACCAGGGCAGGTCGCGGCAATTCACCGTCCGCGGCGTGGCGGCGGGCAGCGCCACCGTCAACCACGAGGTGAGCGCGATCGATCCGGCCTACAAGGGCGTCCTGGCGCCGTCGGTGGCGGTGCGCGTGATTCCCGCGCACGGCGTCGTCGCCAATCCCGAGTCGCTGTCCGTCGCGGAGGGCGGCAGCGGCAGCTACACGCTGGAGCTGGCCAGCAATCCGGGCGGCGCCGTGACGGTGACCCCGTCCTCGGACGACACCGGCGCGCTCACCGTGTCCGGCCCCCTGAGCTTCAGCGCCGGCGACTGGAACCAGCCGCAGACGGTCACCGTCAGCGCGCCCCAGGACAACGACGACAGCCACGAGAGCGTCACCGTCTCCCATGCGGTAACCGGCTACGGCTCGGTGACGGCCGGCCCGGCCGTGCGGGTGGCCGTCAACGACGACGAGCGCCTGCCGGTCGTCGGCATCGGACGGGCCGGCAGCCCGATCACCGAGGGCGCCAAGGCCGTGTTCACCGTGAGATCGGACATCGCGCCGGCCGCGCCGCTGACGGTCATGCTGTCGGTCGCCCAGGTCGGGGACTTCGCCGCGAGCAGCGCCCTCGGCACCCGGTCCGTGGTCATCCAGGCGAACAAGCGCTCGACCACGCTCGAGATCCAGACCGCGGCGGACAACGCCGACGAGCGCTGGGGCAGCCTGACCGCCACCCTGACCGCGAACACCGCCTACGAGACCGGCACCGGCCAGGCCGAGGTCAGGATCGTCGACGACGACCCCGGCTCGGTCACCCTCACGGTCCCCGCGGGCAACATCGACGAGACCGGCGGCGCCAAGACGCTGACCCTCGACCTCAACCGGCCGCTGGCGGCCGGCGAGACCATGCGCGTGCGCCTGGCCCTGTCCGGCGACGCCGACCCGGACGACGACTACACCCTGTCGGCGCCGGAGACGCGGCCCGCCGGCGTCACCTACGCGCTCGGCGGCAGCAAGCCGCTGATCACGTTCACCGGCCCCTCCGCGGCCTCGGCCACCGTGGCGCTCGCCGCCGCGCCGGACGCCCTGGTGGAGGGCGAGAGCGAGTCCGTGTCGATCGCGCTGGCCGCCTTCGGCACGGGCGACCTCGTCAATCTCGGCGGCGGCGTGACCGGAAGCGGCTCCGGCGCCTTCGCCATCCTCGACGACGACGAGGCGACGCTGCCGGTGGTCACCGTCGTCCCGACCTCCGCGGACGCCATCGTCGAGGGCGACGAGGCCGGCTTCACGCTGAACGTGGACCCCGCGCCGGAGGCGGCCATCGAGGTGAAGGTCGGCATCGGCGAGGCCCCCGGCAGCGACTTCGTGGCGAGCGCCGACGAGACCAGCCGCACGATCGAACTCGACGCGGGCGACACGTCGAAGGCGTTCAGCGTCGACACGGTCAACGACAGCGGCGCGGCCGCGGACGAGCCGGACGGCGCGGTCACCGCCACCGTCGCAGCCGGCTCGGGCTACGACCTCGGCTCGCCGAGCAAGGCCAGCGTCCCGGTCACCGACAACGACCGGACCCGGGTGACGCTCGCGACGCCCGACGCGAGCGCCGGCGAGGGCGACGCCACCGACCCCGCGACCGTCAGCCTGACCCTGAACCGCGGGCTGGTGTCCGGCGAGACCCTCGTCGTGCCGCTCGGCTTCGCCGGCGGCGCGCCGGGGACGGACTTCACGCTGACCTGTCCGACGACCCCGCCCACCGGCGTCACCTGCGCCAACCTTGCCAACGCCAACGCGGCGGTCACCTTCGCCGGCCCGAGCGCCGGGGCCTCCGACGACAGCGTGACGCTGACGCTGACGGCCGCGGAGGACGACGACGCCGACAACGAGCGGGTGACCGTGAGCATCCCGCCCTCCACCACCGGCAACCCGCGCCTGACCGCCACCGGCCTGTCCGGCGGCGCGTCCGGCAGCCGCACCGGCCCCGGCGAAATCGTCTTCGTGGACGACGACACGCCCCCGGCGCCGACGGTGAGCCTGTCGGTGAACGAGGGCGGCGCGGTGAGCGAGGGCGGCACCCTGACGCTCACCGCCGAAGTCTCCGAGGCGCCGTCGGGCGCGTCGCTCGCCATCCCGATCCAGCGCGCGACCGCCTCGACCGCCGCCGCGAACGACTACACCCTGGCCGCCAGCATCGCCATCGCCGACGGCCAGACCGTCGGCACCGCCACGTTGACCGCCCGCACCGACAGCGAGGACGAGCCGGCCGAGACCCTGCGCATCGACCTCGGCGCGCCGCCGGAGGGCTACGTCAACGGCGCCGACAGCGGCGTCGACATCGTCATCGCCGACGACAACCCCACCCGCGTCACCCTGAGCACGCCGGACACCACGGCCACGGAAGCCGACGCGACGGCGACCGCGGAGATTCGCCTGACCCTGAACCGCGGGCTGGTGTCCGGCGAGACCCTCGCGGTGCCGCTCCGGTTCGCGGGCGGCGCGGCGGGCGAGGACTTCACGCTGGCGCTGTCGGGCACGGCCACCGGCGTGAGCTTCGCCCGGGACACGAGCACCGTGACCTTCACCGGCCCGACGACGGGCGCCACCGCCACCGCCGCGACGCTGAAGCTCACCGCCGAGATCGACGACAACGCGACCAACGACGTGGTCACCGTGTCGATTCCCGCCCGTTCCACCGGCAACGCGCCGCGGCTGACGGCCACGGGCCTCGGCGGCGGCGCCACCGGCGCCCGCACCGGCGAGGGCCGCATCACCCTGACCGACGCCGGCCTGAACGTGCGCACCGTCGGCTGGGCCGCGCAGACCCTCCAGGTCACCGAGACGGCGGCGGCCGGGTCGCTCGCCGCCGAGCTGTCGTCGGCCCGGAGCGATCCGCTGACCTTCCGGGTGTGCCTCGCCGACGGCACGGCGGTCTTCGGGACCGACTACCGGGGCGTCGTGCTGGGCACGGAACGCTGCACCGGCACCCACCCCACCAACAACGCCGACTTCACCATCGCCGCCGGCGCGACGAGCGCCCCGGTGAGCTTCGCGTCGATCGCCGACTCCGTCGACGAGCCGGACGAGACCTACACCGCCACCCTGTCGCTGCCGACGGCGGTGGCGGGGCTCGGCATCAGTCCCGCCGCCCTGACCGTGACCGTGCGCGACGACGACCCGACCGAGGTGAGCCTCGCCCGCGACGGCACCGGCGGCGTCAACGAGGGCGGCAAGGCGACGTTCACGGTGGCCTTGAGCCGCGCGCTGGCGCGGGGCGAGGTCATCGACGTGCCGTTGCCCATCTCCGGCACGGGCGTCACCACCGCCGACTGGAGCCTGGCGAAGAAGAGCGGCGCAACCAACACGGGCGTGAGCCTGCTGGCGACCGACACCGCCACGCCGAGCGTGCGCTTCGCCGGCGCCGGGGCCGAGACCGCGACGCTGGAGCTCACCGCCGCCGACGACGGGACCGAAGAGGCCGGCGGCGAGACCTTCACCGTGGCGCTCGGCACCAATCAGCAGTTCGACGCCGATTCGGACACCAACGTCGGCGGCGGCGCCGACCCGCACGGCACGCAGAACAGCTTCTCCGTCGCCGTCGGCGATCCGCGCACCCTCGGCTGGGCGGCCACCGCGCAATCCGTCACCGAGGGCGCGGCGGGCGCCGACAAGCAGCTCGGCGTGAACGCCGGCCTCTCCACCGGGACCGGCCCGGTGACCTTCCGCGTCTGCCTCGCCGACGGCACCGCCACGCTGGGCGCCACCGGCGACTACCGCGGTTTCCCCGGCGGCGCCCGCTGCACCGGCACCGGCAACGCCAACCCGGACCTCGTCGTCGCCTCGGGCCAGTCGAGCCGGGCGGTGAGCTTCACCGTGCGCGGCGACGGCGCGGACGAGCCGGACGAGACCTTCTCCGCGACGCTTTCGCTGCCGAGCGACGTGCCGGGGCTCGGCGTGAGTGCCGCGAAGCGCAAGCTCACGTTCACGATCACCGACGACGACCCGACGGTGGTGCGCCTGGCGCGGGTCGGGACCGGCGTGGTCTATGAAGCCGGCACGATCGAGTTCACGGTGACGCTGGAACGCGCGCTCATCGCCGGCGAGATCATCGACGTGCCGCTGTCCATCGGCGGGACGGGAGTGACCACCGCCGACTGGCGCCTGGCCGGGAAGAGCGGCGCGGCCAACACCGGCGTCACGCTCACGGGCGCCACCACCGCCACCCCGAAGCTCAGCTTCGCGAACGCCGGCGCACGCGTCGCCGAACTGACGCTGACCGCGGAAGCGGACGGCGTGACGGAAACCGGCGGCGAGACCTTCACCGTCGCGCTCGGCCCGGACGGCGCCGGCGCCAACGGCTTCGACCGGAGCGGCCTCGGCACCAACGTCGGCGGCGGCGCCGACCCGCACGCCACCGAGAAGACCTTCGACGTGACGGTGAACGACGGGCGCACCATCGGCTGGGCGGCCACCGCCCTGACGGCGACGGAGACGGCGGCCGGCGGTGCCGAGAACGGCACCGTGTCGCTCTCGGACGGCGTGGGCCCCGTCAAGTTCCGCATCTGCGTGGAGGACGACACGGCCGCCTTCCCGGCGGACTTCCTGAGCTTCGGCTCGCAGTCAGGCGACCGCTGCACCGGCACGACCTCGAACCCGGACCCCCAACTGTCGAGCACCCAGTCCTCCCGCGCCGTCGCCCTGCCGCTCGCGGCCGACACGCTCGACGAGCCCCGCGAAACCTACACCGCGGTGCTGTCGCTACGGGCGCCCCCGCCGGGGCTCACCCTCGATGCCTCGAAGGAGACCCTGACCGTCACCATCGTGGACGACGATCCCACTTCGGTCACGCTCTCGGCCCCCGGCGGCAACGTCTCCGAGAAGGGCGGCACGAAGACCGTCACGGTGCGGCTCGGCCGGGCGCTGGTGGCGCCCGAAGCGCTGTCGGTCACGCTCACCTTCGCCGGCGTCGCGGCCGTCGGCACGGACTACGGCGTCGCCTGCACGGGCGGCAGCGGCGTGCAGTGCGGCAGCCTCGGCGGCGGCGACCTGCCGATCACCTTCACCGGCGGCGCGGGCGCCGAACGCGAGGCGACGCTGACCCTGACCGGCGTCGAGGACGACATGGAGGAAGGCTCGGAGTCGGTGAGCGTGACCTTGGGCGCCCTCGACGCCTCCTCCGGCACCAACCTCGACGGCGGCGCGTCGGGAACCGGCGAGGTCGACTTCCGGTTCAACGAGACCCCGACGGCCGGCTTCGACCGGGACGCCTATGTGTTCGGGGAAGACGAAGAGGTCCGCATCCAGGTCCTGCTCGACCAGCCCGCGCCGGAACCGCTCACACTGGGCGTCTCCTGCCTTCCGGGCACCGCCCGCGCCGTTCTCGATTACCAGATCGACTGCTCCGGCCTCCGGTACCGGCAAGGCAACGACGAGCGGTTCATCACCGGCTTCGTCGAGGCCGACGACCGCACCGAGGGCGACGAGCGCATGACGCTGGAGCTGCGCAGCCACGACCAGGACGCGGCGATCGTCGGCCGCGGCGTCGCCACCGTGACCATCCTGGACGCCCAGTCGCCCTCCGCCGGCGTCCGGGTCGGCGGGCGGTATCTCCGGCCCACCGAGGGCGGCCAGCCCCACCGGTACGTTGTGTCGCTGCGCAAGGCCCCGGCGGCGAACGTGACGGTCACGGCGACCAGCGCCGACCCGTCGGTGGTCAGGTTGCGCACCAGTCTCGACGCCACGCCGGCCGCCAGCGCGACCCTGACCTTCACGCCGTCGAACTGGGACCGCGGTCAACAGGTGACGGTGATGCCGCAGGACGACGCGGATTTCGACGACGAGCGCACCACCATCACCCACGCCGTCAGGGGCACGGGCGAGTACCGGGGCGTGACCGCGGAAGACGTCGACGTGCGGGTGACGGACAACGAAGTGCCGGCGGTCGGCATCAGCGGCGGCGCGGCCGTCGCCGAGGGCGCCGCGGCCACCTTCGAGCTGACGGCCACCCCGGCGCTCGCCGACGCCGTCACCGTGAACGTGACCGTGACGGCGCGCGACATCGGCCTGGCCGCCGGGCAGGCGGGCGGCCGGCGGGTCACCCTCACCGGCGGCCGCGGCACGCTGACCGTGCAGACCGAGGACGATGCGTTCGACCGGGAGGGCAGCGAGGTCACGGTCACCGTCGAAGCGGGAGACGGCTACGCGGTCGGGTCGCCCGCCTCCGCCTCGGTGATGGTGAACGACAACGATCCCGACATCGAGGGAAGCCTCCACCATTTACAGTTCGATGGCAGCAGCAACAAAGACGCGCCCGAAGGCGCGACCTATCTGCTGAACCTCACCCTTTGGCCGGCATTGGCCGTGAACGAGGTGAAGACATTCACGGTCACGCTCGGCGGCAGCGCCACGCGTGGCACGGACTACCGGCTGACGTGCCAACCCGTCGCGGGCGTCACCTGCCGCAACTTCGACAGCGGCGTCCCGTCGATGACGATCGACGCAGCGCGTGTACCGAACCGACGCCTGTATGAATTGCTTTCGCTGCAGATCGTCGAGGACAACACCGCCGAATCGAGGGAGTCGCTGTCGATCAGCGTGCACGGCGAGCCGCTGTCGCTGGAGATCGTCGATGCGCCGGACTCGGTGACCCTGACCTTCAGCCAGACGGGATTCCACGTCGTTGAACAAAACGGTCCCGTCCAGCCGGTGTTCTTCGTGACTCCGGCGGCGGGTCGGGACTTCGTGTTGCCGCTGACAGTGACCGAGGGCACGGCCAAGGCCGGGGAGGACTACATACCCGTCACGTCGGTGACCGTACCGGCGGGGACACGCAACCATCATCTCAACATATTGATCCCCGGCGACGATGTCACAGAGGACGATGAGACCTTCACGGTGGCCATGGACACGGCGGACCTGCCGGCCTGGGTGACGGCCGGCAGCATCACCTCGGCCACGGTGACCGTGGGCGACAACGACACCGGCGCCCTGGTGTTCGCCCCGTCCGCGGTAACGCTCTCCGAGGGCGGCGGCGGCAGCTACACGGTGAAGCTGTCCCACCAGCCTTCGGGGGACGTGACGGTGACGGTGAGCGGGCACGCCGGCTCCGACCTGACCGTCGACACCGACGGCGTCGACGCCGGCAACCAGGACACCCTCGCCTTCACCCCGTCGAACTGGAACCGGGCACAGACCGTGTCGCTCGCCGCCGCCGGGGACACGGACTCCAGCGACGATTCGGTCACCCTGACGCACGCCGCCGCGGGCGGCGGCTACGGCTCGGTGACCGGGAGCCTCGCGGTGAAGATCACGGACAGCGCGACGCCGGTGGTGAGCATCTCGGGCGGCGGCGCCGTCACGGAAGGCGGCACGATCACCTTCAACCTGAGCGCCTCCCCGGCGCCGGCGAGCGCCCTCGCCGTGAACGTCGACGTGACGGACAGCGGCGACTTCGCGGTGGACGGGGAGGACGGGGACCGCACGGCCACCATCGGCACCGACGGCGCCGGCACGCTCACCGTCGCCACGGACGACGACGGAACGGACGAACCGCACGGCACGATCACCGCGGACCTCGCGGCCGGTTCCGGCTACACGGTGCACGGCACGAACCACTCGGCGACCGCCACCGTCAACGACGACGACCTGCCGCCGGCCACCCCTGTGGTGAGCATCTCCGGCAGCGGCGGCGTCACCGAGGGCGGGACGATCACCTTCCACCTGGACGCCACGCCAGCGCCGGCGGGCGCCCTCGCCGTGAAGGTCACGGTGACGGACAGCGGCGACTTCGCGGGACCCGGCCAGGACGGCGAGCGCACGGCCACCGTCGGCACGGACGGCACGGGCACGCTGACCGTCGAGACGGTCCAGGACACGGACGACGAGGACAACGGCACGATCACCGCGGACCTCGCGGCCGGTTCCGGCTACACGGTGCACGGCACCGACAACTCGGCCGCGGCCAACGTGGTGGACGACGACGACCCGCCGCCCACGGTGTCCATCGCCGCGGGCGCCGACGTGACCGAGGGCCAGGACGCGACCTTCACGGTGACGAGCACGCCGGCCACGGCCGACCTGGCGGTGCGGGTGCAGCTCACCCAGACCGGCAATTTCGCGAAGCCGGCCGGCCAGATCGCCATCCGGACCTTCACCACCAACTCGAACGGCGTCGCGAGCATCGCGATCACGACCGACGACGACAGCCTCGACGAAGACGACGGCTCGATCTCGGCCACGATCCTGACCGGCGCCGGCTACCGCCGGACCTCGACCGGCCGGGTCACGGTCGCCGTCCTCGACAACGACCTGCCGCCGCCCACGGTGTCCGTGAGCGGCGGCGGCGCCGTGACCGAGGGCCAGGCCGCGACCTTCACGGTCAAGGTCGACCCGGCGCCCGCCGCGCCGCTGGACGTGACGCTCGACATCGAACAGACCGGCGCCTACGTGAAGCGCCCGGGCGACCTCGGCGAGACGACCGTGACGGTCCCGAGCAGCGGTTCCGCCGATCACACGGTCGCCACCGACGACGACGGCGTCGATGAGCTCGACGGCGCGGTGCGCGCGACGGTCAAGGCCGGCGCCGGCTACGTGGTGGCCGAAGCGCCCGGCGACAGCGCCCAAGTCGACGTGCGGGACAACGACGTCACCGACTACTCGGGCATCGAGGTGTCCATCGCGGACGCGCGCGCGAGGGAGGGCGAGGACCTCGAGTTCGTGATCTCCCTGAACAACCCCGCGCCGGGCCCGATCACCCTGAGCGCCAGCTGCATTCCCGGCACGGCCCGGCTCAATCACGATGTGGAATGCAGTTCCCCCCGGCTCGGGTTCGAGCAGGGCGAGATGACCCTCACCCACCGGGTCTGGGCGGTGGAGGACGACATCGACGAGGGCAACGAGACCTTCGAGTTCGAGATCCGCAATCCGGACCCGGAGGTGGTCACCATCGTCCGCGGCACCGCCACCGGCACCATCGAGAACGACGGCCCGCTGCCCGAGGCCTGGCTCGGCCGCTTCGGGCGGGCGGTGGCGGAACAGGCGCTGGAGGGGGTTGCGGCGCGCATCGCCGCGGCGCGCGGCGGCGCGAGAACCCCCGGGTTCCGCGGCACGATCGCCGGGCGGCCCATCGGCGGCAACGGGTTCGCCGGAACCGGCGCCCGCTGCGCGGCGCCCGCCGATACGGCGGCGGCGAGCCCGGCGGGCCGGGACGAACCGGAATCCCCGCCGGCCGGCCAGGCCGCATCCCCGCGGGGTTCCGGCGCTGAGGGCGCGCGCGGCACGCTCGGCGGCCCCGTGGCCGCCGGAGCAGCCTGCGATGGCGATGCCTTCGGGCCGGGCGCCGACGAAGGCGCGTTCTCGGGCCGCGACGCGCTCCGGGAACCGGGCATCGGCTGGCCGCAGGCGCAGGGTTCGCACGGGTTCGGCGGCGCGTCCGCCGGGCCTTTCGGCGCGGGCGCCGGCGGCGGCATCGGGCCGGACGGTTCCACCAGCTTCGGATCGGGCGGCGTCCCCGGCATCGGCGGCGGCTTCGATGGCGGCGCCGGCCAGATGGCCATGGGCGCGGGCGGAGG
>JAPOYM010000115.1 GCA_026706565.1 bacterium
GAGCCACCGCCCGTACCGGAGCCGCCGCCCCCGCCCGAGCCACCACCTGTGCCGGAGCCACTGCCCGTACCGGAGCCGCCACCCCCACCGGAGCCACCGCCTGTACCGGAGCCACCGCCTGTACCGGAGCCGCCACTCCCGCCCGAGCCGCCACCCCCACCGGAGCCGCCACCCCCACCGGAGCCGCCACCCCCACCGGAGCCGCTACCCCCACCGGAGCCGCTACCCCCACCGGAGCCGCTACCCCCGCCCGAGCCACCGCCCACCCTGGGGCCGGTGAGGTTCGGGTTCCTGCATCCCCAGTCCGGGGACTACGCATTCCTGGGTCAGCCGAGTCTGGGCGGCGCGCGGGCCGCCATCGGTGAGATCAACGCCAACGGCGGCGTGCTGGGCCGTGAAGTGGAACTGGTGGTGGAGGACAGCCTCTCCACCGCCGCGGGCGCCGTCGCCGGGTACAACCGGATCAGCCCCGAGATCGACGCGCTCGGCGGTCTGGAACTCTATGGTGCGATCTCCCTGCTGAACGCCGTCAATGGAGACGAGATGCCGACCATGTGCCCCATGTGCGGCACGAGCGAGTTGGGTGTCCGGGGCGGGCTCTACATGTGGGGCCTCACCGCCTCGTTCAACACCAATGGTGTCGTGGCCGCCCAGCTGGCTCGCGACCTCGGCTACACCCGCGTGGCCCTGCTGGTCCGGGCGTACCCCTGGCTCGACACCCTCGCCAATCGGTTCAGGGGAGCGTGGGAGTACGTGGTCGGCGGCGAGATCACCGCCGACGTCCGGATCGTCTCCACGCTTGACGGCTACTCCGCCAAGGTGCAGCAGGTCATAGAAGGCGACCCGGAGGCTCTCTTCGTCGTCCCCGGCTATGACGAGGGTGCCGCGGTCATGTCGGAGGTCATCGACAGCGGTTACGAGGGTACGATCCTCGTCTCCTCGTACCTGGCCGGAAACGAGATCGCCGAACTTGTCGCCGGACTGCCGGTGGGTCGAGTGTTGAGCGCCCATGTCACCAACGACGTGGAGTCGCCGGCATATGCCGCCTTCACCGCCGCGCACCTCGAGCACGCCGGCAAGCTGCCACCGGGGGGCTTCTACGAGGCAAACCAGTACGACCAATACATAGCGCTGGCGCTGGCGATGACCGCGGCAGGTTCGGTCGAGGGGCCCGCCGTGGCGGCGCAGGTACCCCAGGTGCTGAGCGCGCCAGGCACCAAGGTGTACACCTACGCTGGCGGTGTGGCGGCACTCGAGCGCGGCGAGGACATCGACTACGACGGCCCCTCGAGTTCGCTCGACATGAACGAGGCGGGCGACCTGATCTCGCCGATGATCAGCGTCACGCAAAACGCCAACGGCCAGTGGTACCAGCGAGACGTCATCCGACTCGATCCCAATCTGTTTGCGACGGCGCCAGTCGGGCGCCCGCCGGTTCGACCCTCCGGGCGGGCGTAGAGTTCGGTGGTGAGCGAAACGCCGCTGGTGGCGGCGGGGGCGGCGGCTGCGGGGAGCCGCAGCGACCTGTCGCTGGGGATCGCTGCGGGGACCGTGGCGGTCACGGCGTGGGGCTCGTCGGGCATCATCGTGCGGTTCCTCGACATGGGGGCGCTGGCCCTGATGGCCTACCGGTACCTGCTGTACGCGGTCGTGATGGCGCTGGTGCTGGGCATGCGGCGGACGCCCGTGACCTGGGCTGGCATGCGGCATTCCCTGTTGGGCGGCCTCTCGTTGGGGGCGGTCACGGGTCTGTTCATCGTCGCCGTGCAGCTCACTGCCATCGCCAACGTCACCATCATGGCCGCCCTGCACGTCGTGGTCGTGTCGGCGGCGTCGAGGCTGCTCTTCGGGGAGCGCATGCGCCGGCGCGACGTCGGCTTCGCGGTGCTGGCGATGGGCGGTGTGGCGATGGTGGCGCTGGGATCGGCCGGCAGCGAGAACTGGTCGCTCGGCGGCGACTTGGCCGCCGTCGGCGCGCTGCTGGGCTGGGCGTTCTACTTCTTCGCCACGCGGCGCGCCCAGACGAGGGTGTCGACGCAGGAGTACACGGTGTGCGTGGCGATCTATGTGGGGGTGCTCAGCCTGCCGCTGGCGGCGCTGGCCGGCCAGGACCTGTCCTGGCCCGCCGGTGGGGAGTGGATGTGGCTGGCGGTGCTGGCCTTCGGCATGGGGATCCTCGGCCACAACGCCATGAACTGGTCGCTGCAGCATGTGCCCCTGTGGCTGGCGTCGACGCTGTCGCTGCTCACGCCGGTCGTGGCCTCGGCGCTGGCCTGGCTGGTCTTCGACGAGGCCCTCTCCGTGTGGCAGATGCTCGCCATGGCGCTGGTGGTGGCGTCGCTGACGATGATCGTACGCGGCCAGTCGCGGCCTCGGACCGCCAGGGTACGCGCGGCTAAGGGATGAAGCCGGCGGCGGGGTCGTAGGGCTCGGTTGGGGGGCC
>JAPOYM010000146.1 GCA_026706565.1 bacterium
TTTCTCGGTGTCGTTGAGCCGGTCTTTGGCTGAGGGTGAGGTGGTGCGGGCGGTGTTGGCGCCGGTGGAGGATGTGACGTTGTCTTTGAGCGGGTCGCCGTCTGGGGTGTCGTTTGACGCGGCGTCGGGTCTGGTGACGTTCGTCGGGGGTTCGGGTTCGGCGGAGGAGGTGTTCTTCGACGCGGCGGCGGCGGCGGGCACGGTGCCGGTGGACAAGTCCGCGGTGTCGCGGGCGGTGGCGCTGACGGCGGTGCAGGCCGTCGGGCCGTCTGGGGTGTCGGGCGATGTGGGGGCTTCTCGGGCGGTGCGGATGCTGGTCAAGGACTCGGGCGGGTCGGTGGTGCCGGTCGGCGTGTCGGTGTCCGGGTCGGTGGCCGAGGGCGGCACGGCGGCGGCGGTGTTCGCGTTGGACGCGGTGCGCTCGTCGGCGACGGTGGTGCAGTTCTATGTGGTGCACGGCGGCGCCGATGTCGGGACGCTGACGAGCTCTGCGGCGCTGACCGGGTCGGGCGACGGGCCCTATGAGGTGACGATCCCGGCGAGCACGACGAGCGTTTCGGTGAGCATCCCGGTCACAGACGACAGTGTGGCGGAGGGCGACGAGGCGTTGTATGTGACTTTGGGGGATCTGCCCAAGGGGCTGACGATCAACCAGGGCGGCGACGCCGGGTTCGCGAAGTCGGTGATCGGCCACTCGGACCTGTCGCTGTCGGTCGGTTTCGAGCCGGTCGAGGCCGTCGAGGGCGATTCGGGCGAGACCGAGGTGAAGCTGGTTGTGGGGATGGAGGGCTCCCATGGGGGGCAGACGGCGGTGGCGGTGGCGTTGGGCGGCACCGCGGCTTTCGGCGCTGATTATGACGTGACCTACGGCGGGACGGTGGTGTCGCCTACAAACGGGCAGTTCAGTGTGGTGATCCTGCCGGGGGAGCGCTCTACGGAGGGGCATGTCGCGACGCGGCTGCGGCTGCGGGTCAAGGGCGACACCACGGCGGAGGGGCCTGAGACGGTGACCGCTGCGGCGTCGACCACGACAGCGGGGATCGGCGGCGGGTCGGGGTCGTTCACGATCGTGGACGACGACCTGTCGGTGTCGTTCGGGCAGGGGGCGTATCATGCGGTGGAGGGCGACCCGGTGCAGGTCACGGTGGTGTTGTCGGAGGCCCGCGGCGTGGACACTTCGGTTGCGCTGTTGGCGACCGCGTCGACCGCGACCGGCTCCGGCGTGGACTTCCAGTCGGGTTCGTTCACCGTGGTGATCCCGGCGGGTGAGACCGAGGGGAGTGTGGGCATCCCCACCGTCGCCGACAGCACCGCGGAGGGCGCGGAGCTGTTCGGGATCTCGATCGTGGGGCACATGCTGCCGGCGGGTGTGGCGCTGGGCCCGCAGCGCACCGCGAACGCGACGATCTACGAGGCGTCGGTGTCGCTGTCAGCCGCCGGGTTCGAGGCTACCGAGGGCTCCCCCGCGCAGGTCGGGGTGGTGCTGTCGCGTGCGATAAACGCGGCGGCGGCGATCACGGTGCAGGCCCAGAAAGGCTCCTCGGGCACCGCGGACGCCCCCGCTGACTTCACAGCCGGCAACCATTCGGTGACGATCCCCGCCGGGCAGACCAGAGGCACCGTGTCGATCCCGACCGCCGCTGACAACATCGCCGACGACGGCGAGACGTTCGAGGTGATCCTGGCGTTCGGGTCCCTGCCGGACGGGCTGGTGGCGGGGTCGCGGACCTCGTCGAAGGTGACGATCACCGAGACCCTCGAAGTCGGCTTCGCCGAGCCGGCGCCCGACACGGCGGCGGCAGAGGGCACGGCGGTCACGGCGACAGTAACGCTGTCGAGCGCCGCGCCGGCCGCGTTCGCTTTGGACTTTGTGTTGTCTGGGTCTGCCGAGCCGTTCGGCGACTACTGGGTCCCCTCCGCCCGGGGTCTGGTCGCCCGCGGGCGGGTGCAGGTCCCCGCCGGGGCCACGTCGGTGGACGTCCCGGTGTGGGTGTCCGACGACGCCGAGCCCGAAGGCGCCGAGACCGCCGTGCTGACCCTGATCGACCCCGGCGTCGCCGACGTCGAACTCGACCCCGACGCGTTGGTCCACACCGTCACGATCGCGGCGTCTGATGGTGATGGCCCGGCGGGGGATGCGGTGCAGGCCGGGTGGGACTACGACGGTTTGGAGGGGGGCCGTCGGACGGCGTGGCTGGAGTCCTCCGAGCTGGTTTTGCCGGTCAGCGTGTCGCCGGCGGCGAAGGCCGATTTCCGGGTGGCTGTGACCTTGGAGCCTGAGGCGGCGGCGGGCCTGTGGGCCCCGACGCTGGGTGCGGGCGGCGATATCTACGAGGCCCGCCACACAACCGTGGTGCGCAAGGGCGAGTCGTCGGCGCGGTTCTCGGTGCCGATGATCGACGACAACATCGTGGAGGACGACTGGGTGTGGGTCGCGG
>JAPOYM010000066.1 GCA_026706565.1 bacterium
GCACCTCGTAGCCCTCGTACTGGAAGTGGTGCTCGGTGAGCCAGAAGACGTCGAAGCCGGCCTGCTCGGCGGCCACGCCCATGTCCAGCATGCGCTCGGAGGCGTACCACATCTCCTCGGCGCTGTAGCGACGATCGGTAGGCACCGGCGGCCCGGCGCCCGCGTCGTCCATTTCCACCGCTCCGAAGAAGAAAACGCCTGTCTCCATTCCTGCCTCCTGCTAGGTGATCGTCGCTCGGCGCCCCGGTGCCGGAGGGTCCGCGCCCGTCAGTCGTGGCCGAACGACCCGCGCAGCGCCGCCGAGACGGCTCCGGTCAGCTCGGCGAACTTGGCCTCGTAGCGCAACTCGGACGCACGGGGATACTCGAAGGGAATGTCGAAGCTCGCCACGATGCGCCCCGGCCTAGGCGACATCACCAGCACCCGCGTCGAGAGGTACACGGCCTCGTAGATGGAGTGCGTGATGAACAGCGCGGCGAACTGCTCGCGCATGAACAGCGAGATGGTCTCCTCGTTCAGGCGCTCGCGCGTGATCTCGTCGAGCGCCCCGAAGGGCTCGTCGAACAGGAACAGCGGCGGGTTCAGCGTGAGGGTGCGGGCGATGGAGGCCCGCATGCGCATGCCGCCCGAGAGCGCCTTGGGGTAGTGACCCTCGAACCCGTCGAGGCCGACGGTGCTGATGGCGGCCCGGGCCAGGCGGCGGCGCTCCTCGCGGGAGTAGCCGTGCAACTCGCCCAGAAGTTCCACGTTGCCCAGCACGGTGCGCCACGGCATGAGCGTGGCGTCCTGGAAGATGTAGCCGATGCGGTCGCGGTCGACCTGCACCGAACCCCCGGTCGCAGCGTCGAGGTTGGAGGCGATGCGCAGCAGCGTGGACTTCCCGCAGCCTGAGGGTCCGACCAGGGTGACGAACTCACCGCGGCTCACCGAGAAGCTGACCTCCTCGAGTGCGTGCGTGCCGTCGCCGAAGACCTTGGAGACCCCGTCGAAGGTCAGGACAGGACCCGAGGCGCCCTCGCTGCCGGGGGGGCCGTCGCTGGGGAGGTCGGTCGGTGAGGCGCCCATGGCGGCGATCAGCCTACCGCCCCGACTCCGGTCCGTTCCGGCGTGCTCCGATCGGCCCGGTGGCCCTCAGCGCAGGTTCCGCTCGCGCCAGTCCGCCGTTGCTGCCACCTGGTTGAACGTGAAGATGTGCAGCGCCCGGACATCCAACGCGACCATGTGGGCGCTCAACGGCACGAGCAGGTCGTTGGGGTCGTAGTGGGGTGCGACAATCAGCCGGGTCAGGGCCCGGCGGTTCTTGCGCAAGTAGCGCAGCGACTGTCCGATTCCCAGCCGTACCCCGATGCTGAGGAGCTTGGTCCGCTCCACGACGCCGGCCACGCCGAGATGGACCGGGAGAGCCATGCCCTCCCGGCGCTCGCGCCCCAGCCAGCTCACGATCCGCGCCGGGTCGAAGCACATCTGGGTGCTGCAGTAGCCCTCCAAGCCGGCCTCGGCCAGCACGTCCTGCTTCCCGTTCAGCGCCCCGTGGAGGGTGGCGGGATCGATGAGGGGATGCCCGTCGGGATAGGCCGTCACCCCGACGCGCCTCAGCCCGTGGTCGGTCTCCAGAAGGTCGGTGAGAAAGCTCAGCGCGTCGTGGTAGCGGCCCGGCTCGGCGACGTCCCCGCCGACGAGGAAGATCTCCTCTATCCCCGTCGTGCGCAACCACGCGGCCAGCGCGCGCGCGTGCGTGCGGTCGCGCACCAGCCGGGCGGAGATGTGGGGGACGGCACTGTGACCGCCGGCGATCAGAGCCTCGGTGACCTGCTGCGTGGCCGCCAGCCCCTTGGCGGGAGAAGCGGTCACCGACACCCGCGAACCGGGAGGCAGTGACTCGACAGCGGCGTCGAGGCCGCGCAGCGGGATGACTTCGAAGCTGCTCGCTTCGATGACCGCCAAACGGGCGAGCCGATGCTCCGGCGACTCACCGGCGAGCTGGCGGCGGCGCGCGCTACCGGTCATTCCGGACGCTCATCAACTGAGCCCCACAATGATGCTGGCCGTCGGCGTCGATGTCGATGCCCACCGCCGATCCGGCGTCGACCCCCGCAGACCGCCGAGCGCGCCCACGCCCAAGACTCCATCAACTCAGCCCCACAATGATGCTGGCCGTCGGCGTCGATGTCGATGCCCACCGCCGATCCGGCGTCGACCCCCGCAGACCGCCGAGCGCGCCCACGCCCAAGACTCCATCAACTCAGCCCCACAATGATGCTGGCCGTCGGCGTCGATGTCGATGCCCACCGCCGATCCGGCGTCGACCCCCGCAGACCGCCGAGCGCGCCCACGCCCAAGACTCCATCAACTCAGCCCCACGATGTTTCCGTCGGCGTCGATGTCGATGCCCTTCGCCGCCGGCGCCCGTCCCAGGCCCGGCATCGTGCGC
>JAPOYM010000102.1 GCA_026706565.1 bacterium
ACCAAGGGGAACTGCGGAAATCTCCCGGTCAGCGCCTGTGTGCAACCTACACGAGCGGTGTGACAGTCTTGGGGAACCCGAGGGGAGAAAGGCCCGGTCGGCGGTGGACATTGCCGGGCCGGCGGACCGATCGCAGGCGCCGCGGCTCGTCAGTGCATCTGCTGCTGTCGGCCGCCGAAGCCAGGACGTGCCCACCGAGACTGCTGAACGGTCCACGGTCGACGCCGATCGCGTGATCGAGTCCCGGACTCCGACACCGGATTGAGTTTGGGGCAGGCACCGGGACGGGGGCCGGGAAATGCCTTCCCCTGAATGACATTCGGCTCGGGGCGTCCGCGGCATTCTTGAGCAGTCTGCTCGCGCACAACGCGCGCAATTCACGCAAGGTTCTGTCGTCGGACTGATCTGTGTGCCCGTCTCCCTGGGGCGCTTTCGCCCAGGGGAGTGTCACAACCCCCTGCTACTTTGGCGCGCCGTGCAGGCACCTGGGGATCCGGCTTGATGTCCGGGCGGATTCTCCGGGATCCGTTCGACATCGCCACGCGCCGCGGGCGCCTCGTCGAGGGCGGGCTGGCGCTGGTGGTCTTGGCCTCCATCGGAGTTCTGGTGGCCGAGACCACTGTCGATCGCTCCTCGACTGCCTTCCAGTGGCTCCGGACGGCGGATCTGGCGATCTGGGTGGTGTTCTGCCTGGAGTACGCGGCTCGGCTGGTCGCCGCTCGGCCGCGGCGCAGATATATGTTCTCGTTCTTCGGGCTGGTGGACCTGCTGGCCGTGCTGGCAGGGGCTCCGGGCCTCGTGGGGCTTCGCTCGGTCAAGATCCTGCGGATCCTGCGGGCCGTGCGCGTCCTCAAGCTGGTGCGGCTCAGCACCGCTGTCGACCGCTTCAAGGCGGCGTTCACCGATATCCGCGACGAGCTGGCCATCTATCTGGGCGCCACCGCGGTGCTGACCTTTCTCGCCTCCTACGGCATCTACGAGTTCGAGCACGAGGTGAATCCCCACTACGGCAACATCTTCGAATGCACCTATTGGGCGGTGGCCTCCATGACCTCCGGCGCCGAGGGCTACGCGCCGACGACGGTAGGCGGCAAGCTCCTAGCGATGGTGCTCGTGCTGTTCGGCCTGGGCATCGTCGCGGTGCCTTCGGGCCTCATGGCCTCCGCGCTCGCCAAGCAACCCAATCCCGGAAGCGAGGACGGAGAATGATCAAACCGGGTGCCCGGATGGAGCGTTTCGCCGTTCTCGACACCGAGACCACCGGCTTCGCCCGGTCGGACAGGATCGTCGAGATCGCTCTTCTGACCGTCGTCGCCGGTGAGGTGGTGGACGAGTTTGACACGCTCGTGCAGCCCGGCCGGGATCCCGGACCAGTGCATGTCCACGGGATCACTCCGGCCATGCTGCAGGCGGCGCCGCGGTTCGCGGATCTGGCACGGGATATCGCAGCGCGGCTGAACGGCTCGGTCATCGTGGCCCACAACGTTCACTTCGATCTCAGGATGCTGAGAGGTGAGTTCGAGCGGATCGGAGCGGCCTTCGACTGAGGCCGACCTGGCGAGAAGCGTCGCCCGTTCGCTCGATCTTGCGACGGCATACCCGTCCTCTCCTGCGAGGACTTCCTGGAACTGGTCGAGGGAGGCTGAGCGGGAGAGTCCGTCGCTGAGCCCGGCACTCAGCTCCCGACCGGCGGCTCGGGGCAGGGTGTTTCGTCGACGCCTCATCGCGGCGGGGTTAGTGTCGCGGGGACGCGGTCAGGACATGGTGCCGGGTTCGCTGCAGCTGTAGCGGCGACTCCCTGCCCGGAGTGGTTGCGAGGTGCGCGATGAGTGAGATCCGACTCGTGTTGTGCGGCGTCGGCGGCGTGGGGCGGAACGTCGCCCGGCTGGTCCTCGGCCGGCATGGCGGGGACGTGGTGGCGGCCTGCAGCCGCAATCCCGACCTGGTGGGATCCGACATCGGCGAGTTGGCGACCGGGGAGCCGAACGGGGTGGCGGTGACCGACCGGGAGACGGCGCTGGCGGTGCCCGCCGACGTGCTGCTGATCGCTACGACCTCGTTCATCGTCGAGGTCGCCGACGACATCGCCGCGGGGGTGGACGCCGGGCTGAATGTCATGTGTACCGCCGAGGAGATGGGGTTCGCTTGGGCGATCGACCCCGACTTCTCCACCGACATCGACGCCAGAGCCCGCGCGGCCGGCGTCACCGTCATAGGCGCCGGGGCCAACCCCGGCTACATCTACGAAGTGCTGGGCTTGGCGCTGACTGGCGCAGCGTGCCGGGTGGACCGCATCGAGGTGCGCCGCGTGGTGGACCTGTCACGCTTCAGCCACACGGTGCAGCGGCGCCTCGGCCTCGGCTTCGACCCCGACGAGCACGCCGCCGGCGTGGCGGCCGGGCGCATCTACG
>JAPOYM010000032.1 GCA_026706565.1 bacterium
CGGGCGGTTCACCACGGTGGACCAAGCGCCGCGCCGGCAGCGCCGGCTGGAGCAGCGCCGGGAGCGGCGGCAGCAGAGCAGACAAGCAAGCGTCAGCTTCACCGAGTTCGCCGACTTGAGCGACGGCCGCCGCGTCGTCATGCGGAACGACCGCGGCTTCAGCTGGAGCCGACACTTCGTCCTCCGGAACGACCGCAGGTTCAGCTCGAGTCGGACGGACTCTCCGGATCCCTGGGACGGCACCACACCGGAGAGCCTGACCGATCAGGTGCGCGAATACCTGCTGGCGGAGGAAGAGGACTGTTGCCCGATCTCGCCCGAGTCGGTCCTCGAACACATCCAGCGCACCTACGGCCTGGAGGTCGACGAGGCATCGGTTCGAGCCGCACTGGGGTTGCCGAGGCAGATCGAGTTCGGCCCCCGCCTGCGGCAGGAGCTGTCGCGCCGTGAACCGCCGACGGGGCCGTCGGGTCGCGGCGAGGGCCCGGAGGACCCGCTGGTCGGCTAGGCGCCTGTCAGGTCCGCGGCGGTGGGCACCGCCACGCCGGGCCGATAGTGGATGAAGAGGTCCTCGATGATCTGCCGCAGCCCCGCGGTGTCGGCGCCCTTGCTCATGTCGAGGGTGATGACGTTGGAGTTGATGTGCATGCCGTCGATGCGCCCGCCGGCGAACAGGCGACGGGCCAGTTCGTCGGGGGGACGGGTGCGCGTCGGGGGCGGGGGGCCGTCGTAGTACTCGTGACCCATTCCCGTGAGTGAGCGGTTGATCTCGAAGCGCACCACGCCGGGGCGCGACGACGGCCTCTCGATGACGGTGACGGGCTGTCCCACGGCGAACGATGCTAGCGGCGCTCCGGCAGACGGGGTTGGGTCGCCGCGCCCTCGCCCGGCGCTCCGCAAGGGAGGTGCTCCATGAAGGCCCAGGAGCGCCGATGGATGGCCGAGGGGCCCCAAGCCGCCAACGCGGCGCGGTGCCGCGGACACGGATAGCCCTTGTTGCGGTCGAAGTCGTAGGCCGGGTAGCGGGCCGCCTGCTGAACCATGTGGCCGTCGCGCCAGACCTTGGCGAGGATCGACGCCGCGGCCAGAGACACGCAGCGGGCGTCACCGCCCACGACGGTGCGCACCGGACCCCCGAACCCGCCGCCTGCCGGCGCACCGGGCGTCACTGACACGAAGTCCCAACGCCCGTCCAAAAGCAGCGCGTCAGGGAGGACCGCCAGGCGATCCAGGGCGCGGCGCGCCGCCAACCGCTGCGCCGCCGACATGCCCAGCTCGTCGCACTCGGCGGCATCGGCGCTGCCCAGCGCCCAGCTCTCACAGCCCGCCGCGATCAGGTCGAACAGCCGCTCGCGCTGATCCGCTCGCAGCTGCTTGGAGTCGCGGACAGCCCCGGCGAAGGGGCCGTGCGGCCCGTCGGCGCGCAACGCCGCCGCCACCACGACGAGCGGCCCCGCCCAGGCGCCCCGGCCCACCTCGTCGAGCCCCGCCACTACAGCCGCCCCGGAATCCCAGAACTCCTGCTCGCGGGACAGATCGGGCGGTGCCGGATGCCGCCGCCCGGCACCGTTCGAAGCCGTCACCGCGGGCACCGTGAGCGGCGGTCCTCTACGGGCGATCCGGCGAGCGGGGGCCGCGGAACACTGCGCATCGCCGGGAGACTGTAGGCGCGGGCAGCCCGCGGACCGGGCAACCCTCGGGGCGGCCCTCAGGCGCCCAGCAACGCCTCACCGGCGTGTCGGAGGGTGCTCCAGGACTCCGCCAGGGCCGTGGCGCGCAGCCGCGGCGCGGCAGCCGGCGCGCGCTCCTCGGAGCCGGTGCCGGCCAGCACCGAGGCCCACGACTCGAGACGTGTGCTCGGCGGCACCAGCTCCCACAGCAGCGCAGGCTTGGCGCCGTGCCAGCGGACCGCGAACGACAGGGACCCGCAGCCGGTCACGAGCCGATGCACCTCGATCGGCGGCCGCGAGCAGGCGATGTCCGCACCCGTGCCCGCCAAGAGGTCGAGGCAGCCGCCGCGCTCGGAAACGAGAGCGTCGCGCACAGCGAGCAGGAACGCCGCACGCACCGCCAGGTCGTCCCCACCCCGGTCGCCGGCCCATCCGCCCCCCGCGCCGGCGTCGGCCACCATCGCCCCGACCGCCGCGGGCGGCTCGCCGAAACGTGCCGTGACCCTCGCCGCCTCCCGGCGGGCCAGCCGGGCGGCAGCGGCCGGGCGCCGCGCCGCACGCACCGAGACCACCTCCGCGGCGCGCTGCGCGTATCCCGCTACCGCCAAGGCCGCCGCCACCAGAGCCCTCTCCGCGGGTGAGAGACGCCCGTCGGGGCCCTCGCCTGCGCTCGGGCCGGCATCGACCGCCAGCAGGCGGCGGACCGCGGCCGC
>JAPOYM010000153.1 GCA_026706565.1 bacterium
ACCGGTCGCAAACCCCGCTACGCCGGTCGAAACCCCCCACCAGCGCGAGTGTCCGGCCCGTCCGGCGGCCGGCCTGCCCGAGAACCCCGAGCGCCCCACCACATTCCGTTCGGGCCTTTTTCGTGGGCGCTGGCCGGCGTTGGGCGGGTTACGATGATGGGCGTGAGCCGCCGCGACGATGTATTGGTGAAGTACGGGGCCGAGATCCGGGCCGCAGCCGAGCGCAACCACGCCCGCGCCATCGCCCTAGTGGGGTCGGTGGCCCGCGGCGAAGACTCCCACAACAGCGATTACGACTTCTTGGTGGACTTCGAAGACGGCGTCACCCTGTTCGACATCGGCGGCCTGGAGGCAGACCTCGAAGACCTGCTGGGCGCCCGGGTCGACGTCGTGCCCCGGTCATGCGTGCGAGAGAGCTGCCGCGCAATGCTCGACGACGCCATCCCGCTGTGACCCGAAAAGACGATGAGCGGATCCAAGACATTCTCGGAGCCTGTGACCGGCTCGCCCAGATAGCAGCCCGGGGCCGGTCTGAATACGACGGCGACTGGGTCATCAGAGACGCCGCGAACTACAACCTCACAGTCATCGGTGAAGCGCTCGATCGCCTCTCAGACGATTTCGTCGCCCGCCACAGCGACCTTCCTGTGAGACAGGCCAAGTCTCTTCGCAACAAGCTGGCCCACGAGTACTTTGTCGCAGACCCCGACATCTTGTGGGACACCATTACCCAAGATGTGCCCGCCCGGGCCGCGAAGATCGCCGCAATCCACGGTCCCGCTGGCCAATAGAACCACCAAGGGGAGGCCCGATCCGCTGCCCCGGCCCGGACGCGACAGCGGGGACGACCACCTCAGTGCCGTCCCCGCTGACCAAGGCTGGCCTCATACGCGATGGCGGCTTGCAGCTGCTCGGCTGAGAGCAGATAGTCATCTGACAATTCCTCGATGCCCAGCCCGGCGTGCTGAGGCGGTGTGGCTCGTAGACGGGCTTGGCCGGATCGACGCGCTGCGTTCGCCGGGACCTGAACCCCGTGGTGGTGCCGTGGTGGTGTGAGACCTAGGACATTTTGATCGCGAAGCCCCCATTCCGCAACAAGCAGGACACTAGTTTGGGGACATGCTCAAGTCCCCGTTTCGCCGACTCGCCCGGGTCCTCGGAGAAGAGCGGTACGACGTCATCTTGACCTTGTGTGTGGCCATGGTGGCGCTGTCGGCTATCGGCGCCGATGCCCTGACGGCGGCTTCAGGCCTCGTCGGCCTGGTTCTCATCATCGGCACGCTCATCGAGTCGTCTGCGCTTGTCGTTGGCCGGGCCAAAGCATGGACGCTGCTGTCCGGGCTGGGGTGCGCCACTGTGATCGAGCTTTCGGTGGCCGACCCGGACAATGCCCGCATCGGCCCGGCGGTTGTGCTGGCGATAGGCATCGTCGCAGTCGTCGCCATCTCCAGGCAGGTGTTGTCGAGGCCCCTGCCCGACACAACCTCGATAGCGGCGTCGGCCTGCGCCTACCTGTTGATCGGGTACTCGTTCGCCAGCCTCTACCTGTTGATCGACCGCATCGCCGCCGACGCGTTCTTGTCGTCGGGCGAGGCGCTCACTCCCGAGTCGGCCATCTACTTCAGCTTCGTCACCTTGACCACGCTGGGGTTCGGCGACCTCGCCCCGGCGGTGTCAAGCGGCCGAACGCTGGTAGCGCTGGAGGCCATGGCCGGGCAGTTCTACATCGCCATCGCCGTGGCCCGACTGGTGGCTGGGATGGCCACCGCCAAGAGAGACGCGTGAACAAGCTTGCCGGGTCGGTGTCGGATTGAATTCGGCCCGACCCGAGCACCCCCGATGTTGGTTGTCCAAGGGTCGGTGAGTAGCCTCCATGATCTGGTTGAACGAGACGTGCGGAGGAAGCAGGGACAATGAACATCACGTACTGGATTCTGCAAGGGCTGCTCGCGGCGGCTATGGCACTAGCTGGAGTTTTGAAGATCTCGGCAGGCAGGGACGGCCTCCTCAGCAACCCTCGCATGGGCTGGGTGGAGGACGCCTCGAACCGACAGGTCCGGATCCTCGGCGGCATCGAGGTCGCGGGTGCAATCGGCCTCATCCTGCCGTGGGCGCTCGACATCGCCCCCGCCCTGACCCCGACAGCGGCGATCGGGATCGCCGTGCTGATGGCCGGCGCGGTCACCGTACACGTCCGCCGCGGCGAAACCCGTGATCTCGCTCCCGCGGTCGTGCTCGGAATCATCGCCGTGGTCATCGCAATCGGGCGTTTCGCCGGACTCTAAGCCAATACCCAGGAGATCTGCCCAATGACCATCGCAGGCGCCGACCGCTTCGAGACTATCGAGTTCGAGGTGAGCGACCATGTCGCGACACTGACGCTGAACCGACCGGACCGCCTCAACTCCTTCACCGAGACGATGACGGACGAGATCGCCGCCGTGTGGGAAACGGTCCGAGACGACGACGACATCCACGTCGCAGTGCTGCAAGCCAACGGTGACCGCGCCTTCTGCACCGGCATAGACGTCCGGGAGGGCCCCTGGTGGACCGACTGGAACATCTGGAACCAGGTCGATCCGGGCCAAGCGCTCGGCCCGAAGCACCACAAGGTCTGGAAGCCGGTGATCGCCGCAGTGCACGGGCTGTGCGCAGGTGGCGGCCAGTATCTGATCAACGAAGCCGACATCATCATCTGCAGCGACGACGCATCCTTCTTCGACCCCCACGCCAACGGTGGGATCGTCTCCGCGCTCGAGCCCATCGGCATGCTCAAACGCGGGGTCCCGCTCGGCGAGGTCCTGCGCTGGGCGCTCATGGGCAACGAAGAGCGGATCACCGCCGAGACCGCCCGCCGGATCGGTCTCGTCACAGAGGTCGTTCCAAGAGCCGAGCTCCACACCCGGGCCGCTGACATAGCGGCCCAGATCGCGGCGCGGGCCCCGATCGCAGTCCAGGGCACCGTGCGCGCCATATGGGAGTCGGTGGACATGACCCGCCACACAGCCCTCCAGAACGGCCTCGCCTACACCCACATCGGCAACAGCGGACACCGGTCACCGCTAGCGCAGCGAGAACGACGCGACCCCACCTACCGCTAGACCTCTACAAGTGCCGAGCGCGCATCACCTGTCAACTGCAACCGCGCCGGAGGCGGACCCATCGTCATCGCCGGGCGCGGTCTTGGCAGCCGCCGGCAGGGGCTGTCGCAAAGCGCGGACTCACGGGCCCCAACGGCTGATGCGCTGATGCGATCGCCGAGCGCGGGGCTCATGCCCCCATGTAGGCGTTCTCCAGAATGGACATGTCGGCGGCCAGCTCCGCAGCCGAGCCATGCAGTTTGACCTCGCCGTGAACGAGAACGGTTGCCTCGTCGGCGACTTCGAGGGCCAAACCCACGTGTTGTTCCACTAGGACCACAGCCGCGCCGGTCTCCTCGGCGATCCGGCCCACCACCGGCAGCAGATCGCGCACGATGATCGGAGCCAAGCCCATGCTCATCTCGTCGATCAACAGCACCCTGGGCTTCTGCACCAGACCCCTCGCCACCGCCAGCATCTGCTGCTCGCCGCCGGAGAGGTCACCAGCCCGGACAGTCCAGCGCTTCTCAAGCCCGGGGAACAGCTCGAGCATCGCCTCGGGTTCCTCGCCGCTGTGATGAACCGCTACCTGCAGGTTCTCGCGGACTGTCAGATCTTTGAACAACGCGCGGTCATCGGGCACCAGAACCAGCCCTGCCAAAGACGCATCCCTGGGACGGCCCGGTCGGATGACCTCACCGTCGACCCGGACTTCGCCGTCCAAGGACGGCAGCAACCCCGCGAACGTGTTCATCAGGGTTGTCTTGCCGGCCCCGTTGGGGCCGAGCAGCGCCATGACCGTTCCCGGCGCAACATCCATGTCGAGTGGCTGCACCACCTTGACGGAGCCGTAGCCGCCCACCAGACCTCGGCAACTCAAACCGCTCACTGCTCGCTGCCCTCCTCGGCCAAGGTGGCCTGTGTGTCGCCCAGATAGGCGGCCGCCACCGTGGGATCGTTGCGAATCTCTTCGGGGGTGCCGGATGCGATCAAGCTTCCGAAGTCGAGCACTTGGATCTGATCGCACAGCCCCAACATCAATTGCATGTCGTGGTCGATCAACAACACCGCAACCCCGCTGTCGGCGATGGCTCGGATACGCTCACCCAACCAGATGCTCTCGGTCGAGTCCAGACCACCGGCCGGCTCGTCCAGCAAGAGCACTCCCGGGTCGCCGACCATGGCACGCGCCATCGACACCAGTTGACGCTGGCCCTGGGACAACTCCCCGGCGTTGCGGTCCGCGGCCGATGCCAGCCCCAGGTTCGCCAATACGCTCTCCACCTCGGGGGGTTCGTCTCCCCGGGCCCGGGCCGCAGCCTGGCCCACTACCACGTTCTCCCGCACCGACAGGTCGTCGTAGAGCTCGATCGCCTGGAAGGTGCGCCCCAGTCCGCGATGGACGCGCTCGTGGGGCTTCAGATCATCGAGCAGTTCGTCGACCAGCACTACGCTGCCGGTCGATGGCGCGAACCCTGTGATGGCGTCGATCAGCGTCGTCTTTCCCGCCCCGTTCGGGCCGATCAGGCCGACCACTGTCCCTGGTTCGACAGCGAAGGACACTTCGTCCACTGCTCTGACGCCTCCGTAGCGGACCGTGACGTCGCGCAGCTCGAGCCGCAGCGACGACCCGGCGCGGGGTTCGATGTCGGTCACGGCACCGTCCGCGGTCACGACCTCGTCGGGGGCGGCCGCGTCGGCGCGGGCGCGATACCGCTGTACGACTCCCATGAAGTAGCCCACCACGCCCTCCGGATTGCGGATGATGCCGATGATCAGCAGGACGCCGATGATCGTCTCGAAGTAGTCGGCACCGCCGAACCAGGTTTCCATGGCCTGGGCGCCCAGCCCGCCGATTGCCCCGAAGCCCGCGAGCAGTCCGCCGGTAACCGAGGTGATGCCGATGATGTAAGAGGTGGCGAGCATCGACAGGCCAAGCAGCACCGTGAACGAATCAAAGGTCACACTGCCCAGCCGATACCCGAACATCGTCCCGCCCAACCCCGCAATGAAGCTGCCGATGGCGAAGGCGAGCACCTTCACCCGAACCACGCTGACGCCCGCGGCGGCGGCGGAGCGCTCATTGGCGCGGACTGCCAACATCTCCGAGCCCAGGCTGCTGGTGCGGAGGTAGGACACTGCGAAGGCGACTAGGAGCAGCACGACGAAGACCATCACCCCGAACTCGCGCCTCGGGAAGTCCACTCCCGTTCCTGAACTCAGGTCTAATCCGAAAAACGACGGTTTCTCGATGGAGACGCCGGAGGCCCCGACATAGTCGCTGTTGGCGAACCACATCTTCTCGAGCACGAGCGCCAATGCCAGGGTCACGACCGCCACCGGGAGCCCGCGGATGCGCAACGCGGGAAGGCCGACGACGACGCCGATGACCGTGGCGCCCAGAGCCGCCACCAGCGGCGCCACCGGGAACGGCAGCCCCAGGTTCCCGGCCAGTGGGCCCAGCAGGAATCCCGCCGATCCCGCCAGCGTCAGCTGGGCGAGCGAAACCTGCCCCGCATACCCGGTGACCACGACGTACGAAAGCGACAGCATCGAGAAGATGAACGTCATGATCAGCGCGGTGCGCCACGAGCCTTCGAGCAGGACCAGACCGGCCACGGCGCCGATGATTCCGGCGACCCCCAGCCCGTTGACGCGGCGGACAGGCCTCGGTGCGCTTCCAAGGGCCTGCTGTACTACTGCGCCGCGGCCCGGAAGCGGCGCCGCCCGCACCACGAGCACGATCAGTATCAACGCGAGGGGGATGACTTCGGGCATTCCCGAACTCGGCAGCCAGTCGTGGGACGCCACCAGGAACTGCATGTCGGATTGCAGCATCCCGATGATGAGCCCTCCGGCCACCGCCGGGATCATGTATTGGAATCTCCCGAGAATAGCTGCGGCCAGTGCGGGGATGATGAAGAGGCTGTAGGCCACCGGTACCAGGGGCACGATCGGCGCGATCAGGATGCCGGCGCCGCCGGCGACGGCCGCGCTCAACATCCAGTTCAGCGCGGCGAGCCGCTCCGGTGACAGTCCTGAAAGATAGGCCCCGCGCTCGGTCTCGGCGGCGGCACGCGTCGCCAGCCCGAACGGGGTGAAGCGGTACAGCGCCCACAACAGGAACGCGACGAGCACCACTGTCAGTGCGAACCAGATGCGGTCCGACGCGATCCTCACGCCGCTCACCGTCCAGATGTCGGAGGGGAACACGTTGTCCACCCGTACCGGCCGCGTCCCGAGGCGGATGCCCATGATCCCGGTCATTACCACCAGCACGCCCACTGACGCCACGGCTTTCGCCACCGCAGGCGCCTCGCGCAGCGGTCTGAAGACCAGCCCGTAGATCACCAGGCCGAGTGCGGCGGTCATGGCCAGGGCCGCGAGGATCGCCAGCGGGAGCGGGAACTTCCATCCGAGGTCGACCTTGGCCGGCAGTCCGGGAATGAGGACGAGGAGCTCTCCCTGTCGGAACAATGCGAACCCGTACGATCCGTACAGCGCAATAGCGCTGGTCGCGAAGTTCACGACACCCGAACTGCGATATGTGACCACCAGTGCGAGGGCCAGAGATGCGAAGACTGCGCCGTTGGCCAGTCCGAGCAGCAAGAAGACCAGATGGTCGCTCACCTCAAGATACCTCCTTCAAGCTTCGAGCCGGGCAGCAAGCCGGTCCACGGTGGGCTCCCGACCCTGATTCCGGCTGCCGTTGACCGTAGCCCAGCCTCAGCCAAGGGTCAACACGCGGGTCAAGTCGAGGAAGCTCGTGCCGGTCCCTCTGCCGTTCTCGTCGAGCGTGTAGATCGCGAAGCCGGGCGAGCAGATGGCGGGGGCAATGGCCACGGCCATCCGATTGCACTGGAAGGTCGAGCCCTGCGCGCCGATGGGCAGCGGGGCGGGCTCCATGGCCAGCATCGTCTCGACCACCGATTCCGGCGTCACCTCGCCGTCGCCGTGGCCGGCCATCGCCCGCACCCATGACAGGACGGCGGAGTAGCCGCCCTCCGCGATGGTGTCGAGGGTGCCGCCGTACTCGTCCATCACCGCGTGATAGAGCGCGACTTCGGGGTCGCTCATGTCGTCCGAGGTTCCGGTGACCACGCGGATCCCATCCACATCTACCTGATCGACCGTGGCCTCGCCGATGCAGGTGCGGACCACGATTGTCTCGCCCTCGAAGCCGAGCGTCTGGATGGCCTGCATCGCGGAGATGCAGAAGGTCTCGTCGCCGATGATGGCAAACTGCTGGGCGTCGTTGATGATCGCGGCCTGAACCTGGGGGGTCATGTCCGGCGTCCCGGGGGCGACCGCGATGATGTCTGCTTCGACGCCCACGTTCCCGTAGAACAACGGCGCCGCCTGGCTGACGGGTTCCACCGCCGCGGGCACGTCGATCACGATGATGCCCACCTTGGTCAGCCCTTTCTCCGACGCCACTGCCGCTGGTCCGACCAGAGCGCCGAGCCCGTTGCCGATGACGAACGACATCGGCGCGTTGAAGATCGCCTGGGAAAGGCCGCCGTTGGCCACGTAGGGGATGCCGGCCTCGTTCGCCTGGGCCGACAGCACCTCGCCCTGGCCCGAGACTCCGTTCAGGATGGCGACCACGCCCGCCTGGGCAAGCTCGGCCACGCAATCCTGGGCGCCCGCCGGAGTCTGCCCCGTCTCGCAGGTGATGAACTCGATCGGGCGCCCTGCCACCCCGCCCAGATAGTCGTTGGCGTAGGCCGCGGCGGCCTGCGCGGCCGGGATCTCCGCCGAGTTGTCGATGGCGTCTGAACGGCCATCGCTGACAAACCCGACTTTGAGCGGCTCTCCCGTGGCCGGGTTCGGCTCGCCGAACAAGTCCGATGTGGTCTCCGGCGCGGGGGCCTCCGTGTCGGCCATGTCGGACTCTTCGGCATCGGGTTCCCCGCTGTCGGGGGCCTCATCGGCCGGTTCCGGCTCGGTTTCCGCCCCGCTGGGCCCCTCCGCCTGCTGTTCGTTTGCGGCCGGCGCCTCGGTGCCAGCCGCAGGACTCGACGTGTCGGGATCGTCGTCGTTGCCGCATGCAGCAGCAACCAAACTGATCAATGCCAAGACGGCCAGCAGCCTCTTCCACATACTCTTGCTCATGGGTTGCATCCCTCCTCTGCGGCGGCTAGCCGTCCACATAGCAGTTTTGAAAATAGATGGGCAGCTTCGCCTAGGTCAAGAAACCGGTGCCGCGGGGTGGCCAAGGCACCGCCCCTACCGGCCCCCGGTGAAGTTGAACACCCGGCGAGCGTTGGTCTCCGCGACCGCGAGCGCTTGGTCGTCGGGCAAGTGGCGCAGCGACTCTGCCAACAGCTTGCGGCTGTTCGGCCAGTTGCTGTCGGAGTGCGGGTAGTCGCACTCCCACATGACCTGTTCGACGCCGATGCGGTCGAGGGCCGCTATGCCGGCGTCGTCGCTGATGAAGCACCCGAAGATGTGATCTCGGAAGATCTCCGACGGCGGCACCTTCAGCTCGAGGTCCAAGTAGTGCCGGTGGCGCTCCCATGTGTAGTCGCAGCGCTCGAGCAGGTAGGGAATCCAGCCGATGCCCCCTTCGGACAGGCACACCCGCAGGTCCGGGAACTTGCGGAACACCGGCGAGAACAGCAGCTCGGTCGCGGTGAACTGCGAGTTCATGCCGAACAGCGCGATCAAGACGGCGAACGGCGCATCCGGCGAGGTCTCGGGCACGCCGCCCGACCCGAAATGCAGGCACAGCGGCATCGAGTGCTCCTGAGCTGCGGCCAAGACCGGGTCCCAGTGGTCGGAGTTGAACGACGGCAGCCCGAGCCGGTGCGGCGCCTCGCTGAACGAGACAGCCCTGGCGCCCATCCTGGCCGTCCGCGCGATCTCGGCGGCTGCGTCGTCGGGGCTCCACAGCGGCACCAGCACGAGCGGGATGAACCGCTCCGGCGCGGCGGCGCACCATTCCTCGATGTGCCAGTCGTTGTAGGCCTGCACGCAGGCGAGAGCGAGATCCTTGTCGTCCATCCCGAAGAACGTCGACCCCGCGAATCCCGGCATGCTCGGAAAGCAGAGCTGAGCCTGGATCCCGTCGAGGTCCATGTCCTTGACGCGTTCGCGGGGGTCGTAGCAGCCCGGAATCATGTCGTCGTAGGACGCCGGCTCGATCCCGTACTCCTCGCGCGGTTTGCCCGCCACCGCGTTGAGGCCGATGTTGGCGAAGGTCTTGCCCTCGTAGTGCCAGATATCGTGGCCGAGCTCGTTGCGCTCCACACGGGGCCCGAGCTGCCTGTATTTGTCCGGCAGCCGGTCCTGCCAGACGTTGGCGTGCTCCACGACATGGTCGTCGACTGAGATGAGTTGGGCGTCTTCGGGAAGCGGCATCGGAGGGTCCTCCGGGGAGGGGTCGGGTCGTCAGGTCTCCCAGACGAGCGGTAGTCGGGTAAAGCCGGCAACCCCCCCGGAGTGGAAGCGGAGGGGCTCGGTGGCGTCGATGCGGTAGTCGGGGATGCGGGCGTGCCATTCCTCCATCGCGACCACCAACTCCATGCGGGCCAGGTTCGAGCCCACACAGCGGTGGGGACCGGCGCCGAAGGCCACATGGCGGTTCTGGACCCGGTCTATGTCGACCGCGGTCGCGTTCGGAAAGGCCAGCGGGTCGCGGTTGGCCACCCCGGTGGGCAGCAGCACCCTGTCGCCGGCCTTCATCGGGCAGCCGTTCCATTCGACGTCGCGGGTCACCACCCGGCCGGGGCTGACGATCGAGTAGGCGCGCAGCAGTTCTTCCACCGCGTTCGGGATCGCCGCCGGCTCATCGACGATGCGCCGGCGATCTTCGGGGTGGGTGGCCAGATGGTGGAAGAACGCGCTCAACTCGCCGGCCACGGTGTCGAGCCCGGCCATGTAGAGCAAAATGCTCATCTGGAGCAGCTCCTGCTCGCCCATCGGCTCGCCGTCGATCTCAGCCGCGATCAGCGCGGAGATCAGGTCGTCGCGGGGCTCGGCGCGCCGCTCGGCCGCCAGCTGGCCCAGCATTCCCATCACTTCCATCGCCGCCTGCATTCGGACTGCCCCGTCGGGGTCTTCCTCCGCGGGCGTGTGCATCATCGTTTCCGCCCATTGCACCAGCTGCTCAGACCGCTCCACCGGCAATCCCATGATCTCCATGAAGATCGTGGTCGGGAACACCCGGGCGAAGTCGGTGGCCACATCGCATCGGCCGTCGGCGGCGAAGCGCTCGATCAGCTCGACGCACAGCGAGCGGACCCGCCCCTCCATTGCATCGACGGCGGCCGGAGCGAACCACGGAGTGAGGATCTGGCGATACTTGCCGTGTTCGGGCGGGTCGAGCTCCTCGGGGATGAAGCGATGCGCTCCCACCTCCTCGTTGATCGTCACCGAGACGTTGGAGAACAACTCGTAGTCCCGCAGCGCTTCATGGACGTCGTCGAAGTAGGTCATGACCCACACGTCGTCGGGTCCCACGTTCGTGGTCTTGATGAACCGACTCTGCTCGCGAAGCTCGTCCCATCGGCGCCACATGTGATCGAGCAGGGCCTCGTCGGTGTTGTGGTCGAAGTCCCACTCGACGATCTGGTCAGCCACGGGGCGCCCCTATCGGCTGGGAAGATGAGGTTGGCAATTTCACGGGTGGCGTCATCGGCCTCATTCTGCCCCCAGCTCGCAATGGCGGGCGAACATAGAGGCCGCCTCGCGCTGAAGCTCTGGCGGCACCGCCCGGAACACCGGCAGGCCGGCTTGGCGCGACGGCAAGGCCACTGTCGCCGACCCGAACGCCGTCTCAACGTCTCGCTGGTTCACCATGCGCAGCTCCAAATCCACCAGGCAGTGGCCGTCCTCCTGTCGCTTGTCGGACACCTTGCCCGCCAAGAACTGCGTGTCGCCGATGTAGTTGAACTTCCGGATCGAGTCCTCGAGCTTCACAATGCACGCGTCGTCGCCCGCCCAGTCCGACACATGGTGGTAAAAATAGGCTTGGCGCATGACGCCGTAGTCGTAGGCCATCGGGTTGCCGATGCCCTTGGCCCACTCGGAGTCCCAGTGCAGCCGCTGGGCCACGTCGTAGATGCCGTGCTCGTTCTTGATGTAGAACGGCTTGATCCGGTTGCGGTTCTTGTAGGCGATCCGCCCTGCGCGCAGCCCGTAGGGCACCATGCCGTAGCCGCCCATGTGGAAGGCGTGGATGTCGGTGACTGTGAGCGGGCCCTTGACCATCGGGTCGAGCTCGTCGCCGACCTCCACGTCCTCCCAGAACCGCTTCTCGGCGCCGCGCGGCCCCTCCTGGGCGTAGATGGCGTCGATGCGCTCGTAGTCGTCGTCGGTGTAGGTCGCCGGCTCGATCTCGGCGTACTTGCCGCGAGATCGTGACTCCTTGCGCTCGGTGTTGACCGTCAGAATCCGGCATACGCCGACGACGCCGCCCCGCTGATCCACCAGCACGTCGCGCATCACCCGGATCACCGACCGGCCGGCGAACTCGGACTCCTTGACGTCGAGGCTCTCCTGGCCGGCGTAGGCGTAGAGGCGGTCGCCGGGGTACAGCGGCCGGTACCAGTCCCATGTGCCGCCCGACACGAAGACGTGGACCCCGCGGAACAGGCCCCTGCTCGCCGCCTTGACGTGATCGGGCACGCGGTCGCCGAGCATCGGCGTCTTGATGAAGCCGACCTGGGTGCCGTGGCCGATCTGCGAACCCCACCGGGTGCGGGCGCCGTAGGCGGGGTCGGTGTAGAGGGGGTTGTCGTCGCCGGCGCCGTACGCCCAGTTGCGCAGCGCGTCGGGCGTCGCCTCGGTGATGTGCTCGCTGATCTTGCGCGCCTGGTAGTGGCCCAGCAGCTTCCGGGCCCGCTCTATGTCGTCGTCGGTCAGCTCATGCCGGAGAGCCTTCTCGATCTCGACCTCGAGACTCTCATCGACCTTCAGCGACTCGTGGGTGTCGCTCATCGACGTCCTCCTCAAAAAATACTGACCCATTTAAGCCGATGGCGGACGAACTGTCCAGCCGCGGGCCTCGCTCTCTCATCCCTGCCCCCGATCAGACTCCGATCAGGCCTTCTCGCTGGACTCGCCCCAGAACTCGTCGCGAATCCGGCGTTTGTAGATCTTGCCGGCGTCGTTTCGGGGCAGCGCATCCCGGAACTCGTAGCGACGGGGCCGCTTGAACGCCGCCAGCTTGTCCTCGCAGTACGCCGCGAGGGCCTCTTCGAGCCCAGGCCGCGGCTCGGCCTCGACCGGCTGGACGACGGCCAGCACTCGCTCACCCCAGTCCTCGTCGGGCTCGCCGATCACGGCTGCGTCGTCGACGGCGGGATGCTCGAGCAGCACGGCCTCCACCTCGGCCGGGTAGATGTTGACGCCGCCGCTGATGATCATGTCCTTGGCACGATCCTGGATGAACAGGTAGCCGTCGGCGTCGAGGTAGCCGATGTCGCCGATGGTGAACATGTCGCCCTGATGCGCCTGGCGGGTGAGGCCTTGGTCGCGGTGGTAGGAGAATCCTGCAACGGTGCGGTAGTAGACGTGGCCTGTCTCATCGGGGCCCAGGGCGTTGCCGTCGTCGTCGAAGATCGCCAGCTGGACGCCGCGGATCGCTCGCCCGACCGTGCCGGGCTTCTCCAGCCAGCGATGGGGCTTGGCGATGGTGGCCGCGCCTTCCATGCCGCCGTAGGTGTCCCACAGCACCGGGCCCCACCAGTCCATCATCTGCTGCTTGATCGACACCGGGCAGGGCGCCGCCGAATGCACGACCGACCTCATACTCGACACGTCATAGCGGGCCCGCACCTCCTCGGGCAGCTTCAACATCCGATGGAACTGCGTCGCCACCATGTAGGCCGAGCGCACGCCGTGGCGCTCAATCGAAGAGAGAGCCTCCTCGGCGTCGAACCGGCCCATGACGACCAGGGCGTGGCCGACGTTGAGCGCCCCCATGTAGTAGGCGTGGGAGCCCCCGTGGTACATCGCGGTGGACACCAGGTGGGGGCCCTCGAACGGCCGGAAGTCGAAGGCCCTCCCGAACACCGACGCGCGCTGCAAGTCTTTGTTGGGATCGCCGCCTGCGGCCTTGCGAACAATCCCCTTCGGCTGGCCGGTGGTCCCCGACGAGTACACGATCGCCCCGCCTGCGCTCCGTTTGCCGGGAACCGCGGTCGGATGCCCGCCCCGAAGCTCGTCGAGCGACGCCGCTCCTGGGACGTCGCCGACGCCGAACACCTTCGTCAACTCCGAGATGCGCGCCCCTTCGGCGCCTGCTAGCAGGTCCGCGTGCTGCTCATGCACGATCAGCGCGTCGGCGTGCGCATGCTCGACAATCGCCGCCACCTCGGCGCCGGTCAGGTAACCGTTGACCAGAGTCACGTACCAGCCCGCCTCATGGCACGCTAGCGCGACGGTTATCGGCAGCACGCCGTTGGGCGCCAGGACGCCTACGATCGCGCCCTCGGTGAGACCGAGCGCCCGCAGCGCATGCACAAGCCGGTGTGCCTCTGCCGCGACCTCCCCGTAGGTGCGGGCCCCGTCGGGAGAGGCCACCACCGCCGCCGCGTCCGGGTGGTGCTCGGCGATGTTCCAGAACCCGAGCGGCTGGTCCCACATACTGGTAGTTCCGCTGCGCCCGGCCACGAACAGAAATACTAACCTGTTTGCGGGCGGGGTGGTCGGGTCGGAATCGGGTTAGTGTTTCTGTGTTCGGGTCACCGGGAGGATCGCGCCAATGACCACTGACGGCTTGCCGAACCCCGAGGTCGTCCAACTCCAGGTGGCCGACGGTGTCGGTCTCATCACCCTCAACCGTCCTGAGCGGCGCAACGCGCTGCACCGCGACATGTACGAGCCCATCCAGACCAGCCTGCGCCAGTGGGCCACCGATGACGCCGTCGGCTGCATCGCCATCACCGGCGCCGGCGAGGGATTCTGTGCCGGAGGCGACGTCCGCGGCGGTGGGAAGCGCCGCGGCGACCGTCCACCGCCTGGCGTCGATGAGACCACCAGCGCGCTCCTCGCCGACGCGCAAACCGCGCGGCTCCTCCACGAGTCGCCGAAGCTGACGCTGGCCGCGGTCAACGGAGCCGCGGTCGGCGCCGGGCTGGCCCTCGCGCTTGCCTGCGACTTCAGGATCATGGCCTCGTCGGCCTCGCTCATCCCCGGATGGGCACGACTCGCCTTCAGCGGCGACTTCGGCGGACCGTGGTTTCTCACCCGCCTCGTCGGGGCCTCGAAGGCTCTGGAGATCCTCACCGCCAACGCCAAGGTGGACGCGCCGACCGCCCTCAGCCTGGGCCTGGTCAACCGGGTTGCCGACGACGGCGACTTCGCCGATGCATGGCTGAGCTGGGCCCGCGAGCTCGCCGCTGGTCCCCGACAGGCCCACGCATTCATGAAAGAGAACGTGCGCGACGCACTCCATCTCCCGCTCTCAGAAGCGCTCCCCCGGGAATCGCGCCGCATGAGCCAGTCGGCTCGAACGCCCGACCACCGAGAAGCGGTGCGCGCCTGGCTCGACAAGCGTCCCCCCGACTTCTCCCGCTCCGACCGGCCCGGCGCCGGAACCCCTGACCGAAGCAGCGGGGGAGCGCTGTGATCGAGTTGCCCCTGACGACCGCGGCCGACAAGAAAACCCATGAACTAGTTGCTGAGGAGCTGCGCCGACGCATCGTGTCCGGTGAGCTCGCGGTCGGCGAGCGGCTGCCCCCTGAAGACGAGCTGAACCAGCTCTTCGGCGTCGCCCGCACGACCCTGCGCGAAGCGCTTCGGGTGCTCGAGTCCCAAGGCCTCATTGAGGTTCGACGCGGCCGCGGCGGCGGGCCGGTGGTGACGAGACCCGATCTCGGTCCCACACGCACGGCGCTGGCAATCGCCCTCCAACTCGAAGGCGCAACTGTGGGCGACCTCACCGAAGTGCGCATGATGATGGAGCCGAGCGCCGCCGGAAAGCTGGCCCACAAGCACACCAAGGCCGACCTCGACGCGCTGAGCGCAGCAATCCAAGCAGCTCACGTCGCCGCGGAGGCCGACGACACGGCCGCATTCGGCCGGGCAGCGGCCCGGGTACACGAGACCCTCATTGAGCGCAGCGCCAACGCAGCGCTGACCATCATCTCCCAGCTGCTGCACGAGTTGGTCAGCCGCTACTACGAAGACCGCGCCGCGGTCACGCCCCAGCGCATGATGCGACGGGCTGTCCGGTCATACCGGGCGCTGCTCGACTACATCGAAGACGGCGATGTTGTCGGTGCCACCGAGCACTGGCGCGGGCAAATGGCGTTCACCAGTCGGCGGACCTCCAACGAGGCGTCGATCGCCTTCTCCGCCTGAAGGCGGTCACCTCGGCGAGGGCTGCGCCCGGGGCTCGCGGGGAAGGCCGAGCACCCGCTCGCCCAGCAAGTTCCGTTGGATCTGGTGGGTGCCCCCGGCGATGCGACTCTGCCTCGACGCGTTGACCCCGTGGCTGGCTATGTCACCATCGCGTGCGGTTGGGTCCCACGCCTGTGCCGCCGGGCCCTCGAGGTCGGCCACAAGCTCTGCCGCCTCCTGCTCCAGCGAGCCGGCCGCCATCTTCAACATCGATCCCGCCGCGCCGTTTCCCGCGCACAACGTACGGTTCACATACCGGCCCCGAAGGAGCTCGAGGATCCGCTCGGCGCTGACCACCCGGGCGATCCGCTGCCGAGCCACAAGGTCATCGATCCTTCCCCCTGCCCGCGCCGCGCCGATCACTTGACGGCGTCGGCGGCCATCGCCCGAGCCGCCCATGTACCCCGAGCGTTCGCCGCTCAGTGTTCCCGACGACACCGCCCAACCGCTGTTGACCTCGCCGAGCACCGCATCGGCGGCGACACGCGCCCCTTCGATGAACACCTCGTTGAAGTGCCGGCCCCCGGTTGTGTCCACGAGCGGTCGCACTTGGACCCCTTCGGCGTCCATCGGCAATATGAACATCGTGATACCCGCGTGGGGACGCTCGGCGTCAGGATCAGTTCGGGCCAGCAGCATCCCGTAATCAGCATCGGCGGCATACGACGACCACACCTTCTGGCCGTCGATGATCCACTCGTCGCCATCGAGGACGGCACTGGTCCGAAGCGACACCAGATCCGAACCGGCGTCGGGCTCAGAGAACAGCTGGCACCATTGCTCGGCGCCGCTCGCGATGCCCGGCAGAAAGCGCCTCTTCTGCTCCTCGCTCCCCGATGCGAGCAGCGTGGCCTTCACCAAGGTCGAGCCCACCCCGAGGGGACGCAGCGACGGTGTGTCGTGTCGCAGCAGCTCTTGGGACAACGCCCGGGCATGGGCCCGGCTAAGCCCCTTCCCGCCGTACTCCTCGGGCAGGTCGACCCCCGCGAAGCCCGCTGCGTGCAGCTCCCGCTGAAACCGCCTCGCCTCTTCGGCCGCAGCCTCGTGGCCGTCGGGGGTTCGCCCGATGGTGTCGAGCCGCTCGTCGTCGACGCCGGGAGGCAGCACTCCGTAGCGGTCCTCCAGCCAGGCCCGAACGGAGGAGCGGAACTCCTCGACATCCATCATCGCAAACAGGTTAGTATTTCTCTGACCATGTTCGCACCTGGACTGTCGGTGACATTCCTCACCGCCCATGTCCGTCGCTGAATGCATGTCCGCCGCTGAACGGTGCTCGGCTTGGGGGGCTGAGGGCTTCCACGGCGACTCGCAGCAGATGTCCGCCTAGTTTATACTGATCGAGCTGTGAGGGCTGCGAGGGAGGAGGGCCGATGAGCGGACCGATGGACGGCGTGAAGGTGGTCGAGGTGGCCCAGTTCACGTTCACGCCCGCGGCGGGAGCGGTGCTCGCCGACTGGGGCGCAGAGGTGGTCAAGGTGGAGCATGCGGTTCGCGGCGACGCCCAGCGCGGGCTCAAACTGGGCACCGGCGGAGCAGGCGCGGGCTCGTTCCAGCCGCTCATGGAGCACCCGAACCGGGGCAAGAAGAGCATCGGGCTGGCACTCGAGACCGAAGGCGGGAGGGCGATCCTCGACGAGCTCGTTGCCGAGGCCGACGTGTTCGTGACCAACTTCCTGCCGGCTGCCCGCCGCAAGCTCCGCCTCGAGCCCGACGACATCAGAGCCGTGAACCCCGACATCATCTATACCCGCGGGTCGGCTCTGGGGCCCCAGGGACCCGAGGCCGAGAACGGCGGCTACGACTTCAGCGTCTTCTGGTGCCGCGGCGGCAGTGCCTACGGCGCCACGCCAACCGGCTCGCCACGCGTCTCCGACATGCCCTCGGGCGCCTACGGCGACTCCATGGGCGGCATGACGATAGCCGGCGGGATCGCCGCCGCGCTCCTCAAGCGCGAGCGCACCGGCGAGCCCAGCGTCGTCGACGTCTCACTGCTGTCCACCGCCACCTGGGCGACCGCGCTCGCCATCGGCAGCGCCCTCCTCTTGGAGCAGGACCTCGTCCCCGAGACCCTCGACGGGCCTTCGTGGATGCGGTTCAACCCGATCGTCGGGACGTTCCGGACCGCCGACGACCGCTTCGTCAATCTGACCATGCTCCAGGCGGGTCGATACTGGGCCGACGTGTGTCGGCACATCGACCGGCCCGACGCCATCGACGACCCCCGATTCCAGACCGCCGAATCCCTGATGCAGAACGCCGCCGAGGCTGGACAGATCGTCGCCGACGCCATCGTCTCGAAGCCCTTCTCCTACTGGGCTGAGCGTTTTACGACCCTTGAGGGCCCGTGGGCCCTCGTCCAGACCCCCCTCGAGGTGGCCGCGGACCCCCAGGTCCAAGCCAACGACTACATCCTGTCTGTGCTGGACGAGAACGGCGAGCAGCAGCGGCTCGTGTCCAGCCCGGTCCAGTTCGACGAGCAGCCCTTCACGATCAGCCGCGCCCCGCTCTTCGCCGAGCACACCGACGAGATCGTCCGCGGTCTCGGCAGAACCGACGACGAGCTGATCCAGCTCAAGATCGACGGTGCAATCACCTGACCGCGGCGCCGGGCCGTCCCGCGCTCCCTGTTCAGGCGGGGCGGTCAGTGACGTTCGGGGAGGCCCGTCGTGGACTTGGGCATAGCCGGCCAGACCCATATCGTGTTGGGCGGCACCAGGGGCATGGGCCGTGCCGCAGCTGAGCTCCTCGCTGCCGAGGGCGCCCGGGTTGCAGTGTTGGGCCGAGACCCCGACCGCGCGCTCGAGGCAGCCGGCGAGATCGGGCGCCGCCATGGCGTCGATGCGGTCGGCTGCGCTGTGGCCGCCAACGATGAGGCGGCGGTCGCCGATGCGGTCGAAGCGGCAGTGCAGGCGCTCGGACCGCCCGCGGGGCTGGCCGCGGCGGCCGGACCGATGGGGCCTGTCGGCGATCTCCTCGACCTCGACGACGACGCCTGGTATCAGCACCTCGAGGTGCAGATCCTCTTGACCGCCCGTATCTGCCGCGCTGTGCTCCCGCATCTGATCGACGCCGGCGGCGGCCGGATCGTGACCGTGGCAGCCCACTCGGTCCGCTCTCCCAAGCCGCACCTCACGCCCTATGCCGCGGCCAAGAGCGGCATCGTCACGCTCACCAAATCGATTGCCAAGACCTACGGAGACCGCGGGGTGCGAGCCAACTGCGTGTGCCCCGGCGCCATCGAGACCCACGCGCTCGCCCCGGTCCGGGCCATCGCCCGGGAGCGCTACGCCGATGTCGACGGCGATCCGCTCTACGCTTTCGCCGAAGCCGAATGGGGACTGACGTCGGGCGCCCGACGACTCGGTACACCCCAGGAGGTGGCGGAGCTGATCGTCTTCCTGCTCTCAGAACGGGCGGCATACCTGTCGGGGGCAACGGTCAACATCGACGGCGGCACCGACTTCTAGAAACGGCGCGAAACAGCGCAGACCGGCGGAGGTCGGTCTGTTTCAACAGGACTTCTGGGCGGCCGCTCGCGGGCGCGCATGGCTCGAGGTCGGGTCGGGGGTCAGCCGACGGGAACGGGGGGATCCGGTTCGCTCATGTTCTCCCAGACGAACTCATCGGACAGACCCGCGGCAAGCGCTGCCTGCTCGGGGTGGCGGCGGGCTCGGACACTGGCGGGATGCGGTTCGGCTGGTTGGGCGACAGGCTCGGCGGGGCGCACGAACACCTCCGGCCGCTTCAACGCCTCCAACTCGTCGTCGCTGATGCCGCAGAGCCCGACCACCTCCGGGTCGACCCAGGCCCGCTCGTCGATGTCGGAGCCGCAGGCGACCTCGAGGTTGAGGCCTTCCGGGCCGTCGAAATAGATCGACTTGCAGAACCCGTGATCGATCGGGCCTACGACCTGGAGCCCACGGGAGCGGAGCCTGTCGCGCATCTCCAACACCTCGTCGAGGGTGTCGACATGGAGGGCGATGTGCTGCAGCGCCCCGCCGCGCACATCGCCGCCGGGGCCGTCGGCATGGCTGACGCCGAACTCGACGTCTTCACCGTTGGCGGGATGCTGCACGAATGCGATGTAGCTGTCGCCGGCCATCTCGACGAACCCGTGGAAAGCGCCCTCGACGCCGTGCATCCAGTACAACGCTTTGAGCGGCAAGCCCACAACATCGCACCAGAACTGCAGTTGCTGCTTCATGTCGGTGGTCGAGAGAGCGAGATGGTTAACGCCGCTCGGATGCAGGGTCGTCATATCAGTTTCCTTTCTTGATCAGGTTGCGGCACCACTCCAGCAGCACGTCGGAATACTCGGCTGTGTGGAACAGCATGAGCTGATGGGTGCCTTCGGGTTCAATGTGGAACTCGACCGGCCCGCTGGTCGCGTCCACAACCAGGCGGGCGAAGTCCACCGGGAACGTCGGGTCGTTCTCGCCGACTGCGTAGAGAATCGGCTTGGTGTTCTCGCTGATCGGAACAACCGGGTCGTAACGCAGGAACGAGGCCCACGAGGCCATGTCGTAGAACCAGGTGTTGTAGGGGTCGGCTCTCTTCTGCTCGGCAGCGCCGGAGTATCCGTAGTCCTCGTCGAAGTCGAAGAACCGCTCGATGTCGAGCCTGAACTTGTCGCCGAATCGAGCTTCGAGCTCTTCGTAGGCTTCGGATCGGAAGGGATTGTCGACCGGCACCAGAGGCGAGCCCGGGATCGCGAAGCCCATCAGCACCGCTCCGGCGAACACGTCGGGCGCCGCCGCCAGCGCAGAGTACGCAGGCCCCGAGCCCATCGACGAACCCTTGACGATCACCGGCAGACCCGTCTCAGCCTTGATGTGCTCGCCGTACATCACCGCCGCGTCGACCCACTGATCGTAGGTCCACTGGCCGGGGCGCTGGGAGACGCACGACCGCCCGTGGCCAGGGGCGTCCATGCACCAGATGTCGACCCCTCGAGGCGCGTGGTGGGCACAGAAGCTGTCGTAGATTCCCCCGTGGGACGCTATGCCGTGTTGAATCAGCAAAGCGTGGTCGGCATCCGGTCCAGCGAAGCGGTACGAGAAAACTTCACCGAGCATATGTTCTTGTCGTTGCATGACTCCAACAGTACGGCGACAGCGGGCAGGTGTCTAGCGGGGCAACCAGAAATCAACCGCGACCAGAGCACTCAAGGTCTAGCGTCCTTGTGCCTTGGGCGCGAGGCGGGCACGAAGCTCTTCGAGCTCTGCCTCAGCAGCCTCCGCTCGGGTCTCGGCGGCTTCGGCTCGGCTTTCGGCGGTGTCGGCTCGGGCTGTCTCTGCGGTGGCGAGGTCGGCGAGGTCGGCGAGGTCGTCGGGGTCAAGCAGCCAGGTCTTGGCGTCTATGTCCCACAACCGCAGTTTGGGAGGCCTCCAGCACAAGTCCAGGCCCAGCACTTCGCTGCGGGCACGCAACCCGCCATCGCTGTCGGCTGCCACTTTGACCGGTGTCCAGCTCCCCGTCCGGCGGGTCTCGCCTTGAAGCGGCGGGACCAGAAGATCCCCGCCCGTCGGGTCGAGCCGCCAATACTCCTGAACCCCCAACTCGGCGTACTTGGCGGGCTTCGCATAGAGATCGGTCCGCAACGTGGTCGGCGACGCGATCTCCAACACGAAACACGGAACAGCCCCCGCCTCCCACACTTTGTAGACGGTCTTGTTGTCCACCGCGGCGATATCGACGCCGAAAGCCACCGCTACATCCGGCGCCACCACCACTTTGGGATCGCCCTGCTTGTAGTACACGTTGACGTCGCAGCACACCCACGCGCCCTCGACCGCGGCCTTGCCGTCGACGCGTCCCGCGTACCAGTGCCGCAACGCCAGCACCAACTCCATGCGCCGACGCGTCTGCGCATCTCCCTCCGGCATGCTCGGACCCTCCGGGTACTCGACGTCGACCTCGGGAGGACCAGCCACAACCATGCCCATCAGCGCACCTCCGATTCGCTCGGGTTGACCCTAACCGACCCGCCCCCAGACCGCAACCAGTTTTCATCACAACACACCCGCAAACACCAGAAACCACAAAAACCAAGAACCTCGCAAGACAACCCGAACGGTTATTCGCCGGCGTCAGGTGGCGGGGATTCTGCCCTGTCGGCGCCGACGGTGGGTCAGTCGTTGTCGGTGATGGTGATGGTGGCTGTGCCGCGGCTGATTGTTGCGCCGGTCGGGTTGGTGAGGATCGCTTGGAAGGTCTCGTCGCCTTCGGTGGCGTTGTCGTCGAGGATGGGTATGTAGGTGTAGCGGTACAGGAGCCTTGTGCCTTTGGCGAACCTCAGCGTGCGGCTGGGGGTGCTGTAGCCGCGGTAGTCGGCGCCGTTGCGTGCAGTGCCGTCGCGTGTGACGATCCGCACGGTGACGGCCGTGTCGGGGGTCTCGCTGAGATACACCATGAACCGCAGGGAGCGGCCGTTCTCGCTGACGGCCATGTCGCGCACCGACAAGCTCGCCCCCGCAGCAGGCGGCGGGGACGGCGGGGGGTTGTCGTCGTCGGAGACCGCCACGGTCGCGCTGGCGTGGGTGCCTGAGATCGTGTAGCCGGTGCCTGCTGCGACTTTGACGGTGATTGACCCGTCGGGCTCGTCGACACCGTCGCCGACCGTGGCGACCGACAACTGCGCCGATCCTGTCGTGGGCACGACCACGGTCCTCGAGCCGGTCGTCACGCCGTAGTCGCCAGTCTGCGCGACCGCGATTGTGACTGTGAGCGGGCTGGCCGGTGCTGGGTCGGCGGTGACGGTGAACACCGCGTTCTGTCCTTCGGCGACGGCGGGGCCTGCGGCGACGCTCACAACCGGCACCACCACAGGAGGCGGCGGGGGCGGTGGGTCGTCGTCGGAGACCGCGACGGTAGCGCTGGCGTGGGTGCCTGAGATCGTGTAGCCAGAGCCGGTGTTGACCGTAACCGACACTGACCCGTTCGGCTCGTCGATGCTGTCGCCTGTTGTTGCGACTGACAACTGCGCCGATCCTGTTGTGGGCACGACCACGGTCCTCGAGCCGGTCGTCACGCCGTAGTCGCCAGCCTGGGTCACGGCGACTGTGACAGTGAGGGCGGATGCCGGTGCTGGGTCGGCGGTGACGGTGAACACCGCGTTCTGTCCTTCGGCGACGGCGGGGCCTGCGGCGACGCTCACAACCGGCACCACCACAGGAGGCGGCGGGGGCGGGTCGTCGTCGTCGGAGACGGCGACTGTGGCGATGTTATGGGTGTTCGAGATGGTGTAGCCGGCGCCCGTGCCGACAGTGGCAGTGACCGACCCGTCAGGCTCGTCGA
>JAPOYM010000134.1 GCA_026706565.1 bacterium
AGCATGGAGAGCGCCTCGCTCGAGGTGACCTTCACCGACGGCACCACCGAGCACGTCGCAACCGAAGCGTTCGGCGGATCGACCGCGAACCCCCTCAGCGACGAGGACCTCATTGCCAAGCTGACCGGCAGCGCCACCGGCATCATCGACACCGCCCGGATCAACGCCATCAGCGCGGCAATCAACGGGGATGGGAGCAATCCGGCGATACGGGACTTCGTGAACCTGCTCGTGCTCTGATTGGGCTTCACGCGCCGCCGTGCAGTGGTCGTGCAATCTCGATGCCTCCAGGGGGCGGTCCGCGGACGGCGGCTGTTGGCAGGTACCCGTACAGAGGGTCGACCTCGCGATAGGGCGTTCCGAGGAAGGCGGGCTCTTGGGTCGAGCCGAGCCGCCTGGCGGCGAGAGTGCGCGGGGCCGGATCCAAAGTGCCGCAGCAGTGTCTCACGCCTGGTACAAACTGGGGGGCATGGCCGGTGGTCTTCGGGTGGCTACACCTGCTGCTTCTTCGGAGTTGGCGGTCCGTACCGAGGCTCGGCGTGTCGCGGAGACCGCCGATCGCTCCGCGGCGCAGCGGTCCGCGCTTGGGCAGTTCTTCACGCCGGCGCCGATCGCGTCGCTGCTGGCGGGGATGTTCGACCCTCCGGAGGGTCCGGCGCGTGTGCTCGACCCTGGCGCCGGTGTGGGCTCTTTGACGGCTGCGCTTGTCGACCGGGCGGTGGTCGAGGGCTGGGCTGTCGGCTTGGACGTGACGGCGGTGGAGGTCGACCGGGACTTGCTCGGAGCGCTCACCGAGACTCTGCACGAGTGCACGCAGATCTCATCGTCGATCACGGCGCGGGCTGTGTCGGCGGACTTCGTTGAGTGGGCCTGCCGGAGACTGGGCGGAGGACTCTTCGCTCCGCACGACGGGGGTTTCGATCTGGCGATCCTGAACCCGCCGTACCAGAAGCTCGCGACGTCGTCCGCGGTGCGGCGGATGCTCTCAGGTGTGGGAATCGAGGTCACGAACCTGTACGCCGCGTTCGTCGCTTTGACTCTCGGGCTTCTCAGCTCAGGTGGTCAACTGGTGGCGATCACCCCCAGGAGCTTCTGCAACGGCCCTTATTTCCGGGCGTTCAGGCGAGAACTGCTCGAGGATTCGGCGTTGCGCCGGGTTCATCTCTTCGAGGCCCGCGACAAGGCGTTCCGCGACGCTGGCGTGTTGCAGGAGAATGTGGTCGTTCACCTCGTCAAGGGCGCGCCGCAGGGGGCAGTGACCATCTCGACGAGTCCCGGATCAGGCGAAGAGGACATTCACGAGGAACGGGTGCCCTTCGCGCACGTCGTTCGCCCCGACGATCCGGACGCGTTCATTCGCATCGTCTCGGGCGATCCGGCCGTCGCGGCGGCAACGCGAATGGCGGGGCTCAGGTGCTCCCTGTCCGGTGCCGGCGCCGCGGTGTCGACGGGCAGGGTCGTGGATTTCCGGGTGCGCGAGCACCTGCGCGAGTCGGTTACCGACGGCACGGTCCCGCTGATCTATCCCCACCACCTCCGGGCGGGGCGCGTCGGGCTGGAGGAGCCGCGCCGCAAGAAGCCGGCGGCGCTCGCCGTCAACAGCATGACGCAGAAGATGCTTCTGCCGGCGGGCAACTACGTGCTGGTCAAGCGATTCTCCTCCAAGGAGGAGCGCCGCAGGATCGTGGCCGCTGTGCTCGAGATCGACGACCTCGGATCCGCTGAGGTGGCCGTGGAGAACCATGTCAACGTCTTCCACCGCGACGGCATCGGATTGCCTCTCGACATTGCTTGGGGAATCGCTGCGTATCTGAACACCACGGCGGTCGACATGTTCTTCAGGCAGTTCAACGGACACACGCAGGTGAACGCGACCGATCTGCGGTCATTGAACTACCCGACGACGGGACAGCTCGAGACTCTTGGGGCCGCAGCCAGGGAGACCGAGCACACGCAAGCCGCCATCGACGCTCTGTTCGACCGCTACGTGCCGGCTTCAGCGGAGGATCAGTCACTTCGACGGAGAGCGATTCCTCGGCCCGTACGAGCAGTGAACCAGAGGTGTCCCGGAAGCAGTTCAGGTGATGGCCGCGTTCGAAGTCCTCTGACGGTACAAGCGGTTGTCGAGGAATCGGTGAGCCCCATTGCCAGCGCCGCGACGATGATGCCGGGATGTCAGCTGCGGCTTCCGTGGCCGACAGTTTCGTCGAGGAGTTGACGGATTTGAGCATTACTCGGCGCCTTGTTGTGCGGCGGCCTCTCGGTCCCAGGTGTCCGGGGTGATTCCTTGGGCTCGGAGTTCGACTTTGCGGACCTTTTCGGTCGGGGTCTTGGGGAGGCTCTCGACGACCTCGACGTAGCGGGGGAGCATGA
>JAPOYM010000018.1 GCA_026706565.1 bacterium
GGACTGGTCGCCCCGCCCGCCGATGTCGAACACCAGGGCCGCGGTGACGTCCTCGGCGCCGGGCGGTGCCGGCGGCGGTTCCGCCGGGGCGTCCGCGGCCGGCGCGGCCGGCGCGTCAGCCGGCGAGTCGGCCGGCGCCGGGTCCTGCCCATCGGCTGCTCCGTCGTCGGCGGCCGGCGCCGGAGTGGGCTGCGCCGCCGTCGTGGGCTCGTCGTCGCCGCCGCACGCCGCCGCCACCATCACGGTGGCCAGCAGAATCGCCAGCAGCCCGGTTAGTCCTCGTCTCATTTCTGCTCCTTCTCCTTGCGGTTCTCGGCTCAGGGGCCTTTCGCCCGTCCCCGTATGCGGCGGGCCGCGGCGCCTTCCCGCGGGGGAGGCGACCCACCGGCGCGTAACGACCCGGACCGGACCGCCCCCCGCCACGCGGGCAGACTATCCGCCCCCGGCGACGCGTGTTGCTCGCTGAGCCGCCGCAGGGAGCGCGTGCGGGATTGCCGAGCGGGCCTACGAAAGGGCGGGGCCGCCTCGGGTGGTCTCGGTGAGGCAGTCCCTGCAGCCGAGGCGGCGGCGGTTCCGAGCGACGAGCCCGTAGACGCCCGCCGCCGCGAGCGAGACGCCGGGCCAGGTGAGGACAGCGCCCAGCTTGGCCCAGCGCCCGCCGCAGGCGCCGAGCGCGGCGGCGACGGCGCGGTGGCCGCGGTGGCGCGTGCCGTCGCCGTCGATCCACCACGCGGCGCCGGCGGCCTGGTCGGCGGTGAGGCCGAGGCCTGCGAGATGCGCCTGCTGGGACGCCAAGACCGGCGTGCCGGCGGGGAGCCGGGCGGCGATCCAGTCGGCGCACCCTCGGCAGAAGCCGCAGTCGCCGTCGTAGACGAGCGCCGGGAGCGCCAAGACATCGGCCTTCGGCGGGCCTGCCTCGGGACCACCGGGTTCTGCGGCGGGCTGTGGGGTCACCGGGGCCCCCGCGGCGGGGCTAGGAGTTGCGGCCGACGTTGGGCTTGCGTCCGTGGTTGGCCTTCTTGCGCCGGGCGTTGGCCCGCTTGCGCTGCGTGCGCTTCGACATGGTTGCCTCCTGTCGGGGAATCCTACCGGCGGCGCGGGCCCGCAGCCCCCGACGGGGCGCCTCCGGCGAGCCGGCCGCCCCGGTACCCTGCACAGGTTGTGCAGCGATTCGGGCTCCTCGGCCTGCCCAACTCCGGGAAGTCGTCGCTCTTCAACGCGCTGTGCGGCGGCGGCTCGCCGGTGGCGCCCTACCCCTTCACCACCGTGGCCACTCGCCTCGGCGAGGCCGAGGTGGCCGATGAGCGGCTCGGCCTGATCGCCGCCGCGAGCCGCTCGGCCAAGGTCACCCCTGCGACCGTGCAGTTCAGCGACATCGGCGGTCTGGCCGCCGGAGCGGCCCGCGGCGAGGGCCTCGGCAACCGCTTCCTCGGCGGCATCCGAGAAGTGGACGCCGTGGTGCTGGTGCTGCGCGCCTTCGCCAGCGAGGAGGTCGAGGGCCTCGACGATCCGCTGGAGTCGCTTCTCGCCCTCGAACTCGAGCTGGGCCTGGCCGACCTCGAGAGCCTCGAGCGCCAAATGGAGAGCAAGCGCCGCAGAGCCAAGGGCGACGCGTCGGTCGGGCCGGAGGTGGAGCGGATGCAGCGAGCCGCCGCCGCCCTCGCTGCCGGGGTGCCGCTGTGGCGCAGCGGCCTGCCCGTCTCCGACCGGGAGTTGCTGGCGCCGTGCTTCCTGTTGACCAACAAGCCCTTCGTGGCCGTCGTGAACATCGACGAGGAAGCGCCGCCGCCGGACGTGCAGGCCGCGGTCGCCGAGGTGGCCGCGGCGCTGGGCGCAGAGACGATCGCCGTGTGCGGGCGCCTGGAGGCCGAAGTGGCGGAACTGCCCGAGACCGAGCGGGCGGAGATGGCCGAGAGCCTCGGCCTCGGTGCCGGGGCGGCGGCTCGGCTGGCGGACGCCTCCTACCGCGCCCTCGGCCTGAGCACGTTCTTCACCACAGGAGGCAAGGAGACCCGGGCCTGGCCGTTCGGGGCCGGAAGCACCGCAGCGGTCTGCGCCGGGCTGATTCACAGCGACATGCGGCGCGGGTTCATCCGGGCCGAGACGATCCAATGGGAGGATCTGCTGGCGGCGGGCTCGTGGCCGGCCGCCCGCGCCGCCGGCCGGCTGCGGGCCGAGGGCCGCGACTACGTGGTGCAGGACGGCGACGTGCTGGAGATCCGCTTCAACGTGTAGCCCCCGATTGGCCCCCGGTGCGGCAGTCCCGCGGCGCGGCGGATTTGGTGATCGCGGGCGCGGCGCGGTAGGGAGATCCGTACATATGGGCATCGGAAGCACCCACAATCGCGGGCGGCGGCGTTGGCTCCTCGCGCTCGCGGCCGTGGTCGCTCTGGCGGCTACCGCTCCCGGCGCGACGGCCCGCGAGCTGCACAGCGACGAAGAGCCCCCGTACACGAACATCCGGCTGGCCCAAGAGGAGATCGCGTGGGCGGAGGAGAACCTGGAGGCGGCCGAGCGGAGGCTGGCGGAGCGCCTGGCGGCCTTCGACGCCCTCGTGGCCGAGGCCGCCGCGCTCGCGGGGCGCGAGCAGGCGCTGATCCTCGACGTGATCGAGTCCCGCAAGCAGGCCGCCGACTACCTCGTGGCCTCCTACATCACCGGTCGCCTCGGTGCTCTGAGCGCCGAACTGCTGGCTCTGGGCCAGTTCGTCGACGCTCTCTACCTGCAGGCCCTGCTGGAGGCGCGGGCCGGCGCGGTGTCCGGCGCGTACCGCGAGTACGAGGCCCTGATCGCAGAGGCGGGCGACCGCCTAGTGTTCGTCGTCGACCGGATCGACGTAGTACACCGCGACATCCAGCTGGCCCAGCGCGACATCCCGCTGCTGGAGGAGCGGCTGGCAGAGGCGCGCTGGGTGGCGTCGGTGGCCGCGATCCATGACGAGGCGGACCGGGAGATGGCCCGCCGCGGGCGGACCGAGCCCACGCCGGCGCAGTGGGGCGCGCTACGCGACTGCGAGTCGACGAACAACTACCTCGTCAACACGGGCAACGGCTACTACGGCGCCTACCAGTTCGACCAGACCACGTGGGAGTGGGTCGGCGGCACCGGTCGCCCGCACTGGGCCGCACCGGAAGTGCAGGACGCGCGCGCGCGGTTGCTGTACGCCCGTCGGGGCTGGCAACCCTGGCCGATCTGCGGCCGTCATCTGCCCTGAGGCCGCCTCTGGGCGGGTCCGGGGCGCCTCGAGCGCGCCGTGGCCTGTATCCTGGCGCGGGTGAGCACTGACTCGGCACCTTCGACGGCCACCGTCGCTGCGCCCCCCATCCTGCGGGTGACCGACGAAGCCGCCGAGGTGGTCCTCGGCGCGCTGGCCGACGAACCCGACGGTGCCGGCCTCGGGCTGCGCGTCGCCGTCTCGGGCACGGAGATGTCGCCGAGCATGACCTTCGAGTTCAGCTACGACCTGTCGCTGCACGAGGTCGAGGGGGCCACCGACGACGCGGTCTACGAGGTGGCCGGGCTGACCGTGATCATTCCCGCCGACTCCGTAGCGAACCTCACCGGCGCCACCCTGGACGTGCCGAGCAACCCGCTGCAGGGCGGCCTGGTGATCCGCAACCCCAACCGCCCCGACATGGGCGAGCGCATCGACCTCTCGGAGTCGGACTCAGTAACCGAGCGTCTCCAGAGCCTCCTGAACAACCACGTCAACCCGTCGCTGGCCGCCCACGGCGGGTATGTGGAACTCGTCAGGGTGGAGGACTCCAAGGCGTTCCTGCTGATGGGCGGAGGCTGCCAGGGATGCACCATGAGCGCCGCCACCCTTCATCAGGGCGTCGCCGCGATCATCAGCCAGCACGTCCCGGAGATACTCGACGTGGTCGACGTGACTGACCACGCGGCCGGCGAGAACCCCTTCTACCAGTAGCGCTCGGCCCCCCGGCGAGGGGAGTCAGCCGAGAGCCCCCAGCGCCGCGGCGACGATCCCGGCCGCGTCGAGCCCGCAGGCGGCGAGGATCTCATCGGGCTTGCCGTGGGGCAGGTACGAGGTCGGGATTCCCAGGATCCGCACGGCGGGCGCCTCGCCGTCTCCGTCCATCTTGCTGAGCGCCGCGGCGATGCACGCGCCGGCGCCGCCCTCGCGGATCCCGTCCTCGGCGGTGACGACGACCGCATGCGCGCGGGCGTCGCTCAGCATCGCCTCGTCCAGCGGCGCCACGACGCGCACGTCCCAGACCGAGGCCGAGACGCCGCGGTCCGCCAGAGCCTCCGCGGCCTCCTCGGCGGCTTCCAGCATCTTGCCGACGGCCAGGAGGCAGACTGTCTCTCCGTTGCGGACCTTCCGGCCGGCGAGGCCGACCCCCAACTCGTTCTCGCCCACGTGGCGCGCCGCGGTCTTCGGCCAGCGGATTGCTACGGGGCCGTCGGTCATCTCCAGCGCTTGCGCCAGCATGGCCTCGAGTTCCTGGTAGGACGACGGGGCCATCACGCACATGCCCGGCACCTTCGTGAGCAGCGCCATGTCGAGGATGCCGTGGTGCGAGGGGCCGTCGTCGCCGGTGATCCCGGCTCGGTCCAGGCAGAAGACGACCGGCTGGCGGTGCAGCCCGACGTCGAGGTTCACTTGGTCGAACGCCCGGGTCAGGAACGTCGAGTAGATGGCGACCACGGGCCGCAGTCCGCCCATGGCCATGCCGGCCGCCGACGTCACGGCGTGCTGCTCGGCGATGCCCACGTCCACGAAACGGTCCGGGAAACGGTCCTTGAAGGCCAGCAGCCCCGTGGAGTCGGGCATGGCGGCGGTGATCGCCACCAGCTCGGGCCGATTCTCGGCCTCCTTGACGATGGCGTCGGCGAAGGCCTGGGTGTAGCTGCCGTGCTTGGTCTGCGACGTGTCGTGCATGCGCTTGATGGGGTCGCGCTCGGCCGGCTCGTAGCCGCGGCCCTTGTCGGTGAGGACGTGTACGACCACCGGGCCCTTGAGTTCGGCGGCGTGGCGCAGGCTTCGTTCGAGGTTGCGGATGTCGTGGCCGTCGAACGGCCCGGTGTAGCGGACCCCGAGGTCGGCGAAGAACGAGGGCGACTCCGACAGCTCGCGCACGCCGGCCTTGACCGCCTCCATGACGCGGTCCATGTGATCGCCGACTAGGGGCAGGTCGCCCAGGATCCGCTCCACACGCTCCTGCTGCTGGACGAAGGCAGGGTTCACCGCAAGGCGGGCGAGGCGTTCGCTGAGGCGAGACACCGTCGGGGCGTAGGAACGGCCGTTGTCGTTGAAGATGATTACCACGTCGAGGTTGGAGTGACCCAGGTTGTTGAGGCCCTCGAAGGCCATCCCGCCGGTCATCGACCCGTCGCCGATGACGGCCACCACCCGCCGCCGCAGCCCGCCCCGCTTCTCCGCCGACTGGTAGGCGAGCGCTAGGCCGTGGGCATAGCTGAGCGACGTGGAGGCGTGGCTGTTCTCGACCCAGTCGTGCTCGGACTCCTCGCGGCTGGGATAGCCCGAGAGGCCGCCCGGCTTGCGCAGCTGCTCGAACATGTGCGAGCGGCCCGTGACGATCTTGTGGACGTAGGCCTGGTGCCCCGTGTCCCAGATGATGGCGTCGGTGGGGGAGTTGAAGACGCGGTGCAGGGCCAATGTCAGTTCGACGGCGCCCAGGTTCGAGCCCAAGTGGCCGCCGTGGGTGGTGACGGAGTCCACGATGAAGGCCCGAATCTCCTCGGCCAGCGCGTCGAGCTCGCCGTAGCTCATCGAGCGGAGGACGGCGGGGGTGATGTTCCGGTTCAGGAGCATTGATTCAGGAGCATTGCGGAGCCTCAGTGAGATCGTCGTCCGGGGACAATCTGTGGATACATTAGCCGCCCGCCGGCGCGCCCGAGTCGGTCGCCGCCGCTGCGGTGTCCCCGAGGGCGCGCCGGCGGCGATGCTGCGCCAGCCGCACCAGGGGCGCGGCCCACGCCAGCGCCACTAGGACGCACGCGATCCCCGCCACGGCGTCGACCCAGTAGTGGTTGGCGGTGACCACGACGGCGAACAGGGTCAGCGGGGGGTAGAGGTACAGGCACACCCGCCCCCAGCCGCTGCGGACCCGGCCCCGGAGCGCCAAGAAGCACCAGAACGCCCAAGCGAAATGGATGCTCGGCATCGCCGCGTACTGGTTGGAGAGACTCTGGAAGGTGCCCGAATCGAACGACCACAGCCCCTCGTAGTGGACCATGGTGTCGACGAAGCCGGCATCGGGGAGGCAGGCGCCGTACGGCCCGCAGTCGCCGAGCAGCCGCGGTGGCATCAGCGGGAACAGCGCGAACCCCACGAGTCCCAGCCCTGTACACAGCAACCCGGTGGTCCGCCAGCGTTGGTACACCTCGGGGAACTTCAGATAGAGCCACGCCATCGTGAAGAACGTCACGCTGAAATGCGCCAGCCCGTAGAACACGTTCCACACCGAGATGAAAGCGTCCCAGCCCAGGAACCAGCCCTGCACCGTGGACTCGAAGTAGAGGCCGAGGGCACGCTCGAGCTCGATCACGATCTCGGCGTTGTTCAGGGCGTGGACCGGCCCGACCGCCGCCGAACCGAACCGGTTCCGGACGATGTTGTACCCGAAGTAGAACAGCGCGATGAGCAGGACCTCCCGCCACCAGCGGATGCCCAGTTCCCGGCGCTTGGTGCCTTGCGCGCCGTCCGATCCCCCGGCGAGGTCCGAGAACCAGCCCGCCAGCGGGGACTCTGCCCAGCGGTGCCCGCCGCCGCGGCCCCTGCGGCCGCTCGGTCGGAGTACCCCGGTGGTCACGGGAACCTCAGACCAAGGCCTCGGCGCGGTCCTCGTCGGCCTCCGGGTCGGCCGCGATCCTGCGGCGGCCGAACAGCCGGTTGCCCAGCAGCACCGCGGGCAGTCCGGGGAGGCTGCAGAGCAGGATCAGCAGCCCGATGAGCAGGCCCAGCGAGAACGCCTGCTCCTCGGGCGCTCCGACGGCGGTCAGGAACAGCACCAGCGACGCCTCGCGCACTCCGAGGCCGCCGATGCCCAGCGGCAGCACCTGCAGCATCAGGACCGCCGGGAAGAACGCCATGAGCGCGGTGAAGCCCACTTCGTCGATGCCCATCGCCTCGGTGGCGCACCCCACCGCCAACAGGACGCACATCTGGTAGACGACCGAGGCGACGAGCAGCCGCAGCGCGGCGCGGGGCTGTGCCTTCAGCGCCTCGATGGCGAGGTGCATGGCGTTGAGGTAGCGGGCTACGCCGGTGCGCCCCTGCAGCCAGCGGCCGGTGGCGTTGTGGCCCACCGCGTAGAGCAGGGTGCCGAAGGCGGCGAGGGTGACGCACGCGAGCGTGATGGCGGTGACCGACGCGGCGCCCAGGCCGGCCAGGGGCGGGTTCAGGGCCAGGCCGACGAAGGTGAACATGGGCAGGACCAGCCATCCGGAGAGCCGTTCGAAGATCACCGAGGCGAACGCGGCGGGGGGCTTGCCGGTGTCCCTGCCGAGGCGGGTGACCCGCAGCACGTCGCCGCCGATGGTCGTCGGCATCACGTTGGAGACGAACTGTCCGGCGATGAAGTGCGACAGCACCCCGCGCAGGGGGACCTCGAGGCGCAGCGCCTCGGTGACCTGCCGCCAGCGCAGAGCCCCGAGCACCAGCGAGAGGGCCATCAGGGCGAACGCGCCGAACAGCCAGAAAGGCGTCCAGCGGTTCCACTCCGGCAGCAGCTTGGAGGCGTCGAGATTGGGGCCCTGGAAGATGAGGAACGTCAGCAACCCGGCGCTGATGCCTGCACGGAGGGCATAGATGGTCCAGGTGCGCTTGCGGTCCATGGGTTCCTCGGGGGATCGGGTTGCGCCGGCGTCCGGGCAGTTCGAGGGGGCGACGCCGCTGCTCGGATGTCCGGTGCCGGCGTCGGCCCGAAGCGCCGACAGGTGACCGCAAGGCTACTCCCGCGTGCCGGCGCCATGAACCGCGTGGAGCGGAGGCGGGCTCTCGGCGCCGCCGGCGGGGGTCCGGACTGCGCCGGGCCGGCTACTGCGCCGGCGGCAGGCGCTCGCCGAACCGTCGGCGGTCGACGACGATCCGCACGATGCGCCCGCTGCCCACGAGGTCGCCGTCGGCGTCGCGCGCCTCCACGGTGAAGGTGAGCCTGCGCCCCTCGACCCGCTCGAGGCGCGCCGTCGCGGACACCGTCCGGCCCACCGGGACGGGCCGCACATGGTCGAAGTGCACACGCATGCTGACGCTGGTGGAGCCTGCGGGCAGGCGGCCGGCGACGGCGTCGATCGTGGCTGCCTCGCTGAGGGTCAGCAGGACCGGCGTGGCGAGGACGGCCATGTCGCTCGAGCCGACGGCGGCGCCCGTGTCGCCGTCGCCCACCGTGCGTTCGGCGCGGCCCGAGGCGCCGACTTCGAGTGCCACGGCCCGTAACATTACGGCGAGGCGGGGGCCGCGTACCCGCGGGGACGCTCCCCGGCCGGGGAGCCGCGGGAGGCGGTTCGACATCGGCGGTTGGTACCCTGACTGTCCCTCGAGTCGCGACCACCCGGAGGAGCGGCGCGTGGCGGCGAAGGAGGCAGCGATGTCAAGCGCCATGCCGGATGCGGAACTCCTCGACGCCGCCCTGCACGCGGCGCTGCGCACCGGCGGCGACTTCGCCGAGGTCTTCGTCGAGGACCGGCGCAACTCCCGCGCCTCTTTCGACGACGGGAGGGTCGAGGAACTGGTCTCAGGGCGGCTGAGGGGCGCAGGCGTCCGGGTCCGCTCCGGGGAGTCGATCGGCTTCGCCCACACCACCGATCTCTCCGCCGCCGGGCTGACCGGCGCCGCCCGTGACGCAGCCGCGGCCGCCCGCGCCGGCGGGGGGCAGCAGGCCGCCGCGTCGCTGAGCCGCAGCGAGGCCCCGCGGCCCAACGAGGTGGCTGTCCTCCCCGGTGCCGTCGCCAAGGCCGACAAGGTGGGGCTGCTGGGCGCCGCCGAGGAGGCCGCCCGCGCCGAGGGGGCCGCTGTGTTCCAGGTCGCCTGCGGCTATGGCGACAGTCGCAGGCGGATCCTGGTGGCCAACAGCGACGGCCTGCTGTCGGGCGACGAGCAGGTGAAGACGTTCTTCTCGGTGTCGGTGGACGCGGCGGGCGACGGTGGCAAGCAGAGCGGCCGGGAGACCGTCGGGCACACCGTGGGCTTCGAGCTGTTCGAGCGGGTCGATGTGGCCGATCTGGCGCGCACCGCCGCCCGCCGGGCGCTGCGCAAGCTGGAGGCGGTGCCGGCGCCCAGCGGAACCATGCCGGTCGTCATCGGGCCGGGGGGAGGCGGGGTGCTGTTCCACGAGGCCTGCGGGCACGGGTTGGAGGCCGACCACATCCACAAGGACATGTCGGTCTTCGCCGGGCGGATCGGCGAGCGGGTGGCGAGCCCCATGGTCACCCTCGTCGACGACGGCACGATGCCCGGCGAGTGGGGATGCTACGGCATCGACGACGAGGGGCGCCCGGCCCAACGCAACGTGCTCATCGCCGACGGTGTGCTGGTGGACTACATGTGGGACCGGCTGCGAGCCGACCGCGACGGGCGGGACGCCTCGTCGGGAAACGGGCGACGCCAGAGCTACCAGCACCTGCCGATGGTCCGCATGACCAATACCTTCATCGGCAACGGCGACAGCGATCCCGACGACATCGTGGCCGACACGAGCCGCGGGGTCTACGTGGCGCACCTCGGCGGGGGGCAGGTGAACACCGCCACCGGCGATTTCGTGTTCGGCATGACCGAGGCCTACCTCATCGAGGACGGCCGCCTGACCGCGCCGATCCGCGAGGGCAACCTCATCGGCAACGGCCCGGAGGCGCTGATGGCCATCGACGCTGTGGCCGACGATTTCGCCATGGGCTCTCCGGGAACCTGCGGCAAGGACGGCCAGGGCGTGCCGGTGGGCGACGGCACCCCCACGCTGCGGGTGCAGCGCCTCACCGTCGGTGGCACCGCCGCCTAGCACCGCCGGCAGCGGCGTCAGCGCCGGCGGCGGAGCGACGGTCACATGAGCATCGACGACGGCACCGGCGAGGCGTTGGCGGCCCTCGGCGACCGGGTGGTGGCCTCGGCGCGGCCCGGAGAGCAGATCGAGGTCGTGGCGGTGCGGTCGGTGGAGACCAGCGTCCGCACCTGGAACGGCGAGGTGGAGTCGTTCGCATCCGCCACCGTCGACGGGGTGGGCGTCAGGGTGGTGGTCGACCGGCGGCAGGGGTTCGCCCACGCCGGCAGTCACGAGCCCTCCGTCGTGGCCGAGACGCTGGCGGAGGCCCGGGACAACGCCGCCTTCGGCACCCCTGACGAGCACCTCGGCGTGGCGGTGCCCGACGGCGTCGCTGCTGCGGAACTGGACCTCTGGCGCCCCGAACTGGCGGCGGTTGCGCCTGAGCGCAAGATCGACCTGGCCATGGAGTTGGAGCGGGCGGTGCTGGCGGGCGACCGGCGCATCCGCGGGGTGGAGTCCGCCGACTATACCGACTCGCTGTCGGTCGGCGCGGTCGTCACCACCAGCGGCATCCGTTCGGTCGACCGCGACTCCGGCTGCTGCCTCTCGGTCTTCTCACTTGCGGCCGACGGTGCCGAGACGCAAACGGGGTTCGGTTTCAGCGTCGGGCGCAGCCTCGACGATCTCGACGTGCAGCGGGCGGCGGGCGACGCCGTCGAGCGGGCCGTGCGGCTGCTCGGCGCCCGCAAGCCTGCCACTATGCGCACCACCGTCGTGTTCGACCCGTGGGTCACGGCGCAGTTCTTGGGGCTCGTCGGCGCCACTGTGTCGGGGGAGGCCGCAGTGACGAACCGCTCGCTGTTCGCCGGCCGCCTCGGGGAGCAGGTGGCCTCGCCGCTGCTGTCGCTGACCGACGACCCCACCGACCCGGCCGCCTTCGGCGCCGGTCCCTGCGACGGCGAGGGCCTGGCCACGCGCCGCAACGAGCTGATCGAGGAGGGCGTGATGCGGCGGTTCCTGCACAACAGCTACACGGCCCGCCGCTCCGGCGCAGCCTCCACCGGCTCGGCGGTGCGGGGCTATGCCTCGGTTCCCGGCGTGGGCGCCATGGCGCTGGCGGCGGTGCCGGGCGACCGCAGCCCCGCCGAAGTGATCGGTGCTGTCGCCGACGGCGTCGTGGTGCAGGAGGTGAGCGGGCTGCACTCGGGTGTGAACCTGGTCAGCGGCGACTTCTCCACGGGCGCCGAGGGGTTGCGCATCCGCGGCGGCGAGTTGGCCGAGCCCGTCCGGGAGTTCACGGTGGCCTCGACGCTGCAGCGGATGCTGCTCGACGTGGTGGCTCTGGGCAACGACCTGACCTGGCTGCCGATGACCGCCGCCGGTGTCACCCTGGCGGTGGCCGACGTCACGGTGTCGGGGGAGTGAACGCCGCGGGCTGACCGGCAGGCGGGCGAGCGATGTCGATTCTCGAGGCCATCCTCCTCGGCGTCCTGCAGGGGTTGACGGAGTTCTTGCCGGTCTCCTCCAGCGGTCACCTGCAGATCGTGACGTGGCTGGCCGGCTGGCAGCCGTTCGACGGCGACCCGGGCCTCTGGACGGCCTTCGAGGTGGCCCTGCACGTGGGCACCCTGGCGGGAGTGCTGGGGTTCTTCGGTCGGGAGGTCGTCGGGCTGGCGGTGTCCGGAGCGCGCCAAGCTGCCGGCCGGCGCAGCGCCGAGGGCCGGCGGGCCTGGCTGTTGGTGCTGGCCACCGTGCCGGCGGGGGTCGTGGGCGTCGCCGCCGGCGGCGCGCTGGAACGCAACGAACACATCTGGGTGACCGGCTGCACGCTGGTGCTCTTCGGGGTCTGGCTGTGGTGGGCCGACCGCCGCAGCGAGACCCGGCCCGACGCCGCCTTGGACGGCGCCGGCGCCCTGGCGCTGGGCGCGGCGCAGGCGCTGGCCCTGGTCCCCGGGGTGTCCCGGTCGGGGGCCGTCATGACCGCCGCCCGCCTCCGCGGTCACTCGCGGCCCGAATCGGCCCGCCTCGCCATGTTGATGAGCGTGCCGGTCATCGCCGGGGCGGCGGTCTACAAGCTGATCGACCTGGGCGGCCCCGCCGGGATCCCGACCGAGGCGCGGGCGGCGTTCATCTGGGGCACAGTCGCGGCGGCGCTTTCGGGCTGGGCGGCGGTGGCGCTCCTCGTGACGCTGGTGCGCCGCGTCGGCTTCGCCCCCTTCGCGGTGTACCGGGCGGCCCTCGGCGCCTCGGTGCTGGCGCTGATGGCCGCCTCCTTCCGCGACACCCCCTGGGTCTGAGCCCGCCGCGGGCGGCCCGGCGCACGGGCCCCGACGGCTCTACGCGGCGCCTCAGCCCCCAGAGGCGGCGACGGCCACGACGGTGACGGCGCCCCAGACGAGGGCGGACACCGTCGGCTGCACCTCGGCGGCCCGGATCGCCACCGTCACGGCCTCCTCGTCTACTTCGAGGACGGTGGCGCGGCTCGCCACTGTCTGGCTGGCGGGAGGGGCTTCGGCCGCGAAATCGTCGAAGACGGCGACGAGGCTGACGGAGTCGCCGGGGCGCACCGGCGGCACCCCGTAGGTGGTCGGCACCGACACGGCCGCTACGCCGGGGGTCAGCCGGCTGCTGAGCCCGCCGCCGAGACCGGCCACGCGCTCGGCGTGTACCACCTCCCCCGGGTAGATCGCCGCCGCGGCGACCGCGCCCTCGCCCAGCTCGCTGACCGCGCCCGGCGGCACCGCGGCGGCCGGCCGCGGCTCCCAGCTGACGGCCTCGGCGCCGAGCGGCTCGCCGGGCCTGATGAGGCGGGCAGCCACCGGCACTTGGCGCAGCTCGCCGTAGACCGCCTCGCGTTCGCTCTGGCGATCGGACTGGCGCGTCACCCCCACGACGGTGACGACGACGAGGAGCGCCACTGCGCTCCAGTACACCAGCGGGCGGTGCAGCAAGCGGTACAGGGACGAGCGGCGCCAAGTGGGGGAGTCGGCACGGCGGCGCATCAGGGGCGGTACAGGCATGGCGGGGCTTCCTCTCGCCGGAGGCTCTGGAACTCTGGGGGGAAGCCGCGCCGGAACCCCGGCGCCGGGGCGCAGGATACCGGCAGTCGCCTGCGATTCGGCGCTAGGTGATGCGCCGGGGCAGGGGAGGGCCCGCCCGGTCGCCGCAGCACGCGGGCCCCTCGGCGGGCAGGCGGCCCAGGAGGCGCTCGATGAGGCGGCGCACCCGGGCCAGGTTCTCGGCGAAGACGGCGAGCACCTGCTCGTGGGTGACCGGCTCGGTGCCGGCGCCTGCTGCTCCGGCGTCGTAGTCGGTCACCAGCGCGATCCCACAGAAGCACATGCCCAACTCGGCCGCTAGGGGCGCCTCGGGCACCTGCGTCATGTTCACCACGTCGCCGCCGAGGGCGGCGAACCACGCCGACTCGGCGCGGGTCGAGAAGCGCGGGCCCTCGATGACCACGACGGTGCCGCCGTCGTGCGCGTCGATGCCTTCGGCGCGGGCCGCGGCGACCGTCGTGTGCCGCAGCGCCGGGCAGTACGGGTCAGCGAAGGTCACATGATGGACCTCGGGCCCGTCGTAGTAGGTCTGCGGGCGGCCCTGGGTGCGGTCCACGATCTGGTCGCAGACCACGAAGTCGCCGGGGGCGATGTGCGGCTGCAGCGAGCCGCAGGAGAACGGCGCCAGCACCCTCGCCACCCCGGCCGACCGCAGCGCCCACAGGTTCGCCCGGTAGGGCACCCGGTGGGCCGGGTACTCGTGGTCCTCGCCGTGGCGGGCCAGGAAGGCCACGTCCCGGCCGGCGAGACGGCCGAGGCGCAGGGCGGCCGACGGGGGGCCGTAGGGAGTGTCGACCTCGACGGGTCGCAGCTCCTCGGCTAGGGAGTAGAAGCCGCTGCCGCCGAGGATGCCGATCTGCGCCGCGCCTGCGGCGGTCATCGCTCCCGCGGGGGCGTCGTCACGACGAGCCGGCGCCTGCTGTGGCGCGGTCGCCCTTCGACTCCCCGCCGGCCGCTGCGGAGGATTCCTTGTCCCCGCCGGCCGCCGCGGCCGCTCCCTCGCCGGACTTCGCGGCCTGCTCCGCCGGCTTCTTGTCCTTCGAACCGTTGGCGGCGCGTGCGGCCCCCGAGCGGCTGTCGGTCTTGTAGAAACCGTCGCCCTTGAAGCTGATGGACGGGGCGCTGAAGAGCTTCTGCACCGCGCCCGCGCCGGGAGCGACGCAGGCGGCCGGGCTCTGTTGCGAGTCGGCGGAGGGGCAGACGGTCAGGCCGTCCTCCGCGAACGACTGTCGGACCTCGAAACGGGCGTCGCAGGTCCGGCAACGGTATTCGTAGGTGGGCATGGGACTCCTCGCCTCGGACCGCCCGCTCGGGTGCGGCTGGGGTGACTCATGGACCGGCTGCCAACCCTATAGCTGCGGCGGGTGGACGCCACCTGCCCGCGCCGCCTGACCGCAGCGGTCGGCGCCCCCGAGAGACGCGGCGAGGATCGAGCCCCGCTCGGTCCGGCCCTGACGCGGCGGGAGGCGGTGTTCTAACATGGCTGCCGTGAGCGCATGGTGGCTCCTCGTCCCGGTGGCGTACTTCCTCGGCACGTTCCCGACAGCGCATCTCGTCGGCCGCCTCGTCGGCATCGATCCCATGACCGAGGGCTCGGGCAACCCGGGCGCTACCAACATGTACCGGGTGGCCGGGCGGGGGGCCGGGGCTCTGGTGCTGATCGGCGACCTGCTGAAGGGTGTCGCGCCGACTCTGGTGGCGTTGCTGCTGGCCGGGCGGCCGGTGGCCGTCGCTTGCGGCGTGGCGGCGGTGCTCGGCCACATCGCTCCCCTCACGCGTCGCCTGCGCGGCGGCAAGGGCGTCGCCACCTACGGGGGAGCGTCGCTGGTGATGTGGTCGTTCGTCACTCTCGGTGCCATCGTGCTGTTCCTCATCGTCACCAAGTGGTCGGGCCGGCCGTCGGTGGGCTCGCTCGTGGCCGTACCGCTCGTGCCCGTCGGCGTGGGGGTCCAGGTGGCTCTCGGCTCGGTGAGATGGTGGGAGCCGGTGCTGTTGGCGGCAGTGGCCGTGGTGATCGTCTGCCTGCACTGGCGCAACGTTCTGCGCCTCGTCCGCGGCGAGGAGGCGAGGCTCCCCAACGTCTTCAGGCGCCGGTCTCTGTCTGCTTCGTGATCCCTCTAGCCGAGGCGCAGCGGGCCGTCATCGACCGCTGCGCGCCGTTGCCGACGGTGAGGGTGCCGCCCCTCGACGCGCTCGGCTGCCTGACAGCCGCCGCCGTGCTGGCCGGCGAGGCGGTGCCGGCATTCGACAACACGGCCATGGACGGTTACGCGGTGCGGTCAGCGGACACCGCCGATGCGCCGGTGACCCTCGAAGTAGTCGGCACGCTGGCAGCGGGGAGCGCGCCCGAGGGGGCCGTCGGGCGGGGCCAGGCGGTGCGCATAATGACCGGCGCGCCCATCCCGCCGGGCGCCGACGCCGTCATCATGGTGGAGCGGACCCGTCGGCTCGACGGAGGCGACCGCGTCGTCGCGGAGGCACACGTGCCGGTGGGGAACCACATCCGCAGCGCCGGCGAGGACCTCGAGGCCGGCACCGTGGTCTTCGAGCCGGGCGAGGTGCTGCAGCCGGCCCACGTCGGTGTGCTGGCCGGGCTGGGCATCGGCGCCGTAGAAGTCGTTCGCCGGCCCCGGGTCGGCGTGGTCTCCACCGGCGACGAGTTGGTGGACGGCCCCGAGCCGCTGGCGCTCGGGCAGGTGCGGGACTCCAACCGCTACTCGCTGCTCAGCCTGGTGCGCCAGGCCGGCGCAGAGGGCGTCGACCTGGGCATGGTGCGGGACGATCCCGATGCCATCAGCGCCGCCATCAGCGCCGGCACGGAGACCTGCGACGCCGTGCTGACCAGCGGCGGCGTCAGCATGGGCGACTACGACTGCGTGAAGCTCGTCCTCGACGAGATGGGGGAGATGTCCTGGATGCAGGTGGCCATCAAGCCGGCCAAGCCGTTCGCGTTCGGGATGGTGGGCGGCACGCCGGTTTTCGGGCTGCCGGGCAACACGGTCAGTTCTATGGTGTCCTTCGAGTTGCTGGCGCGCCCGGCGCTACGGCGGATGATGGGCCACGCGCGGCTCCACCGCCCGCTGGTCCAGGCGACCGCCGCCGCCCCGCTGCGCCGCCGCCCCGACGGGAAGATCCATTTCGCCCGCGTCGTGTGGGCCTACCGGGACGGCGGCTACGAGGTGCGGTCGGCGGGCGGCCAGGGTTCGCACCAACTCTCGTCTCTGGCGGCGGCCAACGGCCTCGCGGTGCTCCCCGACGGTCACGGCGCCGCTGAGGGCGACGTCGTCGATCTCATCCGCCTGCACGAGGACTGATCGCCCGAGGCGGTCGGGGGCGTGGGCGGAGGTGCGGTCGGGGCGGATCGGCGGCTGAGGGCAGCGCAGCCCGGCGGGCCGGTAGTCTGAGGCGATGGCGGTCCAACTCGTCGACACCTTCGGGCGCGTTCACCGCGACCTGCGGATCTCCGTGACCGACCGCTGCAACTTCCGGTGTACGTACTGCATGCCGGCTGAGGGGCTCGACTGGCTGCCCCGCTCGGAGTTGTTGACCTTCGAGGAGATCGAACGCGTCGCCCGCATGCTCGTCGAGCGCTTCGGCGTGGACAGCATCCGCCTGACCGGCGGCGAACCCACGGTGCGCGCCCGGCTGGCGGACCTCGTGGGGATGCTGGCGCCGCTGGGCACCGACCTGGCTCTGACCACCAACGGCGTGACGCTGGGCCTGCTGGCCGGCGACTTGGCCGCCGCCGGCCTGCGGCGGATCAACGTGTCGCTCGACTCGCTGCAGCCCGGCAGGTTCGGCGAGATCACGCGCCGCGACGACCTGCACCGCGTGCTCGACGGCATCGACGCCGCACTCGCCGCCGGCTTGGATCCGGTGAAGGTCAACGTGGTGGTCATGGGTGGCCGCAACGACGACGAGATCGTCGATTTCGCGGCGTTCGGGCGCGACAAGGGCGTGGAGGTTCGGTTCATCGAGTACATGCCCCTCGACGCCGAGGAGGGATGGCGCTCGGACGCCGTGGTCGGCTTCGAGGAGATCACGCGGCGCATCGGCGAGGTCTTCTGCTTCGAGGCGCAGAGGCGGGGCAACGAACCGGCGAGCCGTTTCCGCTACCTCGACGGCAAGGGGTCCTTCGGCGTGGTGGCGAGCGTCACGCGGTCCTTCTGCGGGTCCTGCGACCGGATCCGCCTCACGGCGGACGGCCAGTTCCGCAACTGCCTCTTCGGGCTGGAGGAGTACGACCTGCGCGCTCCGCTGCGCCGCGGCGCGAGCGACGACGAGTTGGCGGAGATCGTGCGGGGCGCGGTCCGGGACAAATGGGCCGGCCACAGCATCGGCAAGGTTCATTTCGTGCGGCCCGCCCGCTCGATGTCCCAGATCGGCGGCTGAGGGCCGGGAGGCTCGGCGCGGTGAGCGACCTGGGGTTCACGCACCTCGACCCGCTGGGGCGGGCACGGATGGTGGACGTCTCGGCCAAGGAGCCGACGCATCGGCGCGCCATCGCCCGGGCCCGGGTACACATGACCTCCGAGACGGCCTCGGCGGTCGCCCGCGGCGCCATCGGCAAGGGCGACGTCCTAGCGGTCGCCCGCGTCGCCGGCATCCAGGCCGCCAAGCGCACTGCCGATCTGATCCCTCTCTGCCATCCCCTGCTGGTGGGGTCGGTGCTCGTCAACTTCAGCATCGAGGACAGCCGCATAGACGTCGAGGCCGAGGTCGAGACATTGGACCGCACCGGCGTCGAGATGGAGGCGATGACCGCCTGCACGGTCGCAGCGCTGACCATCTACGACATGTGCAAATCACTGGATCGCTCCATGGTCATCTCCGATGTGTGCCTGTGGGAGAAGACCGGCGGGCGCTCTGGGGCTTATCGTCGCGACGGGGCCGCCTAGCCCGCCGGCCCCTGCTGCCCGGCGCGCGCTTCGAGCGTTGCCGGAACGCTTGGGAGACCACCCAGAGAATCCCCACAAAATCCACATCTTGGCCGTGATTCTGGCGGGTTCTGCGCCCGGAAATCCGCCGAGGCGACAGATGGCGCGCGCTAAGGTCCTTCCGCTCGCTGGCAACAGAGCTGCGGACCGAAGTCCTCGCAAAGTCCTCGCTGAACCCTCGCCGACCGGGACGCAGCAAGCGAGTCACGAGATATCCACAACCTCGGCCCGTCCAAATGACATACTTGTAGTAGGAGACCCGGTGCCTACTCTCGTGACAATCATCATCCTCGCCGCGTTGTGGTTGGCCGTGCTCGCGCCAAGGTGGTTGCGGCGCTTTTCCCGGTATCAGGGCGAACGGATGTTCAATGTCCGGGCGACTACGTCTGCGGTGCCCTCGTGGCAGGGCAGCAGCACGGTCGTGGCCCTCACCGGTGTCAAGCAGATCTCGCCGATGCCGCGGCCTGCTCTGGTGGCGCCCGGCCTCGCCGTGGACAGCGACGGCATCGCTCGGCGGCAGCGGGAGAGGGCCCGCCTGCGTCGCCGGAACGTCCTGATAGCGCTCGCCGGCTCGGCCCTCATCACGCTCGTCATGGCCGTCTCCGCCGGCGGCGCCATGATCGCCGCCCATCTCGTGATCGACGGCCTGCTAGTGGCCTATGTCAGCGCCCTCGCTCGCCGCCAGCGCCGAGTCTTGGAGCGTCACGCCAAGGTCACCGACATCGCCTCGGCTAGGGCCGCTGCCGCTAGGAAGCCCGAAGCTGCCTATCAGCGCGAGGAGGCGGGGGTCGCTTTCATGGGCGCGGCCCGCGGCCGGCACTGACAGGCGCCGCCTCCGCTCAGTCGCCAGTGCGTTCGTGGTGCCGCGAGGCCCGGATCAGCGGTCCGATGACGACGAGGACGCCGACTAGGAACAGCAGACCGGCGATCAGCGACACCGGGTCGCCGTCTCGGGCGGCGGCGACCGCGAACAGCAGGCACCCGACCGCCCAGAGGCCGTAGCCGAGCACGTTCCACCAGAGGTCGGGTATGCGGCGCACCCGCAGCAGGCTAGAGGTGCCGGCGACGTGACCAACCCGGCGCAGAAGCGGCATCCGGCGCCGGTACACTCCGTAGGCCGTTCGGGGGTGTAGCTCAGCTGGCTAGAGCGCTTCGTTCGCAACGAAGAGGTCGGCGGTTCGAGTCCGCTCACCTCCACTCGGGGGCTGCATACAGCGCCGCCGCGCACGGCCGCAGGCGCGCGGCGGCCGCGTCCGGCGTCAGGACTGCTGCGATGGTTTCGATGTCGAGGCGGGGCCGCTGCGACGAGCGTGCCTACGCGGGTGGCGGTGCGATCCCGGTGGCCGTGTGGAGCTTCTGCAGGTTCTTCCTCCGCACGGCGCTCATGATGAGGAACAGGTCGACGACCGCCCAGATTCCGAGCCCGCCCAAGGTGAACAGCTTGCCGAGCCCGAGTCCGACGTCACCGTTGTAGAACCGATCCACGCCCAGGGGCCCGAAGAGGAGTCCGAGGACGAGGGCCGCGATGGGATCCCGGTAGTCGATCGAGACGGCGTGGCGGACCTGGTCCTCCGAGAGCTGGTCGCTCAGGGCTAGCAGGCTTCCGGGGGGAAACTTGTCCTGTATCGATATGAGCATCATGGCGCTCGTGTCCACGGTCCGACCACCCCCTAACGAAGCGATCACTGAGCTCGCGGCAAGCTAACACAGCGCGTGGACGGTTCTGGGGTGGCTCGACATCACGTTGCTGCCGAAGCGGCGAACAGACAGTGGCCGGAAGAGGGGCCGCGGTCGCTGAGACGTGGCCGTGGACGGCCCGCTCGCTGCGGGCGGTCGAGGGTCGGGACGCGGGAGACGCCAGACTTGACCGCCGTGGGACGAATGGCCGCCATGAACTGGTGGGCACTGCCTTGGTGGATCCTGGCCAGCGCCGCCGGCTATGCCGTGGCTGGCCTCACAGAGGCGGCCGCTGGGTCCTTCAGCGGTGTCACGATCGTGGCGCCCGTGGCGGTGGGCGCCACCGCTGCCGCAGCGTTGCAATGGCCGGTGCTGCGCCGGCGCATACCTCGAGCGGGTCGGTGGGTGGCGTCCGGGATCGTCGGCGCAGCCCTTGTCGGTGTGGCCGCGATCACGGCCGGGGTGGCCGCAGGCCTGGCAGCGGGCGCCCTCGGCGATGCCGAAGCCGGTCGGGATTTCGGCGCGGACGTGGCCGGTGTGACGGCGGCGGCCATGTTCGGAGCCGCGCTCGCCTTGGTCCAGCGGCGCCTGCTCCGGCGGCACTTCGCCCGGCTGGGTCGTTGGGTGCTGGCGAGTTCGGCGGGCTGGATCGTGGCCGGCCTGACGGCGGGAGTCACCGAGGGCATCGCCGGCTGGGCCGTTCTCGGGGCCGTCCACGGCGCCATCACCGGCGGGTTGCTCGCGGCGCTGCTGCGGCATCGACCTGCACGCCGTGCCCGATCCGGTCGACGACCTCATCGGCGGGCTCGACATCGAACCTGACGACGACATCAACGCCGCGCTCTGAATCACCTGGCTGGCCGCCGAGGTCAAACTGGGCGGCACCGACGCGGTCGAGGGGGCGGCCCGCTCACTGCAGCGCCTGCGCGCGGGGTGGGGTCCGGGCGGTCGGGGGGCGCGGTCGAGGGGGCGGCGCGCTGACTGCAGCGCCTGTGCGGCGGGGTCGACGTAGACCGAATCGGCCCTCCTTCCAGTCTCGTCGTTATCACCGCCACGGACTACGCCTATGACTGCCCTGCCCGTCGCCTGCCTCGGCCCGTAGCGCAGTCGGCCAGTTCGGCGCTCTTCAGGGGGATCTTCGAGGCGCGCGGCGGCGACGCCGTCAACGCTGGACCCTCACGTCTCCTCCGGGACAAGTCGGGCGTGGTGCCACCTCGGGTCAACGATTTATGGATAAACCGACGGTTAAACTGTTGTTGCACGCGGTTTGGCACTCAAAGGGGGCGCAGCGTTGGGTGAGTTGGTGCAGGGCTACTGGTCGCCGCTGTTCGAGGGGCCGCGGCGGGCGGACCGCCTGGCGGGCCACTATGACGCGTTCGTGCCGGACCGGCTGTGCGGTTGGGAGTTTGCGATCCCGGCCCGCCTGGCCGGCAACCTCGCTGAGGCGGAGGCGTCGGTGCGCGCTCTGAACGGCCGGCGAAGCCTGGACCTGGAAGGCTTGGGCCGGTTCTTGCTGCGGGCGGAGTCGGTGGGGTCGTCGTGGATTGAGGGCTTGGGCGTGTCGGCGGATCGATTGGCGGTGGCCACCGCGGCCATCGAACGAGAGGCCGACACCGGCGACCGCCTCGCCGAGGAGGTCGCCGCCAACGTGTTGGCGATGGCCGCCGCGGTGCGCGCCGCCCGCCGCGGTGATCGCTTCTCGCTGGAGGACCTGCTGGAGGTGCACCGCACGTTGATGCGCCGTTCGCCCCGCCCGGAGTGGGGCGGCCAAGTCCGCGTCCGCCAGAACTGGATCGGCGGCAGCGAGTACACGCCGATCGGGGCGCGGTTCATCCCCCCTCCGTCCGAGGCGGTTCCAGAGCTGCTGGAAGACCTGATCGACTACGTCAACGGCGACGAGCACCCGCCGCTGCTGCAGGCCGCGTTGGCGCACGCCCAGTTCGAGATGATCCACCCCTTCGGCGACGGCAACGGCCGCGCCGGCCGGGCGCTGATCCATGTGGTGCTGGCCCGCCGCGGCCTAGCGCCGCGATTCGTGCCTCCGGTGAGTGTCGTGTTGGCCCGCCGCGCCGAAGAGTACGTGGCGGCGCTGCAGCGGTGCGCGCACGTCGGCCCGCCCGACAGCCCCGACCGGGCGGCCGCGGTCGTCGACTGGCTGTGGCTGTTCGACGCCGCGATGGTCCAAGCCGCTGACCGGGCGCTCGCCTACGGCGACGACGTCGCCGCCCTGCAGGAGCAGTGGCGTGCCGAGGTCGGGGCGGTGCGCGCCGACTCCAGCGTCGCCCGACTGCTGCGCATCCTGCCCGGCTCGCCGGTGCTGACCGTCGACTCGGCGAGCCGGCGCCTCGGCGTCAACCCCAACCGGGTCGGACCGGCGGTGAACACGCTGGTCGAGACGGGCGTCCTCGCTCAGCGCAACGTGGGCCGCCAGCGGTACCGGGTGTTCGCCGCGCCCGCGGTCCTCGACCTGTACGCCGCCGTCGACGCCGAACTCGTCACCCCCCCGACGAGGCCGTGTTGGTCGCGTACGGCTGGGCTAGCGGGCGTCTCCGGCGAAGACACCCTCCGCGAGTCGCCCGCACTCAACGCCGTATCTCCGAACAGGGACAGTTACAGTTTGTTCCTGTACGGAGACATGCACATTCCGTATCTGTTCGAAGAACTGCAGAGGTCAGCCGTCTCGCAATCTGTTGGCTGCGTCTCTCACATACCGCGGGCCGCTTTTTGCCGCGGCACTTGAAGCGGGAGCGCGACGTCAGCGCCTGACGTCGA
>JAPOYM010000060.1 GCA_026706565.1 bacterium
CCGGGCGCGCCGGGCGCGCCGGGCGCGCCGGGCGCCTGATAGGCGGGAGCATCCGGCGGCGGCTTGCGCGTCGGCGCGGCGGCAGGACCGGTGGATCACGGCGGATTGTCTAACACGGCGCCCCGTCCGGCGCAGTCGTGGCCGCCGATCGTGGCCGACTAGTACGCGGCAAGCCCCCGTCGGGCGTTACCGAGCCGCTCGCGGGCCGTAGACTCAGCAACCGTCCCCGAATCGAGGAGCCGCATTCATGAGCACCGCAGCCGCGTCCCCGCAGCCGCTGAGCGAAATCGCCACCGAGCGAGCCAAGGCCAAGACCTTCGCCGTCCTCTCCACACTGCTGCCCGGCGGGCAGCCGCAGAACCATGTCATGTGGGTGGACACCGACGGCACCAACCTGCTCATCAACACCGAGGTACACCGGCGGAAGTACCGCAACGTGGCGGCCGACCCCCGCGTGACGGTCCTGCTGCCCGACAACGAGAACCCCTACATCTTCAGCGAGGTGCGGGGCCGAGTGACCTCGGAGATCCGCGGCCCGCGGGCGCGGGAGCACATCGAGGAACTGGCCCAGAAGTACATGGGCACCGCCTACCCGGCGCCGATCCAGTCCGAGCGGGTAATCCTCGTCATCAGCCCCGAGCGCGTCTACGACCACGAGCGCCCCTAGCCGCCGGCTGAGCCGCCAGAAGCACCCCCCACCCGCCGGGGACACCGAACAGCATGACTGTCATTCCGGCGAAGAGCCTGCCCCGGACCCGATCCGGGGCCGGAATCCATACGGTCGGCGCGGCACGGGACCGGACGCATTGTTGCCCCCGACCACGACTGTCCCAGTGAGGAGAACAGCACCATGCAGGTATCACTAGTGACCGGCGCCGCCAGCGGGATCGGGGCTGCTACAGCCCGGCGACTGGCCGCACGCGGCGACGCCGTGGTGTGCGCTGACCTCGACGGTGACGGAGCGGCGGCCACAGCCGCCGAACTCACCCAGGCGATGCCCTTCGCGCTCGACGTGACCGACGAGGCCGCCACCGATGCCATGGTGGAGGCCGCGCTACAGCGGTTCGGCGACCTGCACCACGTCGTGGCCTGCGCCGGCATGGAACTGCACGGACACAGCCTCGACTTCGGCGTGGAGGACTTCCGCCGGACCGTCGACGTCAACCTCACGGGCTGCTTCCTCACCGCCCAGCGGACCGCGCGGGCCATGGTCGAGGCGGGCCACGGCGGCTCGATCGTGCTGATCGGGTCGATCAACTCCAAGATCGCCATCCCCGAGTTCGCCGCCTACGTGAGTTCCAAGGGAGGCGTGCTGATGCTCGGCAAGGGTCTGGCCTTGGACTTCGCGTCCCACGACATCAGGGTGAACGTGATCGGCCCGGGGGTGATCAACACGCCCATGAGCGCCAACAGCATCGCCGATCCGGAGCGGCGCGCCTTCCTGATGTCCAAGACTCCTCTGGGCCGGCCCGGCCAGCCCGAGGAGATCGCCGAACTGGCCGCCTTCTTGACCTCCGACGCCGCCTCGTTCATGACCGGCGCCTACGTCCCCGCCGACGGAGGCTGGCTGGCCGGCTAGCGGTTCAGCCGATGGCGATGTCGACGACTTGGCGCTTGCCGCCGGTGCCGGCGGCGGCGAGGGCGGCGAGGGCCTCCGGGACGCCCTCGAGCGACACGGTCGGGCCGATCAGCGGGCGCAGATCCAGGGCGCCGGACTCGTAGAGGGCGTTGCCGAGGAGGAAGTCGGCGCGGGTGAAGCCGAACGTGGCGATGATGTTGAGTTCGCGCTTGATGCAATCGAACAGGAAGTCCTCGAAATGCAGCGTGGCAGAGCCGTGGACGATGCCCATGAGCACCACGGTCCCGCCCGGGCGGGCGGCGCGCAGCACCGTGTCCACGCTGGAGGGATGGCCCGAGGCCTCGAAAGTCAGGTCGGCGCCGTGCGGAGCGCCGAGAGCCTCCCGGATCGCCTCTGAGGATTCACTCGGCGACATTCCCGAGACGTCGACCGTGGCATCCACCCAGGGCTCGACGGCAGCCAGGTGATCGGCCGCAACGTCGGCTGCGACGATGCTGGTGGCGCCCATGGCCCGGGCCACTTGGCACACCGTGAAGCCGATGCTGCCGACGCCGGAGATGACCATGCGCGAGCCTGCGGCGATTCCCGACCGGCGCATGCCGTGGACCGCCGCCGGCAGCGCCGATGACAGCATCACCGCCTCGTCCAGCGGCGTGTCGGGTGACAGCAGGAACAGGTTGGACTCGGGTACGACCGCGTACTCGGCGAAGCCGCCGTCCAGATCGATCCCCAGGTGGGTCATCCAGGGGCAGATGCTCTCGCTGCCGCGCACGCACCACTCGCAGACCCCGCAGCCCACCACGGCGTCGGCCACCACCAGCGATCCCGGCGGCGGCGTGGCCGGTGAGTCGGCCTCGACGATCTCACCCACGATCTCGTGGCCGAGGATCCGCGGCAGGCCCTTGGTGTCGATCATGCCGGCGGCCATCTGCTCGTGAAACAGCCCGAGCGCCGAGGCGCGCACCCGCACCAGCGCCCAGTTGGCGGGCCGCTCCGGCACGGCGATGTCGGCCATCTCCAACTGGTTCTCGCCGAGCATCAACAAGGCGCGCATGGTCATCGGTATGCCCTCAGCCAACGAAGAACGGGGATGCCGGAGAGCTCAGCCCAGGACGTCTTCGCTGTCGAGCTCCCAGATCAGCTCGCTGTAATGGTCGCCCGCCGGTACCCAGCGCTTGCGGGAGTAGCGGATATTGGGGTTGTACGTGAGCGCGATGAACTCGTCGAGGTCGCAGAAGTTGGACGAGAACTCCACGTCGGGGGCGTTGTCGCGCAGGTAGTCCCCGATGGGGCAGTTGAGTCGCAGGACGTACTTCGCCAGGTTGCCGTCCTCCTCGTAGTAGCGCTCGGTGTCGAGCTTCGGCGACCAGGCGAAGTAGCTCCAGAACTCCTTGAAGAAGTTGTTGAGGCTGAGCGGGTCGCCCTTGGCTCGTGACCGTTCGGCCATCTGCGTGCCCATGTCCTTGCCCTGGCGCCGGCGGGCACGGGAGACCGCCGCCCGTCCCTCCTCCTTGCCGAGCTCGACCTCCATCGCGTCGGCCAGCACCGAGAAGATCTTCGTCTTGGCGTGGAACTCGTTCTCGTTGGCGTCCCAGCCCTGCTGAATGGGGTCGTCGGCGGCGATCTCGTAGTAGCGCTCGAGGTAACGGCGCTGACCGTCGTGGTCGACGGTGCCCCCCTCCTTGGTGCGCGCCAGCCGGTCGCCGGGACCGTCCTCGATGGCGTCGGCCAGGTCCTTCAACTCCGGGTAGGCGATCTCGACCCTGTCGTAGGTGACCATTCCATTCGCTCCTTGTTCAGTCTCGGCGCAGCGCGCTCATTCAGGTTCCTGCCGGACGGGCGCGCCGCATTCTACGCCCGGCAGAGAACGCTGCTCGCCGGCAGCGGAACTAGGTGAAGGTTTCGCCCGGCTGGAAGAGTTCCAGAACGAGCCCGCCCACCTCGCGGGTCTCGAAGTAGGCGAAGCGGCCGCCGTCGGAGACCTCCCCGTAGGAGATCACCTCGTGACCGAGGCCGATGAGGTCGGCGATGTCCCGGTCGATGTCATCGGTATAGGCGCAGAGGTGCACGACCCCCTCGCCGTGACGCTCGAGGAACTCGGCCTGGATGCCCTTGCCCGCCACCGGCTGCAGCAACTCGAACTCGATGTTGCCCATCTGGGCGATGAGGCCCTTCACCGCCACGTCCGGAGCGTCCTTGCCGTAGATCCTGCGGACGAGGGTGTGAGCCGACGGCCCCTCTTCGAACGGCCCGATCCCGAGGCGCTCGTAGAAGGCCGCCGCCTGGGTGATGTCGCGCACGACGACTCCGATCTGGTAGGTCCGCGACCAGAGATCAGGGCGGATGCCTCCGGTCGGCGGCTGTGATTCCTCGGACATTGGGCCCCCTTTCGGGTCTCGAACCGGGTGACTGTACGGCCGCAGCGGGCGTCAGGAGCGCCGGGCCACGCAATCGATCTGCACCTTGGCGCCCTTCCAGAGGAAAGCCACGCCGAAGCTGGTGCGGGCCGGGTACGGCACGGCGAACCGCTCGCCGTATATCCGGTTCATGGAGTCCAGGTCGCCCTCGTCGATGAACTGCACGCAGGTGTGGACCACGTCAGCCAGGGTGCAGCCCACCTCAGTGAGGATCTGCGCCAGGTTGGTGATGGCCTGGTGGAACTCGGGCTCGAACCCGCCGGCGACGAAGTCGCCACTGGCCGGGTCGCGGCCGATCTGGCCGGTCACCCAGACGTGGTCGCCGTCGATCCGGACGTGCGGGTACGGCCCCCGCGGCTCCGGCGCATCCTCGGTGGTCACGGTTACATCAGCCATGGCGGGTCCTTTCGGGCGTTGGGGGTCTCGGTGCCCGTGTCCGGGCGGTCGGTGCTCAAGTCAGCCAGCCACCGTCCACGACCAGGACGTGGCCGGTGATGTAGGCGGCGTCGTCGGAACTCAAGAAGTCCACCGCGGCGGCGATGTCGGTGACCCTGCCCAGGCGGCCCAGCGGGATCCGCTCCGCCGCTTGGCGTTCGAGCACCCCCGGGTCGTCGAGAACCGAGCGTGTGAGGTCGGTGTCCACCGTGCCGGGCGCCACGGCGTTCACCCTGATTCCCAGCGAGGCCAACTCGCGGGCGGCGGCGATGGTGAGCATGCGCACAGCTCCCTTGGAGGTGTCATAGGGCACCATCGGGGTGGTCGAGGCGGTGAATCCCGACGTGGAGGCGGTGTTCACGATGCAGCCCCCGCGGCTTCCCATGGCGCGGGCGGCAGCCTGGATCCCGAAGAACACCCCGCGCAGGTTGATCGACATCAGGTCGTCGAACTCCTGGGGGGTCACCTCGACCAGGGGCCGGATCCAGCACACGCCGGCGTTGTTGACCATCGTGGCCAGCGGGGCCAACTCCTCGACGAGCCCGACGGCAGCAGCCAAGGACTCGGGGTCGCGGACGTCGAGTTCGGCTGCGTGGACCGCCAGCCCCTCCGCGGAGAGTTCGGCGGCCGTCGCGTTCGCCGTCGACCCGAGGTCGCCGATGACCACGGTGTCGCCGCGGCGCGCCAACCGCTCGGCGATCGCCCGCCCGATGCCGCGCGCCCCGCCGGTGACGAGCGCGCCCGCCGCCTGCATCATCCCCGTCCCTCCCGATCCTCAGCGAACCGGACACCCGCCGCGCGCGAGGGTGGGGACGCCGGGGGCCGGCCGGCGGAGCGATTTCGCCAGACGCTCCCGACGACGGCCACCGGCGGCCCCGCCCGGACACCCGCCACGATCGCAATCCTCAGTCGTTGGCCACCAGGTCGGTGGAGTACTCGTTCAGCTTGACCCCGCCGTCGGCCGTGCAGACCACGACGTCCTCGACCCGCACGCCCACCCGTCCGGGCCAGAACACCGACGGCTCGATGGTGAAGGTCATGCCGGCCTCCAAGGGCGTCTCGTCCTCGGGCGAGATGAACGGTTCCTCGTGCACGTCCAGGCCGATGCAGTGGCCGGTGCGGTGGCGGAACCAGTCGCCGTAGCCGGCGTCGACGATCACCTGGCGCGTGGCCCGGTGCACCGCCGAGGCGGTGACACCTGGTCGCACCGTGTCGATGCCGGCCTGCTGGGCCGCCATGACGACCTCGTAGACCCGCCGGTACTCCTCGCCGGGGTCGCCGATGTGGATGGTGCGACCGAAGTCGGAGCAGTAGCCCTCGATCACGGCGCCGAAGTCGAAGGAGATCCCGCTATCGCCGCGCAGCGCCTGCTGGGAGATCCGCACGTTGGCGTCGCGGGCGTCGCCGGGACCCATCGACCAGACGGCGGTGTCGAACGACCACGTGCGCGCTCCGAGGCGCAGCAGGTGGTAGTTCACCTCCTCGCCCAACTCCAGTTCGGTGACACCGGCGCGGACGCGATCGCTGACCTCGGCCATGGCGGTGTCAGCGAGAGAGCAGGCCCGCTTCATGAGGGCCAGTTCGTCGGGGGTCTTGATCCTGCGCATGCGGTTCACGAGTTTGCTGGCATCCACCAACTCCGCCCCGCCGAAGGCCGCCAGCAGGCGCATGATGGCCGAGCCCCAGGTTCGGGCGCCGACGGCGATCCGCTTGGCGGGGCCCAGAGCGGCCGCGGCCTGTGCGAACAGGGCGTCGCCGTCGTCCATCTCGTCCACGCTGATGACCTCGCCGGGAACGCCTTCGGGGAGATCGAACTCCACGAAGTTGCGCGGCAGCAGGAAGATCGGGTCGCGCCCGGGCAGCATGAACGCGCCGGCCACCCAGCCGTGCGTGTAGTTCACGTCGCCGAACGTCGGCACCCGCCTCTGGAGGCCGGTGAGGTACTCAAGGTCGCCCCCGGTGGGGAGCCACGCCAGGTCCACGTCGGCGGCGGCCAGGATCCTGCCGAACGTCGCGCGGCGGGCGGCGTAGCCGGAGGTCCCTTCAACTGTTATGGCGACGCTGGCGACATCCCCCGGGCTGTCTCGCCGGGCGGCGGGCGGCGGTGGCTGATCAGGGACCGCGAGCGCCGCAGCACACGCCGAGTGTCCATCGGGTTGCCCTCCATCAGGATGGGTGCCGCCGCCGGGGTAGTCGCAACCGGTTGCATTTGTCATGGCGAATCTCCGATCAATCCCCGGGCCATCTCGCCGGCCGCTGGGCGGCCGTGGGTGATCACCAGCCGTGGTTTCCGCAGCGCCTGCAGGGAGTCCATGGGGTTCTCCTCCAGCAGTATCAGATCGGCCGCGGCGCCGGGCACCGCCGCGGTGGCACCGCCGAACCCGTTCAGCTCGCGACCGCCGGCCGAGGCGGCGTGCAGGACCGAGCGCCGGTCCATGCCGGCCCGCTCGAGCATCTCCAGCTCGCGGTGGAGGCGCACACCGATGGGGTTCAGATCGGCGCCGGTGGCGATGCGCACGCCGGCGGCGATGCACATCTTCAGCGCCTCGGCGTGGTGGGGCAGAACCTCCCGGGACCGCTCGGCGGCGTGCTTCGGCCATTTCTCGGCCTCGATGTACTCCTGGTCGTGGGTGACGCCCACCGTTGGCACCAGCCAGGTGCCGTTGGCGGCCATGACGGCGGCGGCCTCCTCGTTCAGCATGTAGCCGTGCTCCACCGACCGCCCGCCACGCTCGGAGAAGGCGATCGCCGGCTCGGCGCCGCCGCAGTGTGCCGCCACCGGGATGCCCCGCAGGTTGGCCACGTCCATGACCGCGTCCAGTTCGGCGGCGGTGAACTGCCCCCCGTCGCAGGTCTCGTGCGGGCTGTAGAGGCCGCCGGTAAGCATGATCTTGATCCACTGGGCGCCGCGCTCCAGCTGACGGCGCACCGCCCGGGCCATCTCATCGGGACCGTCGCAGACCAACTCCAACTCCATGCGCGTGTAGTGCCGCGGGAAGCAGGTGCCGTGGCCGGCGGTCGTGCGGATGGCGCGACCCACGCCGGTGACGCGCGGGCCGGGTGACGTCCCGGCCGCATAGGCCCGGCCCCATGCCAGGTCCAACTCGTCGCCCTCGGCCAGGCAGCGCACGCCGGTGACGCCCGCCGCCACCGCACCGGCGAAGTTCTCCCCGGCGCGGATGGTGCGGTCCGGCAGCCCCTCGAAGAACCCCACTCCGGCGTTGTCGTACATGAGGCCGCCGGGATGGGAGTGGCAGTCCCACAGGCCGTACATGGCGGTCATCCCCGAGGCGTCGGTGGTCGGCGCCTCGCGCCCGTCGTCCCGCTCGATCATCCCGTCGTCCACCAGCAGGTCGCACGGGGCCGACTCGCCGGTGGCGACGTCCAGCCAGGAGGCGCCCCGGATCCGCAGCGGCCCGGCGGGGACGCTCATGACCCGTTCCCCCCTGCGCCGTTCCCCCCTGCGCCGTTGCCGAGGTCGATGTCCAGCCCCGGCGGCACAACCGTGGTGTAGCCCTCGATGAGGTCGCGGCGGAGGTCCTCCTCGCTGCGCTCGGCGGGATCGCCGTAGCCGCCGCCGCCGCCGGTGACGACCCGCAGGCGGCTGCCGGCGGGGGCCGGGAAGCGATTCACCTTCAGTACCGGCGTTGATTCCCCGTCGACGGTGATCACCGCGTCGGTGGTGCCGCCCGGCTCGCCGCCGAACAGCCCCCAAGCGCGTGTCGTCGTGCGCTCGAACCACGTGGAGAGGGTGACCCCGTCGGCGAGCACCTCGTACTCACGCACCACGCCGAGGCCGCCGCGCCAGCGGCCGCGCCCGCCGGAGTCGGGGGAGACGGCATATTGGTGCACCCTGATGGGGTAGCGGGACTCGAGGACCTCCACGGGGATGTTCTTCAGGTCGCCACCCCCGTAGTTGATCATCCCGTTGGTGCCGTCGCCGCCGGACCAGGCGCCCCAACCCACCGCCGTGGCCTCACCCGTTACGAACGGATCACCCGTCTCGGGATCCTTGCCGACGAAGAGCACGTTCATCGGATCGGCAGGCTGGGCGGCGACCACCTTCTCGGGCATACCCGACGCCAGGGCGCTGATGAACAGATCGATCATCAGCCCTAGATGCGGGAAGTAGTACTGGCAAGCCGTCGGCTCCCTGGCGTCGAATATCGAAGCCTCCGGCGCCAGCACCCGCAGGTTCCGGAACGTGCCGCCCGTGACCGGAACCTCCGGATTGATGAGGAGCTTGTAGGCCAGGCAGGCGGCGGCAACCGTCTGGGCGAAGCCGCAGTTCATACAGCCCGGTGTCTGCGGCGAGGACCCGTCCAGATCCAGAACCATCTCATCGCCCTCGACGGTCACGGTGGCGCGCACGTACACAGGCCCTCCGCCGGGGCCCCAGCTGTCCATCTGGCCCTCGGTGACGAACGTGCCGTCGGCGATGGCCGCCACGGCCTCGCGGTCGAGGCGCTCGCACTGCTCGAAGACCACCTCGGCCGCCTCCTCGACCGTGGCGCGGCCGAACCGGTCCATCAGCTCGCCGAGTTGCCGCTCACCGGTGCGGCAGGCGGCGATCTGCGCGTGCAGATCACCCCAGATGGATCGGGGCAGGCGGCTGTTGCGGGTGATGAACTGCAGCACGCCCGTCTCGGGCCGGCCCTCCCGGTACAGGTGGGTGGGGCCCAGCCGGTAGCCCTCCTCGTAGATCGACGTGGCGTCGTTCGTCTGGCTGGGATCCTTGGCGCCGATGTCCATCCAGTGCGCCTTGGTGGCGCCGAACCCCACCAACTCGCCGCCGTAGAAGATCGGGGAGAAGACGCTCACGTCGTTGAGGTGGCTGCCGACCAGATAGCTGTCGTTAACGGCGTAGACGTCGCCGGGCCGGTAGATGTCCGGACCGCCGAAGTGCTCGGTCGTGGCGTTGATCGCCGCTTCGAGGCTCCCCAGGAAGATGGGCAGGCCCGGCGCCTGGCCCAGCAGTTCGGCGTTCTGGTTGAACAGGCCCACCGAGCAGTCCTTCATCTCGTAGATGATCGGCGTGTACGCCGACCGCGCCAGGTTGTTGTTCATCTGCGAGGCGATCGAGATGAAGGCGTTGCGGATCACCTCGGTGGTGACCGGGTCCACCTGTGTCATCGGAAGCTCCTTGTTCGTCACTCGTTGGGGGGAAGGCCGATCTCGACGGGCTGCTCCACGGCCCGCCAGCATCGCACGAAATGCCCGGCGGCGGTCTCCCGGAGGGGCTGCGGCTCCTCGCAGCGCTGCACCGCGAACGGGCAGCGAAGCGTGAGGCGGCAGCCCGGCTTGGCAGCCGCCTCCTCGCTGATCTCGCCGACGAGCCGGACAGGGTCGCCGCGGCGCGGCGGCTCGTCCAGTTCGGCAGCCTCCAGCAGGCCCCGGGTGTAGGGGTGCCGGGCGTTGGCGTAGACCTGATCCCGGGCGCCGACCTCCACGAACTGTCCCAGGTACATTACGGCGACCCGCTGCGCCATGGCGTAGACAACCCGCAGGTCGTGGGCGACGAGCAGGTAGGCCAGGTCGTTGCGCTCCTGCAGGTCCAACAGCAGGTTCACGATCTGGCCGCGGATCGAGACGTCCAGCGACGAGGTGGGCTCGTCCAGGAACAGCAGCTCCGGCTCGGGCAGCAGCGAGCGGGCGATGCTGAGGCGCTGGAGTTGCCCGCCGCTGACCTGCGAGGGGCGCCGGTCGGCGATCTCGGGTTCGAGGCCGACGCTGCGCACCGCCTCGGCGATGGCCTCGTTCTGCTCCGCACGCGTCTCGATGCCGCTGAGCCGGGTGAACTCGCGCAGGCTCGAGCGGATCGTCGTCTGCGGGTCGAACGCCGCCAGCGGATCCTGGAACACCATCTGCATGTGCCGGCGCTCGGGGCGGAAGCGGCGCTCGGGGACCTCAAGGATCTCCTCGCCTCCGAACAGCACCGTCCCGCCGGTGGCCGAGGTGAGCTTCAGCAGGACGCGCCCGACGGTCGTCTTGCCCGAGCCGGACTCGCCCACGATGGCGAAGGTCTCGCCGGCGGCGATCTCGAAGCTGACGCCGTCCACGGCCCGGGCGGTGTGCTGGCGCAGCCTGGCGTCGCGGGTCACGTAGTCCTTGACCAGCTCGCGCACCTCCACGACCGGGCGGCCCGGGGTCACCGAGGCGTTCATGCCTTCACGCACGCCACTCGACGGTCGTCGAGGGAGCGCAGCTCGGGAACGCCGTCACGGCACTCGGGGGCGGCTCGGGGGCAGCGGTCGGCGAAGGCGCACTCGCCGAGTTCGCCGGTCAGCGTCGGCACCACCCCGCCGATGGCGTACATCCGGCGCGCCTCGACGGTCCCGAAGGCCTTGAGCAGGGCATCGGTGTAGGGGTTCCTCGGGTCGCCGGTCACCGAGGCGGTCGGCCCGGACTCCATCACGCGTCCGGCGTACATGACCGTCGTGCGCTCGCAGTGGCTGCGAGCCACGGCGATGTCGTGGGTGATCAGCAGCAGCGAGGCGTCCCGGGAGTCCACCCGCTCTACCACGAGCTCCAGCACCTGCTGCTGCAGCGTGGCGTCGAGGCCGGTGGTGGGCTCGTCCGCGATCAGCAGATCGGGGCGGCAGGACAGCGCCATGGCCAGCGCGGCACGCTGCGCCATGCCGCCGGAGTACTGGTGTACGTAATCCTTGGAACGGCGGGCGGCGTTGGGGATGCCCATCTCCGCCAGCAGGTCGACCGCTTGAGACCAGCTCTCCTTGCGGCTCGCTTCGCCGTGTACCCGGATCACCTCGGCGATCTGCCCCCCCACGGTCAGCACGGGGTTCAGCGAGGCGCGGGGGTTCTGGAACATGATCGCCATGCGACGGCCCCGGAGGTCGCGCAGGCGGCGCTCGGACGCGCCGACGAGTTCCTCGCCGTCGAGGCGGACCGAGCCGCGGATCACTTCGGCGCCGTCGGGCAGCAGCCCCAGCACCGCCGCCGCGGTGAGGCTCTTGCCCGACCCGGACTCGCCCACGAGCGCCATCCGCTCGCCCGCGGCCACCTGCAGGTGGATCCCCTGCAGGGGGATCGAGCGCCGCTTGGCCGCCGAGCCGAAGCCGACGGTCAGGTCGACCACGTCCAAGACCGGCACAGAGCCCGAGCCCGCCGCCTCGGGCTCGGTCGGCAGCACCGGCGGCGCGGTCCTCGCTGCGGCGCTCATGTTCCGTGCCGCACGCGGTCGGACAACTGGTTGAGCGTCAGGACCGCCGCCAGGATCGCCACGCCGGGGAACACCGAGACCCACCAGCGGCCGTAGACCAGCTGCTCGTAGCCCTCGCGCACCATTGCGCCCCATTCGGGTGTGGGAACCGGCACGCCGAGGCCCACGAAGCTCAGCGCGGCCAGAATCTGAATAGCCCACGCCACGTTCACCGAGAACTGCGCCAAGACCACCTGCTTCACGTTGGGGAGGATGTGGCGGAACAGGATCGTCAGCTCGCGCTGACCGGCGCAGCGGGCCGCCAGCACGAAGTCCGCGTTCACGATGGGCGCCACGGCGCTGCGCGTGAGGCGCAGATACACCGGCACGTTCACGATGGCGATGATGAAGATCAGGATGGGGATGCTCGGCCCCACCGCCGCCACGATGCCCAGCGCCAGCAGCAGCGTGGGGAACGCCTGGAACGACTCCGAGATGCGCAGCAGCACCGAGTCGAAGAGGCCCCCCCTGAAGACGGCCAGCGCACCGAGGGGCATGCCGACGATGACCGCTAGGGCCGCGGCGCTGAAGCCGACCCCCAGATCAAGGCGAGCCCCGTGTATCACCCTGGCGAAGATGTCCCGGCCGTGCTGGTCGGTTCCGAACCACAGGTCGCCTCCGGGTGTCGCTAAGGACTCTCCGACGTTCAGCATGAGCGGATCGCGCGTGAAAAGCGGCCCGATCAGCGCCAGCAGGATGAGGGCTGCCATCACGGCGACAGCGGGCCGGATCACCCGGTTCTGAGAATCCCAGACCGTCGGCGCCACCAGGATCGCCAGCACGGTCAGGACCACCCGGAGCGACCGCCACTCGGGGTCCCAGACCAAGGCGGTCAGGAGGACCGCCGCGGTGGCGACAGCCACGAGAACGCGGACCGGCCGCTCCCGCGCCGCGGCGACGACCCGGCCCCCTCCGGCGGGAGCGGCGCCCGGGGCGCGGGGCGAGACGATCCTCATGTCCGCGTCCTCGGGTCGATGATGAAGTGCAGGATGTCCATGATGAGGTACACGATGATGTAGCTGCAGGCGCTGAGCAGGACGGCGGCCAGCACGGGGGCGTAGTCCGAGGCGTTGATGGAGTCGATGGCGTACTTGCCGATGCCCGGCCAAGCGAAGACGAACTCCACCAGGACGGTCCCGCCGAGCAGGTAGCCGTACATCATGGCCGCCATAGTGGACACCGGCAGCAGCACGTTCGGCAGGGCGTGGCGGACGACGATGCTGCGCTCCGGCACGCCCAGTGCCCGGGCCGAGCGGATGTGGTGCGACGCCATGGTCTCGCGCATGAAGCCGCGGGTGACGCGCAGCAGCGGCGCGCCGGTGGTGATCGCCAGGGTGATCGCCGGCAGGGCGAGCTGCGCCAGAGCCGATCGCAGCGCCCCCCCGTCGCCGGCGATTATCGAGTCGAGGGTGTAGAGCCCCGTCACCTCGGGGGGAACGGTGCCGAGCGAACGCCCGATGGGTGCGGGGGCCAAGTCGAGGTGGAAGAAGAAGACCAGGATCAGGATGATCCCCAACCAGAACTCGGGGATGGACACGCCGAGTCCCGAGGCGACGTTCGCCAACCGGTCCGAGAGGGAGCGTCGCCGCAGCGCCGACACGACGCCGAACGGCACCGACCAGGCCACCGCCAAGACCGCTGCCACCGACGCCAACTCGATGGTCGCCGGCCAACGGTCGGCGATGTCGGTGGTCACCGGGTTCTTGGTGCGCCAGCTGTCGCCGAGGTCGCCGGAGAAGACTTGGCGCATGTAGTGGCCGTACTGGCTGTAGATCGGTTCGTCGAGGCCGAGACGCTCGATGACCGCCTCGACGGTGGACTCGTCGGCCTGCACGCCGACGATGAGGTAGGCGGGGTTCCCCGGCAGCACGCGGGTCACCACGAACGTGATGAGCGACACACCGAACAGCGCCACCACCAAGAACACCAGCCGGCGGCCGATGTAGATGGCCAGGGCCACGTCAGCGCTCCCTACCGGGGCTGCGGACCGGCGCCGAGCGGTGCTTCACGGCGCAGATGATCGCCGGGCGCCCGGACCGCTGGGCTCAAGGCCCCGGATTCCGGCCTTCGACGGAATGACGAGGCCCGCTCCCGGCACGACCCCGAGGGCTCCTAGAACTTCCGCCCGGCGCCGGCCAGCATCTCGGCGTAGCGGACCGGGGTTATCAGCGGGTCCAGCACCGGCACTGGTACCCGGTCGCGCACCGGCTCCAGCAGGCCGGACCAGATCGTGCAAGCGAAGAACAGCACCGAGGCGTCGTGGTCTCGGAAGGCCGCCTCGGCGGCGTCGCCGGCCGGGCCTGCGATCGCCTCGGCCATGCCGCGCCGCACGATGGTCCGCAGTTCGAGGGGGTCCTCGTGAACCAGCCGGTCAACGAGGTCGGCAGGAGGGTGCGGGCACGGCGCGGAGAACACGCCGGCGAAGATCGGGGCGCCGTCGTAGGCATGCACCAGCCGGCGCACCCAGTTGGCGTCCTGGGGGAGGTTCTCGCCCTCGCCGCTCTCGATCCGCGGCGCCACGACCGCGAGCCGCCCGAAAGCGCGCCCGGTGGCGACGGCCGCCTCCATGGGCGCCGTCACCGGTATGGACACCAGCTCCTTGGCGTCGGTCAGCCCCGGGTCGGAGGCGCAGCCGATCACCACGGCGTCGAACCCGTCGCGCTCGCCCTGCTGCACCGCCGACAGCAGTTGGTTCATGAGCAGCGAGGCCGCCGGCAGGAACGCCGTCTCGGGCACGCCGCTGCCGGCGAGGGAGCGCACCGTCAGCTCGGTGTCCGAGCTGAGCGCGGGCCGCACTACCTCGCTGACGAGCTCGTCGTAGACGTTCACCCCCAGGGGGTTGATCAGCAGGATGCGCATGGTGTTCTCTCCTCTGTTGTGGTTTCCCGTCGGGGGCTCCTCGGAGGGCCGCCGTCGCTTGGCCGGGCGACTCAGGATCGCCGCAGCACGAGATGGCCGTGGGTGGACACCGACGCCGCCCACGCAGGCGCCACGAGGGTCGTGCAGGCGTCCTCCAGGACGATCGCCGGACCGCTCACGGCGGCGCCGGCGGGGAGCGCCCCGCGCCGGTGTACCGGCGTGGGCAGCCAGGCGCCGTCGAACCAAGCCCGCTCGACGGCCACAGGCTCGCCGGCCTCCCCGGTCGGCAAGTAGACGGCGTCGGGGCGGCGCAGCGAGCCGCGCGCCGTCATCCGCAGGTTCACGAACTCCACGTCCTCGGCGGGGTTGCTGTGGCCGTAGCGCACCTCGTGCGCCTCGGCGAAGCGCTGCGGCAGCTCGGCCAGCGTCTGCCCAGTCCCGTCGCCTGCGAGCAGCGGCAGCGTCACGGTGTACTCCTGGCCCACGTAGCGCAGGTCCGCCGACGGTTCCAGTGCGATGGCGCGTTCGCCGATGCCGTCCTCCTTGACGAGCAGGCGGGCCCGCTCGGCCAGCTCGGCCAGCGTCGCCTCCAGCGCCTCAGGGTCGGTCTCAGCGACCGCCGCGTAGAAGCTCTGCACCACGTCGTGGCGGATGTCGGCGTGCAGCATGCCGTAGGCCGAAAGCACGCCCGGATCGGCGGGAACCACCACGGTGTCGATCTCCAGCTCGTCGGCCAGGGCGGCGGCGTGCAGCGGGCCGGCCCCGCCGAAGGCCACCAGCGCGAACGAGCGAGGGTCGATGCCCCGCAGCACGGTGATCTCCCGGATGGCGTTGGCCATGGTGGCGTCGGCCACGGCCACGATCCCCGTCGCCAAGGCGTCGGCGTCCAGCCCCAACTCCTCGCCCACAGCGCTCAGCGCCGCCTCCGCCGCGGCCGCGTCCAGCGCCATGCCCCCCGCCAGGCGGGCCACCGACGGCAGCCGGCCCAAGTGCAGGTTGGCGTCGGTGACCGTCGGCTCACTTCCGCCGGACCCGTAGCAGGCCGGGCCCGGCTCCGCGCCCGCCGACCGGGGGCCCACCCGCAGGCCGCCCGCCGAGACGTGCCCGACGCTGCCGCCGCCGGCGCCGATGGTGTGGATGGCGACGGTGGGCGAAAGCACCGGGTGGCGCTCCAGTGTCGATTCCAGCTCCACGTCGGCCTCGCCGTCCACAACCAGGCTCACGTCGAAGGAAGTGCCGCCCATGTCGACGCAGATGAGCCGGCCCACCTCCACCTCGTCGCGCAGCTGCTCCGCCACGGCGACGCAGGCGATCGTGCCGCCCACCGGACCGGAGAACAACGTCTGAACGGCCTTGCGGCGGGCCATGGCGGCCATCATCACGCCGCCGTTGGACTGCATGACCCGCAACGGTCCCCGCAGCCCCCGGTCGGCCACCTGCTGCTCCAACTCGGCCAGGTAGTTCTGCACGATGGGCGCCACGTAGGCGGCTATGGCGGTAGTGCTGGTGCGCTCGTACTCGCGCCACTCCGGGGCGATCTCGTGGCTGCAGACCACCGCCAGCGACGGCGCCGCGTCGGCCAGGATCTCCGCGGTGCGGCGCTCGTGGTCGGGGTTGGCGTAGGAATGCAGGAAGCAGACGGCCACGGCCTCGAACTCGCCGCCCAGCCGCTCCCCTAGCGCCCGCACCGCCGCCTCGTCCAGCGCCGCTAGCACCGACCCGTCGGCGGCGACCCGTTCGTCGATCTCGAAGATCCAGCGCCGCGGCACCAGCGGCGTCGGCTGGCGGTAGCGCACGTTGTACATGTCGGGCCGGTTGGCGCGGCCGAGCTCGTAGACGTCCCGGAAGCCGCGGGTGGTGAGCAGGGCGACCCTGGCCCCCCGGCGCTCGAGGAACGCGTTGAGGCCCGCGGTGGTGCCGTGCGTGATGGAGTCCAGGCGGCCCCAGTCCACCTCCAGCCGCTCGAGCGCCTCGAGCACGCCGTCGTGCAGGCGCCTCGGTGTGGTCAGCACCTTGGCGGTGCGGATGCGGCCGGCGTCGTCAACGGCCACCGCGTCCGTGAAAGTCCCGCCGATGTCTACGCCTACCCGCATCTGCTTCTCCCTCCGTTCGGCGCGATCCTAGACTCCCCGGCCCGCTCGGGCATCAGGGCGGCCCGCAGCAGCGGCGCGATCACCGGCATCGCCGCGAACGCGCCCCGCTGCCCCTAGCCTCGCCGGGGGATGAGCAGTCCAGCGCGTTCGGGCCGGTCACTTTCGTGCCTGCGCCGATGCCCGTAGCCTCAGCGGCGATATGAGCAGCGAGCCGCCTCGCTTCGGTCGCCTCCCGCCCGACCGTCTGGTGATCCTGGCGGGGCTCGGGCTGGCTCTGGTCACCGTCGCCTCGGGTGTGGCCGCCGCGGTCACGGGCTTCGGAAGCACCGCGACGGTGACCCGAGAGGTGTTCGGCAACATCCCCGGGCCGCTGCGGGCGGCCTTCTACACCGTGGTGCCCGTCGCGCTGCTGTACGCCTCGGTGCTGTTCGCCCACCGGGTGCGCAACTGGCAGCGGGGCGCCGCCGAGGAGCGCCGAACGACTTGGCGCAACGCGCATCGCCGGCTGGCCGATCTGCGGGCGGGTGTGTACATGCGCACGCTCCTGCGCGAGCCGGCGGCCGGTGCGATGCACTCCCTCATCTATTTCAGCTTCCTGGTGCTGCTGGCGGTGACTGTCACGCTGGAGGTCGAGCACCAGCTGCCCGACGGGGCCAAGTTCCTCACCGGTCGCGTCTACCAGGGCTACTCCCTCACCGGCGACCTGGCCGGGGCGGTGTTCCTGGCGGGGGTGGGTTGGGCGATCCTGCGGCGCTGGGGGCCCTGGCGGCTGCGCCCGTACCGGATCCGCCACAAGACCCGCCCCGAGCACGCCGTGATCCTCGCAACGATGCTGCTCATCGGCCTCACGGGCTTCGGGGCGGAGGCCTTCCGCATCGCCGAGGCCGGCACGCCGTCCTTCGAGCGCTGGTCGGTGATCGGCTACCCGCTGGCCACGCTGGCCGACGGGCTCTCCAACGTGGCCGGCTGGCACCAGGTCTGGTGGATCCTGCACGTTGCGTCGTTCGTGGTCTTCGTCCTGCTGATACCGGTCACGATGCTGCGCCACATGTTCACCTCGCCGGCGAACATGTACCTGCGCGACCGTGAGCGCCCCAAGGGGGCCATGCGGGCGATGCCGAACCTAGCCGAGACCGACTTGGACTCCTTCGGGGCGACGGCGGTGGAGGACTTCACCTGGAAGCAGCTCCTGGACCTCGACGCCTGCACGATGTGCGGGCGCTGCACCTCGGTGTGCCCGGCGCACGCCACCGGCAAGCCGCTGGACCCCCGCGAGATCGTGCTCAAGGTGGGCCAGGTGATGGCGGCCAGCGGCGCCCCGGCCACCTCGCCGCCCATCGGCGCCGACGCCGAGATCACCGTGGCGAGCGCCAACGTGTTCGAACGCGTCAGCTCCGAGGAGGTGTGGGCCTGCACCACCTGCCGGGCCTGTGACGAGGTCTGCCCCGTACACATCGAGATCCTCGACAAGATCCTCGACATGCGGCGCTACCTATCGCTGATGGAGAGCGACTTCCCCAGCGAACTCGGCACCGCCTACCGGGCGATGGAGAACTCCGGCAACCCCTGGGGCATGGCCCAGGCGGCCCGCGCCGACTGGGCGTCCGACTTCGAGGGCGTGACGGTGCTCGACGGCAGCGACCCCATCGAGGCCGAGTACCTCTACTGGGTGGGCTGCGCCGGCAGCTACGACGACAAGAACCGCAAGGTCACCGCCGCCATGACCGAGCTGATGCAGCGCGCCGGCGTGGATTTCGCCGTGCTGGGCCCTGCGGAGATGTGTACCGGCGACCCGGCCCGGCGCTCGGGCAACGAGTACGTGTTCCAGATGCTGGCCGCCCAGAACGTCGAGACCCTCAACGGCATGGGCGTGCGCAAGATCATCACCCAGTGCCCGCACTGCTTCAACACTCTCGGCAACGAGTACCCGCAACTGGGCGGGCACTACGAGGTCATCCACCACAGCCAGCTCTTGGAGCAGCTTGTCGAGAGCGGGAGGCTGGACCTCTCCGAGGCCCGCCTGCCGGAGCGGCTCGTCTACCACGACTCCTGCTACCTGGGCCGCCACAACGACGTCTACCTGGCCCCGCGGCGGGTGGTGGGGGCCATCGGCGGGCTCGAGGTGGTGGAGGCGCCGCGCAACGGCACCAAGGGCGCCTGCTGCGGCGCAGGCGGGGCCCGCATGTGGATGGAGGAGCACGTCGGCGAGCAGGTGAACGCAGTGCGCAGCCGGGAACTGCTGGCCACCGGCGCCGAGCGCATCGCCACCGCCTGCCCGTTCTGCTACGTCATGATCGACGACGGGGTGCGCGGCGAAGGAGTCGAGCCCGAAGACGTACAGGTCGGCGACATCGCCCTAGTTGTGCTGGAGGCGATCCGCCGGGGCGAGGAGGAGGCCGCCGGCCGGCGCAGTGCCGAGATCGCTTCGCCGGTGGTCGTCGGCGACCCGGGCGGCGGCGGGGTCCCCGTGGCGGTGTCGGTGGCCGGTCTGGATCTCGCCCCGATGGCGCGCCGGCGGCCCGCGGCGACGCCCGCCGCGATCCCTGCCGGGGCGCCTGCGCCGGCACCCGCCCCGGCACCCGCCCCGCCGTCTCAGGCAGCAGCGACAGAAGCGGCCGAACCCCGCCACGACGACCTGCGCCTCATCAAGGGCACCGACCCGATGCTGCTGGTCGAGCTGGCCAAGCAGGGGATCACGGGCTACGACCAGATCGCGGTCCTCGACGAGGCGGGCGTGGAGGCGCTCGAGGAGGCGATCGGCGCGCCCGGGCGCATCCAGAAGTGGAACTGGGTTGCGCAGGCGAGGGATCTGCTGGCGCGCTTCGGCGGCGAGGACTGACCCGGTCAGAAGTTCTCCCAATAGCGGCTGGGGACCGGACCGACCTGGCCCTGGTACTTCGAGCCGACCGCCCGCGATCCGTAGGGATTGGCGGCGGGGGTGCTCATGGCGATGAAGCTGATCTGGCCGATCTTCATGCCCGGATAGAGCGTGATCGGCAGGTTCGCCACGTTCGAGAACTCCAGCGTGAGCTGCCCCTGCCAGCCGGCGTCCACGAACCCGGCGGTCGAGTGGATCAACAGCCCCAGGCGCCCCAGGCTCGACTTCCCCTCGAGGCGCCCCACCAAGTCGTCGGGCAGGCTCACCCGCTCAAGGGTGCAGCCCAGCACGAACTCGCCGGGGTGCAGGATGAACACGCCGTCGGCGCCGATCTCCAGGGGTTCGGTCAGCGGGCCGAGATCCTTCTTGACGTCGATGCAGCCCATCGTGTGGTTCCGGAAGACCCGGAAGTAGCGGTCGAGGCGCAGATCCACCGAGGAGGGTTGGACAGCGTCGTCGGCCAGCGGTTCGATGGCGACGCGCCCGAGGGCGATCTGTTCCCGGATGGACCGATCGGACAGAATCATTCCGGGGCGACGTTACCCTCGAATCGTTCCGGATCGAAAGGAGCAGGCGTCATGCCGAGCGCGTTCCTCCACCCGTTCTCGCCGCCGACCCTGGAGCGGTACATCAACCTCGTGCGTGGCGAGGGCTGCACCCTGTGGGACGACGCCGGCAACAGCTACCTGGACGCCATGGCCAGCCTCTGGTACTGCCAGGCGGGACACGGTCGGGCCGAGATCATCGATGCCGTCGCCGACCAGATGCGGAACCTGGAGGCCTACAACACGTTCGCGCCGTTCACGAACCCCGCAGCGGACGAAGTCTCGGCCATGATCGTCGAGCGCTCCCCGCTCTCCGACGGGCGGGTGTTCCTGTGCTGCTCGGGCTCGGAGGCAGTGGACACCGCGTTGAAGATCGCCCGCCAGTGGCACCAGTTGCGCGGCGACCTCGGACGGCAAACCGTGATCACCCGCACGAACGGCTACCACGGCACCAACTTCGGCGGCACGGCGGCCCAGGGCATCGCCCCCAACCGCGAGGGCTGGGGCGACCTCGTGCCCCACTTCATCGAGGTGCCCCACGACGACTTGGAGGCCGCGGCGGTCGCGATGGCCGCCCAGGACGAGCAACTGGCCGCGGTGATCTCCGAACCGCTGCAGGGCGCCGGCGGGGTGTGGCCGCCCCCCGAGGGCTACCTGGAGGGCCTGCGGCGGCTCTGCGACACCCACGGTGCGCTGCTCATCCTCGACGAGGTGATATGCGGCTTCGGGCGCACCGGGGAATGGTTCGGGGCGCAGCACTACGGCGTCGCCCCCGACATCATGACCTTCGCCAAGGGAGTCACCTCGGGCTACCAGCCGCTGGCCGGGGTGATCCTCTCGCGGCGGGTCTGTGACACCTTCGAGGCCCAGGCGGAGGGCTTCCTGCTGCGCACCGGCTACACCTACTCGGGGCATCCGGCAGCCTGCGCCGCGGGCGTGGCCAATCTGAACCTCATGGAGGCCGAAGGGCTACTAGGGCGGGCGGACCGCATCGGCGAGCGCATCTCGGCCGGACTGCGGGCGCTGGCCGAAGACGGGCTCGTGGCCGGCTACAGGGGAACCGGCGCCGTCTGGGCGGCCGAACTGGGCCGCGACGCAGCCGGGGTGCGCGCCAAGATCCTGGAGGCGGGGGTCATCGTGCGGCCCATCGGCACCGCCCTGGCCATGTGCCCGCCCCTGATTATCAGCGACGACGAGATCGACCGCATCATCGACACCATGGCCGGCGCGCTGCGCTGACGCGTAGCGCCGGCGTTGCGCCGGGTCGCCGCGGCCGGTGCTCAGACGGTGATGTTCACCACCGTGCCGAGGGGGGCGGTGCGGGCGATCACGTCGATGATGCTGTTGGGGATGCGGATGCAGCCGTTCGAGAGCGCCTCGCCTACGCGCTGGGGGATGTGGGTGCCGTGCAGGGCGATCCGCGGCAGTCCGCCGCTGAAATCCGCCAGCACCTCGCTGAAGAACGACAGCATGAGGATCCAGTCTCCCAACGCGCCGCCGGCGTACTGGCGGCTGTGATTCGGCAGCTTCTCCACGACGAAGCCGCGCAGCGTGGGGGTCGGCGTGTTGGGCCGGCCGACGATGGCGCGGGTGTAAGTCACCAGCTCGTTCCCGTTGAACAGCGCCACGAGCCGGTCTGAGAGGTCGACGAGTATGTGATGCCGCACGGTCGACCAGTTGAAGCCCTCCGTCCGCACCCAGCCGCGGCTGCCGTTGGGGCGGACCGGAAGCTCCACCTGCGCCCATTCGTCTCCCTCGGACCCCTGCAGCACGCGGGCGACTAGGCGATTGCCGCGGTACGTGTAGCTCCACACCTCGCCGTCGCGGAACGACAGGCGGTTCCCGCCGGGGGCGTCGTACACGGGCACTATGCCGTTGACGTCGTCCTTGGCGACGAGGATGGTGACCGGGCGCCACGCAGGTGCGACCGGGGGCGGCGGGGGCGGGGGGGGCGGCGGCGGAGGAGGAGCGGGCGGAGAGGGCGGCGCAGGGGGAGGAGGCGGCTGCGGGGCGGGAGGCGGGGCCAGCGGGCGGCCAGGATCCACCGGGAGCGCGGTCGAACCGAGGGCCGCCGCCGCGGCGGGTGCGGCCGGCGAGCCCGAAGGAACGCCCCCCCGCCCGGCGGCGTCCACCGCAGCGGCCGAGCCCTCCTCCTCGGCGGCCGGAGGCGGCACGGATGGTTGGGGAGACGCGGGCGCCGCGGAGGCAGACGGCGGCGGAGCGGGCGCCGCGGCGGAGACAGGTGACAGCTCGGGCGGCGCCGCGGCGGGCGATGGCGCGGGTGCGGCGGCCGACGGCGCGGGTGCAGCGGCCGACGGCGGCGGAGCGGGC